>DATHIT010000555.1:0-2681 GCA_035489915.1 Pseudonocardia sp. | reverse complement strand
TGATCAGGTTCATCACCGCGAAGCCCCGCCCGCGCAGCAGGCGATACGGGATGAACGGGTTCGCGCTCCGCTTGGTGTGCCGGACGAAGAGCCAGGCCGCGGTGGCCGCGATGGCCTCGGACACCAGGAAGACCGGGCTGTACATCGGAATGTTGCCGGTGCCCAGGTAGGTGATCCCGAACATCGCGGTCAGGATCAGCACGCCGAGCAGCGAGATCCCGTACACGTCGATGCGGCTGGTGGGCCGCGGCGAATCGGCCGGGATGAATACTGCCGCGAGCACGATCAGCACGATCCCGATAGGCACGTTGACCAGGAAGATGCCGCGCCAGGACCACACCGCGACGAATACGCCACCCAGGATCGGCCCGACGATCCCGCCGATCGGCAGGATGCTGGTGAACATGCCCAGCGCGCGGTCACGGTCCCTGCCGAAGTGGTCGGAGACAATGCCGGTGGCCGACGGCATGAACGCGCCACCGCCCAGCGCCTGGATCAGCCGGAGCGCGACGAGCAGGTAGATGTTCCCGGCCAGTCCGCAGCACAGCGAGGCGACGGTGAACACGGCGGCCGAGATGAGAAAGACCTTCCGCCGGCCGTACATGTCGCTGATCTTGCCGGCCATCGGCATGGCCAGAACCTGGCCGAGCGCGTAGATCGTGATCGTCCAGCTGCTCCAGTTGATCGGGGCGTGCAGTTCGCGCTGGATGGCGGGTAGCCCGGTGGCCACGATGGTCTGGTCGACAGAGCTCATGAAAAGGGCCATTGAGACGATGGCGAAGACCAGCTTGCGGCGGGGCAGGGGATCCCCGGCGGTCGAGGCGAGCTCCGTCGGACCCGGCCGAGGCACGGGGGCCCGCCGGGGCGGTCTCGGTACGATCGGACCAGGGCTACCGGCGAGTTTGTCCGATCGGGTCACGGTGTCCTACAGTACGTTGCCTGCCGATAAGCAAGCAAATTTCGAGGTGTGATGGACGTCGAGATGGTCGCCCGCCTGAGAGGCGTCATCAGCCGGCTGGCCCGGCAGCTGAACGCGACCTCCACCGACGAGGGCCTGACTCCCACCCAGTACTCCGTGCTGGGGCTGATCGCGGTGCGCGGGCCGCTGGGCTTGACCGAGCTGACCGAGATGGAGGGGCTGAACCCGACCATGCTCTCTCGGGTGGTGCGCAAGCTCGACGACGAAGGGCTGATCCGGCGCCAACCCGATCCCGCCGATCAGCGCGCGGCACGGGTGCAGGTCACTCCCGCTGGGTCAGAGGTGCACCAGCGCATCCGGGCGCAGCGCACCCAGGTGCTGTACGCCTGTCTGGAGCGGCTTCCCATCGAGGTCACCGACGAGCTGCTCAGGGCGGTGCCGATGCTGGAAGCGGTCGCCGAAGAACTGAAATAGGCCTGCCGGCCTGATCTGAGCGGGCCCGCGGGACGGACTTGCGCACGCCGGCCGCGTCGGCGTCTTGTTCCCATCTTGTTCACACCGCTCATCTCTGGATACATTGCCGAGAATCCTGAACGTGCCGTGGCGCACTCCCATCGACGGGCTGGACAGGTCATGCCGAGGACGAACTCGCCGACCGAGCCCAGCGCGCCGCCCGCGAAGCGACGGAGCAGCTGGGTACCCGAGCGATGGACCGGGTGGACACCGCTGGTCGTAGCGGTGGTGGCCACCCTCGCGGTGGTGGTGACCGCGCCGTCCGAGGAGCGGTCCAGCACGCAGCAGGTGCTGGACGGCCGGCAACTGCGGATCATGGCACCGGCGGCCCCCGGCGGCGGCTGGGACCAGACCTCCCGGGAGATGCAGGGCGCGCTGCGTGAGCTGGTCGGCCGCACCGAGGTCTACAACGTCGAGGGCGCCGGCGGCACCATCGGGCTGAGCCAGTTCGTCCGGCATACCGGTCAGCCGACCGAGCTGATGACCACGGGCCTGATCATGGTCGGCGCGGTGCAGCGGAACCGCGCGCCGAACTCGTTGGCCGACACCACCCCGCTGGTTCGGCTGACCACCGACTACCAGGTCATCACGGTGGCGGCGAACTCACCGATCCGGGACATCGCCGGGCTGATCGCGGCCATGCGGGCGAACCTGTCGGCGGTGTCCATCTCCGGGGGATCCGCCGGCGGGGTCGAGCAGATCCTGACCGGCCTCATGGCGCAGTCGATCGGCGGCGATCCCAGCAAGGTGACCTACGTGGCGCACTCCGGCGGCGGCGAGGCGCTGACCACGTTGCTGTCCGGACGCTCGACGGCCGGCATCTCCGGTGCCTCCGAGGTCCGCCCGCAGATCACCGCCGGCACCTTGCGCGCGCTGGCGGTATCCAGCCCGAACCGGCTGCCCGCGCTCCCGGACGTGCCCACCTTGCGGGAGAGCGGGGTGGACGTCGAGCTGCAGAACTGGCGCGGCGTGGTGGCCCCACCGGACATCAGCCCGGAGCAGGAGGCCGCGCTCGAGCAGCTGCTGGTGGCGATGACCAAGACCCCACAGTGGCAGGACGCGCTGGCCCGCCGCGGCTGGGGCGACGCGACGCTGGCCGGCCCGGAGTTCGAGCAGTTCGTGGACTCCGAGCAGCGCCGGGTGACCCAGGTGCTCGAGTCGATCGGTTTGAGGTGAGCGGCCATGACCACCCCAGCGCCTGAGCCCACGGACCATGGCGTTCCGGACCGACCCGGGCCCGATCCGTCGA
>DATHIT010000554.1:0-2182 GCA_035489915.1 Pseudonocardia sp. | reverse complement strand
GCTTGCCCAGCGTGGTGGCCTGCGCGGCGACGTTGTGGCTGCGTCCGGCCATCACCAGCTCGCGGTACTCGCCGGCGCGGCGGGCCAGCCGGGCCAGCACCGCGACCGTCCGGTCGGCGAGCAGCCGCAGGGCCACCAGGATCTGGTACTGCTCGACGTTCTCGGTGAGATCCCGGCTGGTCATGCCCTTGTGCACGTGCTCGTGGCCGGCGAGCGCGTTGAACTCCTCGATGCGCGCTTTCACGTCGTGCCGGGTGACCCGCTCCCGCGCCGCGATGGAGGCCAGGTCGACGTCGTTCACGACCCGTTCGTAGTCGGCGATCGCCCGCTCCGGGACGTCGATCCCCAGCTCACGTTGCGCCCGCAGCACGGCCAGCCACAGCTGGCGCTCCAGCACGACCTTGTGCTCCGGGGAGAACAGCCGCGCCATGTCGGCGCTCGCGTAGCGGTTGGCCAGCACGTTCGGGATCACGTTTGCCAAGCGTACGTGGTGTGCGCCGACCGATTTCCCCCTGCCCGCCTCGGGTGCCTCGGGTGCCTCGGGTGTCAGTTCCGCTTGGCCAGCTCGCCGGCCAGGTCGTCCAGCTGGTCGTCGTACGGCGCGGCGCCCCGGCCTGCCGACATCGTGGTCAGGCTGAGCGAGCCGCCGTCCCCGGTGCTCACCGAGGTGGTGTCCATCGACCCGGGCCCGGTCTGCACGCTCGACCCGCCGCCGATGGTGCCCGGCGGGGAGAGCAACACCCGCAGCGTCCCCCGGGCGCCGCCGTCGGTCACGTCGACCTCCACACCGCGCCCGCCTCTCGGGCAGTACACGTCGTCCGACAGCGGCCGGGGGCTGGCTCCGCGCACCGCCGGGAGGACGTCGGCGAGCTGGGCGAACAGCTCCGCGTCGGCCACCCCGCAGCTGCCCGAGGCGGCCCGCTTCTCCGTGTCGAACGGGGCGGCGCCGTCCGGGGCGGCGGCCCTCGGCCCGGCCGGCGCGGACTGCGCACCGAACGGCTGGGGCGCGGCCTCGGCTCCGGGCGCGCCCTCCGTCGGCGCGGGCGCCGGCCCGGCCACGGTTGGCCCGGCCAGCGTGGTCGGCGCGCCGGTCCGCAGCACACCGGCGCTGACCACCCCGGCGGTCGCCATGGCCAGCACGGCCACCGCGATCGCGCCGGTCTGCAGCCGACGGGTGCGCTGCTGGGCCCGGCGGGACCCGGCCAGCACGTCGGAGTGATCGAACCGAGGGGGCGGCGCGCTGTCGGCCGCGGAGTCGGCGGCCTCGCGGAACAGTTCGGTCAGCCTGCGCTCATCCATGGTGTGCCACCTCCCGTCGTGGGTGTCCCGGCCATCCTCGCCACGGGCTGAACTCGGTGTGTGTCATTCGCATCGCGCTCACCCGGCTGGCCGTAGGTCGTCCAGGGCGCTGCCCAGCACCCCGCGCAGCGCGGCCAGCCCGTGGGCCGTCTGGCTCTTCACGGTGCCCTCCCGGCACCCCATGGCCCGCGCGGTGGCCGCCACGTCCATCCCCTCCAGGAACCGCAGCACCAGCACGGCACGTTGCCTGGGCGGCAACTGGCGCAGCGCCGCGATCAGTGTCTGGCGGGTGGCCACCTGCTCCGAGGTGCCGTCCGTTGCGATCGACTCGGGTGGCCGGGGCACCGCCCGTTCCCTGCGCCACGGCCGCCGGGTCTCGTCGATCAGCGTGCGGACCAGGACGCGCCGCAGGTAGGCGTCGACCGCCGCCGGCTCGCGGATGGTGTGCCACTTGCGGTGCAGTGTCACGAATGCGGCCTGCGCCAGGTCGTCGGCGTGATGCCAGTCCCCGCACAGCAGGTAGGCGTTGCGGCGCACGGCCTCTCGCCGGGTACGGAAGTACTGCTCGAACGCCTGCTCGGCGGCCTCGTCCACCCCACCCCTTTCCGTGCACCCATGGGGACGTACCAGGTGCGCTACCGGGTTGCACGGCAGTCACACAAATGAGTATCCGTAACTGTTTCGTTACCCCACCGAGACCTCGCACGGACGGGCTGGTTCAATATCTCAGCGTGCGACCTTCTTCCCATTCCGGGTCCCGATCCGGGCGTCGAGTACGTGCCAGCAAGACCGGCCCCATCGACCTGAGGTCGGACACGGTCACCCAACCCAGCCGGCAGATGCGTGCCGCGATGGCCACCGCCGAGGTCGGCGACGACGTGCT
>DATHIT010000553.1:0-10014 GCA_035489915.1 Pseudonocardia sp. | reverse complement strand
CGCGTGATCGGAGCTGACCACGTCCACCGAGCCCTCGGCCAGGCGCTCCCAGAGCCCCTCCCGCGCGGTCTTGGCCCGCAGCGGCGGGTTGATCTTCACCCGGCTGCCCAGCTCGACCATGTCCGCCTCGTCGAGCAGCAGATAGTGCGGGCAGGTCTCCAAAGTGACGTCCAGGCCGTCCTGGGCGTACCAGCGGACCAGGTCCACCGACCGGGGCAGGCTCAGGTGGCACAGGTGCAGCTGGGCGCCCGCGTAGCTGGCCGCCTCCAGCGCGGTGAGCACCGCCATCGATTCGGACGCCGGCGGGCGGCTGCGGCAGTGCGCCAGCGGGTCCCGGGGGGCCTCGTCGCGGTAGCGGGCGATCAGCGCCTTGACCATCTCGTTGTTCTCCGCGTGCACACACACGGTGCGCCCGGTGTCCGCGATCGCGGTGAGCGCATCGATCAGCTCGGCGTCGGAGATCCGGGGGAACCGGCGGCGGTCGGTGTCGAACAGCGAGATCTTGAAGCCACACGCGCCGGCCCCGGCGATCTCCGCCGCCCGGGACCACCCGCCGCCCGGTGCCACCGTGCCGAGCAGCGCGACGTCCACCACCGCCTCGGCGGCCACCAGCTCCCGCTTGGCCTCGAACCGCTCCACCGAGTCGATCGGGCCGTCCCCGTCGAACGGCATCTCCACGATGGTGGTGACTCCCCCGGCGGCGGCCGCCCGGGTGGCCGCGGTGATGCCCTCGGCCAGGTGGCTGCGGGAGTGCACGTGCGCGTCGATCATCCCGGGCAGCAGCAGCGCCTCGCCGACGTCGATGCGGTTCTTCGCCAGGGTCTCGGTGCGGCCCTCGACCACGTGGTCAATGCGTTCTCCGGTGATCGCCACCTCGCCGTGGCGCCACTGCCCGTCGATGCTGATCCGGCCGGAAAGGACCAGGTCCGCGCGCTTGTCCATAGTTCAGGGAACGTATAGATCCAACCGCATGCGGCCCAGCGAACTCTCAGTAAGTGAGAATTAGCGGTGCTCGTACTGCGCGGTCACCGCCACCCCGGCCCGGTTGGGCGGTTCGGTCAGTCGCATGGCGGCGGCGAGCACCCCGCCGGCGGCCAGCACCAGCCCGATGATCACCAATGCCCACCTGGCCTCACCCAGCGTGGCGGTCACCCAGCCGACCAGGTAGGGCCCGAGGAACCCGGCGGTGTTGCCGGCGGAGTTGATGAAGGCGAAGCCGGTGGCCGCGGCGATCCCGGTCAGGAAGGTCGACGGCAGCGCGAAGAACGCCGGGGCGGCGGCTTGCACGGCCAGGATGCTCAGGCAGAGCCCCACATAGCCGATCCAGGGCACCCCGACGAGCAGCGCGGACGCGGCCAGCGCGAGCCCTCCGATGAGCATCGGGATGGCGGTGTGCAGGCCTCGGCTGCCGTGCCGGTCGGCCCGCCTGCCCCACCACACCATGAGCGGAGTGGCCAGCAGGTACGGCACGGCGGTCAGCAGCGCCACCGGCATCACGCCGCCGATGTGCAGGCTCGTCCTGATCAGCTGCGGCAGCCACAGCCCTACCCCGTACAGTGCCAGGACCAGCCCGAACAGCACGGTGGACAGCCCGAGCACGCGGGGCTGGCGGAACACGGTCAGCGCGGTGATGCCGTGGCTGCGCTCGGCCAGGGTGCTGCGCTCCGCCTCCAGCCGAGCGGTGAGCGCCGCCTTCTCCGGTGCGGTCAGCCACCGGGCCTGTGCCGGAGTGTTCGGCAGCCAGACGAAGTAGACGACGGCCAACACCAGGGTCAGCAGGCCCTCGATGAGGAACAGCCAGCGCCAGCCGGTGAGCCCCAGCATCGGGTTTATGCCGATCAGCAGCCCACCGAGCGGCGAGCCGATCACCGTGGCCAGTGGGACGCCGAGGAAGAACCAGCCCAACATCCGCGAGCGGTGCTCCTTGGTGAACCAGAAGGTCAGGTAGAGCAGGATGCCAGGCAGGAATCCGGCCTCGAAAATACCGAGCAGCACCCGGCACCAGAACATCGCCGTCGGGCCGTTCGCAAACGCGGTCAGCGCGGTGACCAGACCCCAGGTGAACATGATCCGGGCGATCCACAGCCGGGCGCCGACGCGGTGCAGGATCAGGTTGCTGGGCACCTCGAAGAGCAGGTAACCGGCGAAGAAGATCCCGGAGATCAACCCGAACTGCTGGGGAGTGATGCCCAGCTCCTTGTTCATGGTGAGCGCCGCGATGCCGATGTTGGTGCGGTCCAGGTTCATCACGGTAAAGCCGACGATCAGGAGCGGCACCAGGTAGCGAAGCGATTTGTTGACCGCTCGCTGTTCGACGTCGGGATCCGGTTGCGGGCTCGCCATGGGGCGCCCTCCTCCGGCCTCGCGCACCCAGGTCCACCCTGGCCCGGTCCACCACACTGAGGCAGCGAACAGCGAAATCGAATGCCTGAGATATATCAAGGGCGAGCTAGCCCACCTGGATGCCGGCGTACTGGGCCACCAGCACCTGGGACACCTCCACGAGGTGCTCGCGCATCCGCTCCGCCGCCGCATCCGGATCGTGCCGCTCCACCGCGGCCAGGATCTCGGCGTGCGCCTTGACCTCCTCGGCGGACGAGATGTGTTCGCTGATCTCGGGCATCAGGTGGTGGAGTCGGCGGATCTCGTGCAGTAGCCCGCTCACCACCTCCCCGGCGCGCCGGTTGCGACTGATCGCCGCGCCGAGCAGGTGGAACTCCCGGGCGGCTTGCAGCGACTCGGGCACCGAGGCGGACTCGTCGCTCTGGCGCTCCACCTGGGCGCGCAGCTTGGCGATGCTGTCCGCGCTGGCCTGCCGCGCGGCCTCGGCGAACAGCGCCGGCTCGATCATCATCCGCAGCCCGAAGACCTCGCTGACGTCGGCCAGCTGCAGCGGCTTGATCAGGTAGCCCTTGCGCGGAATGGTGACCACCCAGCCGTCGTGGGTGAGCATCCGCAGTGCTTCCCGCACCGGGGTCTTGGAGACACCGAAGTAGCTGGCCAGCGACGGCTCGAGCACCATCGAGCCGGGGCGCAGCTCAGCGTTGAGGATCAGCTCGAGCAGATGGTCGTACACCTGTTCGGTCAGCGACCGGGCCGACGGCGCGACGTCTACCTCCGGCCCAGCCACAGCCACCACCTTGCGGTAGACCACGACCATCAACCCCCGAAAAGAAATGCCGGAGATATCCTAGGGGTGATCCACCACCCCGGAGGACTTCTCGTGCACACCCAGGGCGTCCGGTTCAGCCTGCTGGGCCCGGTCCGGGCCTGGCACGACGACCGCGAGATCGATCTGGGCGAGCCTCGACAGCGCGCTGTGCTGGCCCTACTTCTACTCAACCTGGGGCGACCGGTCACCCTCGAGGTACTGAGTGACCGGATCTGGGGCGAGGCGGTCCCTTCGACCGCGCGATCAACCATGCGTACCTATCTGTCCCGGTTGCGCCGCGCGCTGGGGGCCGGCTCGCCGCTCCAATCCGGGCACGGCGGCTACGCTGCACGAGCAGATCCTGGGCGCCGATCCGAGCCTGGCCGAGGGCGGTCCGGGTAGGCGGATGCTGGCCGACCGACTTCAGCGGGCACGCGAGCGCGGCTTCGTCGGCCGCGACGCCGAGCGGCAGCTCTTCGCCTCGGCGCTGGGCGGCCGCGCCGGTGACCTGGTCACGCTGTTCCTGCACGGACCCGGCGGCGTCGGCAAGTCCACCCTGCTGCGCCGGCTGGCCGACGATGCCGAGGCGACCGGGCGCACGGTGTGCTGGGTGGACGGACAGACCGCCGGCTCTCCGACGGCCTTCGCCGCCGTGGCCGAGGGAGCGCACACCCCCGGCGCGGTCTTGCTGGTGGACACCTTCGAGCGTTGTCAGACGCTGGAGCCATGGCTGCGCGAGGAGTTCCTGCCCGGGCTACCGGCGGACGCGCTGGTGGTCATCGCCGGCCGCCGCCCGCCGGGTCCGAGCTGGCGGGCCGACCCGTCCTGGGCCAGCGCGCTACACGTTCTGCAGGTGGACGACATGGGTCCGGCCGACGCCGCCGCACTGCTCCAGGCCCGAGGGGTGCCGCCCGAGCTGCGGGAGCCCGTGCTGGCCTTCGCCGGTGGGCTCCCGATGGCACTGTCGCTGGCCGCCGAGCTCGCCACCCGGGACGACGGCGTGACCGCGAGCCTCGTCCCCTCCCAGGACGTCATTCAGACACTGCTGTCCGAGCTGGTCGGCGCGGTGCCCTCTGCGGATCACCAGCGCGCGCTGCAGGTGTGCGCGCATGCCTACCGCACCACCGAGGACCTGCTGCGCGTGGCGCTGCCGGGGAGCGACGCCCGCGCGCTGTTCAGTTGGCTGCGCGGCCTGCCGTTCATCGAGTCGGGCAGCCACGGGATCTACCCGCACGATGTGGTGCGCGGTGCGCTGGACACCGACCTTCGTCGGCGGGATCCCAGCGGCTATGCAGAGCTGCACGGTCGGGTACGCGGGTATGTCTTCGGACAGCTGGTCGCCCCCCGCGCCCAGGGAGTAGGGACGCTCAGGGCGCTGCGCCACCTGCGCCGCTACGGGGGCGTGTTGCCGCGGTTCGTCAGCCCGGAAGGCGAAACGGACGTCGAGGAAGACGTGTTGCGGGCCGAGGACCACTCCGACGTACGGGCCATGGCCGCCGGGACCGAGGGCGAGGAATCCGCGCGCATCGTCGAGTTCTGGCTCCATCGGCAACCTTCGGCGTTCACCGTCTACCGGCACCTGGATACCGCTGAGCTGGTGGCATTCATGGCCTGGCTGCGGCTCGCCGAGCTCCGCGAGGACGAGATAGCCGCGGATCCGGTGGTTGCCGCCGCCTGGGCGCACAGCCTGGCCGTCGCGCCGCCGCACCCCGGCGAGTACATCGGGCTGGCCCGGCACATGGTGTACCCGGCCGCCTACATGCGACCGTCGCCGATCGCGGACCTACAACAGATGCGCGCACTCGCCGCGTGGCTGGGAGAGCGCCGGATGGCCTGGTCCTACACGGTGCTCGCCTACCCCGACTTCTGGCAGCCGCTGCTGGACCACAACGGCCAGGCCCGACTCCCGGCCACCCCCCTGCTGGATGGCCGGGAGTTCGGCATCTTCGCCCACGACTGGCGCCGCGAACCGCCCGAGCGGTGGCGGAACCGCCAGGTGGCCCTGGAGCCGTACGGCACCGAGTGAGCCGGGGCGGTCCGACCCGCGGTCAGGCGCCGCGCTCCCCGACCGACTCGCTGACCCGCTCACCGGCGATCAGCGCCGCGGCCCGTTCGCCGATCATCGTGGTCGCCACATGGGTGTTCACGCTGGGGATGGAGGGCATCACGGAGGCGTCCGCCACCCGCAGCCCGTCGATGCCGTGCACCCGCAGCTCGGGGCTGACCACCGCGTCCGGCCCCTCGCCGAACGCGCAAGTGCCGACCGGATGGAAGTAGCTGCCGGTGGAGAGCCGAAGGTGTGCCTCCAGCTGAGCGCGCCGAGTCGCGGCAGGCCCGGGCAGCACCTCGCCGGCCCGCCACTCGTCGAACGGGCCGGTGTGCGCGATATCCCGGATCACCTCGATGCCCCTGGCCAGGCGGTCCACGTCGCTCTGCAAGGCCAACAGGCCCAGGTCCAGCACCGGCGGTGAGGTCGGCGAATCATCCCGCAGCCGCACGCTCCCCCCGCTGTCCGGCACGGTGGCCAGGCAGAAGGTGTAGCTGTTCGGCGGGGACTGCACGGTGGGCAGATGGAACGGCACGTGGGAGAAGATGAAGTGCATGTCCGGCCCGGCCAGGGTGGGGTCGCTGCGCCAGGACATGGACGCCTCGGCCAGGTTGTTCGCGCCGGGTGGGATCTCCCGGCTGGCCTGGTAGACCACGCTGGCGAGCGGGTGGTCCCGCAGGTTGCGGCCCACCCCGGGCAGGTCGTGAAGGGGCCGCACGCCCACCGCGCGCAGCTCGTCGGCCGGGCCGATACCGGACAGCATCAGCAGCCGCGGTGAGTCGATGCTGCCGGCACAGACGATCACCTCGACGGCCGCGTCGGCCCGGGTCACCTCACCGCCGCGCAGGTACTCCACGCCAGTGCAGCGGTCGCCGTCCAGCAGCAGCCGGGTGGCCCAGGAGTCGGTCGACACGGTCAGGTTCGGCCGTAGCGCGGTGATCGGGTGCAGGTAGGCGTCCGCCGCGGTCTGCCGCCGGCCCTCGACGATGGCCAGGTCGTGCCAGCCCGCGCCCTCCGGCTGAGCCCCGTTGGGGTCCTGGGTACGTGGGTAGCCGGCCGCTGAGGCGGCGTCCAGGAAGGCGGCCGAGAGCGGGTGCGGGTTGCGGGCGGGACCTGGCCGCATCGGGCCGTCCTGGCCGCGCCAGGCCGGATCGGCTCCCGGGACCGTCTCCATCCGCCGCAGGTAGGGCAGTACCTCCTGGTAGGACCAGCCGGCGCCGCCGACCGCCGCCCAGCTGTCGTAGTCGTGTGGGTGGCCGCGCAGGTAGACCATGCCGTTGATGGCGCTGCTGCCGCCCAGGGTGCGCCCCCTCGGCACGGGCAGCTCGAGCCCGTTGAGCCCGCGCTGCGGCGTGCTCACGTAGGCGTAATCGACCTCGGTGCCCCACAGGGTCGGCCACGCGCCCGGAACCCGCAGGTCAGGCAGGGTGTCCGGGGGTCCGGCCTCGAGCAGCAACACCCGGGTGTCGGCGCGCTCGGACAGCCGGGCGGCGAGCACGCAGCCCGCCGAACCGGCTCCAATCACGATGTAGTCGTGCTCCTGACGCGCCGCGTCGACCATCCCTGTCCCCTCGTCCACGATCGGGAAATCGAACCCGTGGAGCAGTACACCGGGCCGCCGCACACACACCGGGGACAATTCGCCGCGGTTTTGTGGACAACCCGCGTCAAGGTGGGATCCCTCCAGGAGAAGCGGCCAGATTGTGTAGCCCGGGGACCAGCCGGCACCGGCGCCGGTGCGGCAGGATGAGTCCACGTGACCTCCAATGGTGACCCCATCGAGACCCCAGTCCAGCTCCGCGCGGTCGAGATCGCGCGCAACCTGCAACGGATCACCGATCAACTCACCATCCCCAACCGGGACCCGGCGCGGCTGCACCACCAACTGCTGAACGCACAGCAGAACGTGGTTGCCGCGCTGATCGACCTGAACGCCATCATCGGCGCCCCGGCGCCACTCCCGACAGCCAGCCGCAACCTGCACAACGCCGGCGCCAGATAGCTACCGCCGCACCGACTAGCGGCCGGCTCCGCTGACCGATCAGCAGCCGGCCGCGGCGCGCATCCGGCCTGATCGGTATCGCCCCTGGTGGTGCCGCTCAGGCGCTGTCCTCCCGCAGCCACATCGGCTCGGCGCCCACCCAGGTCTGGGCCACCCCGATGTCGGCCAGCTCCTCCGGCGGTGTGTTGAGCGGGTCGCGGTCCAACACCACGAAGTCGGCCAGCATGCCCGGCGCCAGCCTGCCCTTGCGGTCTTCCTCGCCGGAGGCGTATGCGGACCCGGTGGTGTACAGCGCGAGCGCTTCGGCGGTGGTGATCCGCTGGTTGCCGCCGAGTTCGGTGCCGTCCTCTGCGCACCGGGTGACGCAGCTGCGCATGGCCAGCAGCACCTCGTACGGTCCGCAGGGGAAGTCCGAGGAACCCGCCACCGGGATGCCGGCGTCCAACAGATCCCGGTGCGCGAACATCCGCGCCACCCGGTCCATGCCGTAGTAGCCCGGCAGCTTCTCGCCGTGGAAGGCCACATAGCTGCCGAACGGCACCGCCACCATGTCCAGCGCCTTGATCCGCTTCAGGATCTCGGTATCCACCAGCGTGCAGTGTTCGATCCGGTGCCGTGCTCCGGGGCGCGGGTTGGCCAACTGGGCCGCCTCCACCGCGTCCAGCAACAGCCGGATCGCCCGGTCCCCGTTGGCGTGCACGCAGGCGGTGCTGCCCGCGTCGTGCACCCGCCGGACGAACTCGTTCAGCTCCTCGGTCGGCGTGGCCTGGATACCGTGCGCGCAGCCGTCCTCGTAGGGCTCTTCGAGCAGGCAGGTACCGCCGGCGATGGCACCGTCCACCAGGGTCTTCACCCCGCCGACCCGCAGCCAGGTATCGCCGAGGCCGGTGCGCAGGCCCAACGCCTCCAGCGCGTCGAGCACCGGGTAGGCCAGCAGCATGTTGACCCGCATGGTGAGCTCGCCGAGCGCGTAGGCCTCCTGCAGCACGCGCAGCCCACGCGGGAACACCAGCGCGTCACCCACCGACGTGATGCCCGCCGAGTGCATGTTCCGCTGGTAGCGGCGCAGCCCGTCCAGCTGGCCCGCCAGAGTCGGCGCCGGGATGGCCAGGTCGACCAGCTCGTGCACCGCCCGCTCGTACACCACGCCGTTCAGCCGACCGGCCTCGTCCCGGCCGAACTCGCCCCCGACCGGCGCGGCGCTCGCGTCGGTCAGCTTGACGGCGCGCAGGCCGGCCGAGTTGAGCACGCCCCAGTGCATGCCGATCTGGCGGATGAACACCGGATGCTCCGGGCAGGCCTCGTCCAGGTCGACCCTGGTGAGCACGGCACCGCCGGTGCTCTTCGTGTGGTCGTAACGGGTACCCAGCACCCACTCGCCGGTGGGGGTGCGCGCGGCGCGCTCCCGCAGCAGCTCAAGCAGCTGGGTGCGGGAGCCGACCAGCTCCGGGGACAGGTCCACCCCGAGCAGCTGTTCGGCGAACATGCTCGGGTGTTGGTGGGCGTCGTTGAACCCCGGCATCAGCACTCCGTCGCCGAAGTCGTGCACCGCGGCATCGGGGAACATGCCGCGCAGCCGCTCGACAGATCCCACGGCGACGATCGTTTCGCCAAGCGTGGCGAACGCCGGGGGCCGATCCGCCGTCAGGGTGTGCACCGTGCTCGACGTGAAGATCTGAGACGTACCCGCTCCCGCGCCCCTACCCATGCTCTGCCTCCCGTGACATCCCGCCAACCGCCCGCCCCCAGCAATCTCGCACACCCGCCGCCGGTCCCGCAGGTCGTACCGCCGTACCCGCACCCGCCGTACCTGCGCCGACCGCCCATCGCCGACCGCCCTTCGCACTTCGCATACCTGGGGCACACTTCGCATACCGCACGCACTGTGCGAACTGTGCCTCCGGTATGCGACGTGGGTAGCAGCGGCCGGGGTTGGCGTTCCGGGTGATCGGAGCGGCTGCTGGGTGGTGCGCTCGGGTGGGCGGAGATGATGGGGGGATGACGGGGAGGCTCGGGGATGGGCGGGTGTCGGCGGCGGTGCTGGCCGGGATGTCGGAGCGGGTGGCGCCCACCCTGCGCGCGCACCTCACGCTGACCCCGCTGACTGCCTTCTCCGCGCTGGCCGCCGAGCTGGGGACCGAGGCGCTGGTCAAGTGCGAGCACCTGCAGCGGACCGGATCGTTCAAGGCCCGGGGCGCGTTGGCCAAGGTGCTCACGCTGACCGAGGAGCAGCGCCGACGAGGTGTGGTCACCGCATCCTCCGGCAACCACGGCCTCGGCGTGGCGAACGCGCTCGACGTGCTGGGCGGGCGGGGTGTGGTGTTCGTGCCGGAGAACGCCTCGCCGGTGAAGGTGGCGGCGATCCGTCGGCTCGGCGCGGAGATCCGCGGTTTCGGGACCGACACCGGTGTGCTGGAGGGCGTCGCCCGTCGGTACGCCGAGGAGCACGAGCTGACCTACGTCTCGCCGTACAACGACGTGGATGTGATCGCCGGCCAGGGCACCATCGGCGTGGAGATGCTGGAGCAGTCCGGCGAGCGCGGGCTGGACGCGGTGTTCGTCAGCGTCGGCGGTGGCGGGCTGATGAGCGGGGTGGCCGCCGTGCTCACCCAACACATGCCGGGTGTGCGGGTGTACGGCGCCTCCCCCTCGGCCGATGCCGCGATGGCCGCCTCGGTCCAGGCCGGCCGGGTGGTCGCGGTGGACGCCGCCCCGACGCTGTCCGACGGCACCGCCGGCAGTGTGGAGGACGGCGCGGTAACCCTCGAGCTGTGCCGGGAGCTGGTCGACGAGTGGGTACTGGTCGACGAGCCG
>DATHIT010000552.1:0-42371 GCA_035489915.1 Pseudonocardia sp. | reverse complement strand
GAGCTGTGCGACCGGCGCCGGTACCTGCCAGGTCCAGACCCTGTCCACCGCATCCACCGGCCCCGGCGCGGCAACCACCTACGCCAGCGACGACCAGGCCGTCAACGGCGCCCGGATGCCCGCCGGCCCGTCGGCCGCCTCCGTGGTGGGCGGCAAGATGACCTGCGACGGCGCCGACGGCGAGTGCACCGGCAAGATCACCGCCTCGGTCACCGCCACCGACCCGAGCGTCTCCCCCGACCCGCGCGGCAACCGCGCCGAGGGCACCTGCTCCGGCGTGACCGGCGGCAGCTGCCAGGCCGTGGTCAACGGCGGCGCCTCTTCCGGCCCGGACGCCAACAGCATCGCCCCGCTGGTGCAGGAGTCCTCCACCGACAACGCCACCGTCAGCTCGAGCCCCACCGGCGGCAACGCGACCGGCGGCAGCAGCGCCAGCGGCGCCCAGAGCGGCAACAGCGCGACCGCCTCGCCCACCGACCAGGACCCCGCCGGCCAAGGTGGCCAGACGCCTAACCCGCCGGCCACCGCCCCCGGCTCGTCCGCCAACTCCGGCGGCCCGACCGTCCCCGGCGCCTCCAGCTGGTCCTCCGCCTCGGCCACGCTGACCTGCGACGGCAGCGGCCCCTGCAAGGGCACCCCGCGCGGCGTCGCCACCGGCATCGACGGCCCGTCCGGCCTGAACGGCGGCTCCGGTTCCCGAGGTCCCCCAGAGGCCACCGGCGAAACCACCAGCACCTGCGACACCACCGGCAGCGCCTGCCAGGCCGTCTCCACCTCCACCTCGGCATCCGGCCAGGTCGTCGCCGACATCCTCACCGAGCAGAACAAGGCAGTCGTCGAGCAGGCGAAGGCCCAGGCCACCGAGGCCCAACAGGCCGCCGACGAGGCCAAGCAGGTCGCCGCCGCCCCCGGCGCGACCGCCGAGCAGAAGAAGACCGCTGCCGAGGCCACCAAGACCGCCGAGCAGGCGAACAAGACCGCGACCGACGCCGCCGAGGCCGCGAAGAAGCCGGTCACCGACGTTCCGGCCACCTGGTCCGAGTCGTCCTCCGCCGCCCAGTGCATCGGCCCCGACTGCACCGCCACCGCGACCGGCACCACCAGCGGCTTGCCCGGCGACTCGAAGTCCACCGCCACCTGCACCGCCGGTGAGGGCGGCTGCGGCGTCACCGCTACCGCAACGGCCGTCACGCACCCCGGTCGCGGCGCCGAGCCGCCCACCAGTGAAGGCGAGACGGGCGCCACCGTCATCTGCCCCGACACCGGGTGCCTGGCCGGCTCCTCGCAGACCGACGCCGCCGGCGCGGCCAAGGTGACCGGCAAGGCCACCGCCACCTGCCAGCCAGGTACCCCCTGCCAAGCGGGCACCACCGGCAGCACTACCAAGGACTACGCCGAGGTCAACGCCGCTTGCGCGGGTACCGGCTGCACCACCCACACCGAGGGCGACGCCTCCAGCGAGACCAAGGCCAGCGACAGCACCAAGGGCGGGGTCAACAAGGCCGTCTCGAAGACCGACTGCACCGCCGGCACCGACGGCCAGTGCGCCGGTCAGAGCGCGGTCGCGGCGAGTGAGCAACTGGGTGCGCGCGCCTCGGCGACGTGCACCGGCACCGACGGGTCGCGCTGCTCATTCTCCTACCGGGCGGAGAGCCACGCCTCCGCGGACGGCGCCAAGGCGGACGCGGTCGGGCACAAGGAAGGCGAGTTCGGCGGCGGCCAGGTCGCTACCACGGCCGCCGCGGCCGGGGACGCCTCCTCGGCCCAGGCGATGGCCTCCTGCGTAGGCACCGAGGGCACCGACTGCAGCTACAGCTTCGAAGCCACCAGGGACGCCTCGGCTGGTGACAAGTCGGGTTCCTGGGCGAAGGCGCACGCGCACGGCAAGGGCAGTGGCGAGATGGGCGGCGGCGCGGTCGCTGTGTCCGCCCAGGCGTACGCCAAGGGCAACCAGGCGTTCGCGTCGGCGACCTGCACCGGCGAAGGCGCCGACTGCTCGGACTCCAGCTACTTTGCCTTCGCCGCCGACTCCGCCCGCGCCGAGATCCCCAACGGCCCCTACAACTGGGGCGGACACCTGGACGCGAAGAAGACCGTCCAGTGCGGCAACAGCGGCCCTGGTAGCTGCGGTGTCGCCGCGGTCGCGAACCCCTACGACCCAGACGGTGGCCAGGGCTACTGCACCACCGGCACCTGCCCGGGCTACCAGGAGAGCAGCTTCAAACCGGTCTTCACCGCCACCACCCCTCCGACCGGGCCACCTCCGGGCTTCGACGCGAACGGCAACCCGCTCAAGCCGATCCCGATCGAGGAGCTTGGACCGAACCAACGCGGCGTCGAGGGCGTCGACAAGGACGGCAACAGAGTCCTCAAGGTCAAGCCGGAGGGCGGTGCGGTACAGACCTGCACGGTGGGCAAGGACTGCCAGGGCCCCAACAAGGACAGCCTGAGCACCCCCGGCGGCGAGACCGTCAACTGGGGCGACAACAAGTTCACCGGCAACGTCCCGGTGACCCCGGGCTCGGGCAAGAAGGACAACGTCCAGGGCTCCGAGGGAATTACCTCTTACCGCGACGACAAGGGCAACGGCGCGTACTCGGTCAAGGGCAACGGCCAGGTCACCGACGGGGTGTCCGGCTCGAAGATCACCTACCGGGACTCGCGGCCGGTGCCCATGGCGGGGCAACCGATCCCGGGCGCCGCGCAGAACAGCGGCCGCTTCGCCAACCTGAAGGGCTCGCCGTTCACCACCACCTGCGCGGGTGGGTGTGTGGGTGACATCAAGAATGCCGACATCGGCCAGGGTGTTTGGACCGACCACATCGACATCGCCGGCACCCCCGGCACGTTGATCGGCCGCGATGGGGTGGGCAACGCCGCCACCCTGGACTTCGAGGGCAAGGGCAAGGTCACGACGGCGGAGAACGACATCATCGACGCCAACGGTGACGGCATCGGCGGCTGGACCACCATCAAGACCCGGGACGCCTTCGGCCACTCCGGCGTCTTCGACATCTCCAACGACCAGACCGGCAGCGTCAAGCTCGGCAAAGAGGGCTACACGATCGCCAAGCGCACACCCGTGGGCGGTATCGCCGGCCTGCTGGGTCCGATCGGGATCAACGTGACCACCCCCGACGGCAACGGCCAGAACGGGGAGATCCGCTGCGTCGGCGGCTGTGAGCTGACCCGGCCGGACGGGATGAAGCAGGCCAACCCGAACGGGCTGTCGGCCGAGGCACTGGCCAAACCGGATGCCAACCGCACGTGCGCGAACTGCATCGTGGTCGAACCGATCACCAAGCAGGGCGAGCTGCCGACCGAGACCGGCGGCATCACCAACCTCGCCGATGGCACGGTGCACTGGACCGACCCGTCCGGCAACACGCACAAGTGCGAGGGCAAGAGCTGCAACATCGGCATGCTGTACGGCGAAGGCGGCGGCGTCACCTGCACCGGCAAGGGCTGCGAGGGCACCAACGTCGCGGGCCAGCGGATGAAGGGCGAGGGTTGGTTCCTCTACCCGACCACGGACGGCAAGGGCAACATCACCGGCAACCAGGGCATGGGGTGCCGGGACGGCGCCGGCAAGTGCGAGACCAATGTCCCGAAGGAGTACCAGCTCCGTTGGCAGGGCGACCCCGACGCGTCCTGGATGCTGCTCACCGACCCCACCTACCGGCGGCCCTCGCTGGACAATGAGCTGGACCGCCAGATCGCCGACCGTCTCGGGCTCGACCCGAAGGGGCCGCTGCCGCCGCTGACCAACTCCGACCGCGCCGCCCTCACCGACGACGAGAAGAAGCGCTACGACGCCGGCCTGCCCGCGCTCACCCAGGAGCAGAAGGACGAAGCCGTCCTGATGAGCGGCATCGAGCAGAGCAAGCGGCAGCGCCTGCTCGGCAAGCTGGAGGGCGAGCTCTCCGGCGACGACCTGAAGAGCACGCTGGACGTCATCGAGAAGGCGAACGCCGACGGGCTCACCGACAAGGAGCGCGCCGATCTCGCGCCGGAGCTCAAGAAGCTTGAGCAGGCCAGCCAGACAGGCAAGGAACTCGCCGACGCGCACCGGTTCGTGGACGGCATCGACCGGGCCAGCTACACCCCGCCGACCATCGCCGACATCAACGCGAAGCTGGCCGCCGACCCGAAGCTGGTGGAGGAGCTGGCCGGGCCAGCGCCCGTGGTGAACTCGAACGGGTCGCTGAGCCTCGAGCAGCTGCTGGATCCCACGAAGATCCCCCCGCCGCCGCCGCCGACCGAGCTCGACCGGAAGACCGCCCAATTGTGGGACACCCCGGACAACAAGCTGGAGCGCGCCAGGGACAAGGCCGCCGAGCTGATGGGCGTGGACCCGAACGCGGATCCCAACGCGCGCCGCAAGCCGATGACGGCGGAGCAGGCGAAGCTCTCCGCGAACAACATCGCCGATCTGAGCTTGATCCCGCGCGATCGGTCGGTGGCCGAGCAGAACACCGATCTGGACAAGCGGCGCAAGACGCTGGACCAGACCGACCCTCAGCAGGTCGACGCGTTCAACGCTGACGTGGCGAAGGTCAACGGCGAAGTGGCCGCGGTAAACGGGATCCGGGCGCGGATCAAGGAGAACACCCCCGCGCCGGATCCGAAGGCTGCCGAGCAGGCGGCGCAGCGCCGCAAGCTGGACCTGGCGTTCGCCAAGCACGCCGATGACGACCCGTTCTACCAGCGGTTGAACAACGCGAACACCGACCTGCAGCGGGTCACCACGCTGGCCGACAGCATGGAGAAGTCGGGCGACCGGAACCAGGTCGAGGTTTCCAAGGTCCTTCGCGGGTACCAGGACGCCACTCTGACCCGGTACAACGCCATCGCCGGTGGGCCTCGCTCGCAGAGCAACATGCTGGGCAGCGGGCAGTGGGTCAAGATCCAGGATGAGTCGCACCCGGTCTGGCTGAACCTGCCCTCCACCGGCCACTCCGATGTGGTCTCCGCGCTGAACGCGGCTGTCCGGCTGCCCACCTTCCCCACCGACCTGCACGTGCTCGGGGACAAGTCGCTGCTGCCGGTCAAGAAGTCCGAGGACGCTCCGGAGACCTCCGTCTGGGACACCCTGTCAGCCGATGAGAAGGCCAACATCGCCGCCTACCACACGGCGGAGCAGTGGGAGGGGCCGCAGCTCGACTCCTGGAGCAAGATCGAGGCGCTGCGCACCGGCATCAAGGAATCCGACATCAAGAGCGAGGGCGACCGGCGCAAGCGCTCCGAGATGGTCGCCGGGTGGTTCGCCGAGAGCCGGGACCACCCCGACGGTTGGCGCGACTGGACCTTCTACCTGCGCGACGGCCAGGCCTCGCAGGCCGAGCAGGCATTCAAGGACGGCCGACCGAACTGGGTCGAGCACAAGCTCGACAAGCTCGGCGACGGAATCATGGCCGTGCACGACTTCTTCACCTACGACATGCCGGACTGGACCTACCTCGGCGGCAAGCCTCCGGACCGCGACAGCACGTCGAGCAAGATCAGCGACGGCATCGCCCGAGCGGTCGCCTATGCGCCCAAGGGCGCCGCGCACCTGGTCGGTGCATTCGGCGAGGAGCTGTACCACGACGTCAAGTACGATCCGGACATCGGTTGGGCGGACGAACCTACCCGGCTGCAGGACGAAACGTGGGCGGAGTACCAGAACCGCGTCTACCCGTTCACCGGCATGTTCGCCAAGGCCGGGCAGGACATGTGGAACCGGTGGAAACCGGTGTTCACCGACGGCAGCTGGGAGACGGTCAAGCACGGCGACTGGCGCCAAGGGCTCTACAGCGGCTACTCGGAAGATCCGGTCGGCACCCTGATGGCCGACCTGACCATCCCGTCGCTGCCGCTCGCCGGCGCGGGTGCGATCTTGAAGGTGGGCGGTGCGGCGGTGAAGGCCGGCGTGCTGGGGGCCACCGGCCTCCGGGCCGGCATCGTGCGGGCGGCCGGGGCAACCATGATCGGGGCCGGCCGGATTGCGATGCTGCCGATGCAGGTAGTGGTCGCGCCGTACCGGCTGTGGGGCGCGGCGGGGCGGCTCAGCGCGGCCGGACTTGGTCGCGCGCTGCCTCCGCTGGCCGAGTTGGCCCGGACCGGCGGAGCTCGCATGACCGGGTACGTCACCGACGCGGCCGCCGCGGGCTCGCCGGGGATGGCCGGGGCACTTGCGGGCGCGGCGGGCGCGCTTCGCGGCACCGGGCGATTCGCGGAAGCGTCCGCGCCGTACTTCTCCATCATCGGCCGCTCCGGGCTGATCGGCCTGGTCAAGGTCCCCAGGGCGTACTCGGCGCTCGGCATCGAGAGGAACGCCACCCCGGCGGAGATCCGGGCCGCGCGACAGAGTGGGTTGCGGGCGGCGGACAACCTCGGACTGATCGACGTCAACAAGACCGGCATGGGTCAGAAGGCCAGCCAGTGGCTGTCGGTGTTGGAACGGAGCCGCATCGAGCGCGCCTACCAGACGGTGCTGAAGGACCGCGCCGGCCAGCTGCGCACCGAACTCCGGGTCGACCGGACCAAGGAGTTCCTGGGCAAGTTCACCGTCGAGGCCCAGCAGGCGCGGCGCGAGCAGGTGCGCGAGGCGGCCAAGCAGGCGAAGGAAAACCGGGCCACCCGGCGGGCCGCCGCCCAGACCGGGTCGCAGGGCGGCACCAACGGGACCCAGACCGGCACCCAGGGCACCCACGCCGGAACGAACGGCGGCAACGGCACCCAGGCCGGAACGAACGGCGCCAACGGCGCCCAGAACGGCAACGGCACGCCATCGCCGTTTACCGACCGCCTCCCGGAGAACCGGCCGGTGGTGCTGGACGAGCTGGCGGGCGAGCTGGGTGTCAGTCCCCGCGAGCTGGCCGACGCCCTGCGGGCCGACCCGGCCGTCCGGGTCTACGAGTACCAGGGCCAGACGTTCGCGCGCCGCGCCCCCACCGAGCAGCCCGCGACCAGCACCGCCAACGGCGAGCCCCAGCAGCCGGCGACAGCCACCTCGGGCAAGGGCGACAACAGTGTCGTCACCGAGCCCGTGCCGGACAACGGCCCCAACGCCGGCTCGAACAACGGCGCGAACAATGGCTCGAACAACGGCCAAGGCGGAGGCGCGAACCAGCAGGGCCCGATCCAAACCTCGGGCAATGGGCACGGGCGGCCGAAACCTGCCGAGCCGGCCCAGCCGAACGCCCCGCCGGAGCAGCCGGGCATGCCGAGGAACGCCTCGGCCGGCAACGGCCACGGCGACGGCCAGGGTGGCGCGCCGCACGAGAACCAGCCGCCGAACACCATGCACCCGAGCGAGCAGAAGCCCGGGACGGAGCGCGGCTCGCAGGCGTCACCACAGAAGGACGGCAGCGACACTTCCGGAACTGATCCTCCGCAAAACAAGAGCAACTCTTCTGACACCCACCAGACCGGCAAGCCGGCCGACAAGCTCGACGAGCCGAACAACGGTCAGGTGGACAAGGCCGAGCGCGAGCAGTGGCTGCAGGCCGAGCGGGACTACGGCCACCTGATCGACGAGGTGATGGCCGCTGAGCTGCTGACCGGTCGGTTGATCACGCCCACTAACAAGGGCGACGTCGACGCGCTGGCCGACCTGGCCAAGCGGGTCCGGAGCGGCCAGCTATCGCTGCAGGAAGCGATGCCGGAAGCGGTCGGCATCGTGGCCGCCTCGGTTCGCGCAACACCCGGATTGGAGAAGGAGCTCACTCCTGGACAGCTGACCGCGGCAATTGCGATGGCCCGCGACCTGCGGGTTGTCGAACTGATCACCGGTGATGGCAAGACTCTTGCCGGCGCTGTCGTAATCGTTGCCCGCACCTTCCTGGAAGGGCGGCGTTCGCAGTGGCTGACGCCGGACTCGGCTCTGGTCAGGCAGGCGATTCCGGAGCTTGCTCCGTTGGCAAGCCGGCATGGCTTGCATGTGGACCGGATCGGGCCGAACCGGTCGCTGGAGCGGACCATCCGCGCCTACCGCGCGGACATCGTGATCGGATCGGTCAGCGATTTCCTGTTCGACGCACTGCGCGACCGCACCGGGCGGACAAGCGTGCAGGGCAACGGGGTTGCTTTCCGGCTGATCGACGAGATCGACAAGGTGCTGCTGGACGAGGGCATGGTCCCCCACCGGCTGGCCGTCGCCGAACTCAATGACGCACTCGCGGTCGCCGACATCAAGTGGGCCGACCAGGTCGCCGAGCGGCTCGTCGCGGTCACCGATGACGCTGCCGGCTACTACCTCCCCGGTCGCCGGGCCAAGTTGACCCCGGAGGGCGTGGCTCTCATCGCCAAGCTGGACGTCATCGGGCGGGACCTGACCAGCAAGGCCAACCGAAACCTGGTCACGCGGGTGGAGCAGGCGCTGTCCGCGCGCTGGCTCAAGGACCGCCAGTCGGAGGGCTTCCGCGAGTACGCGACCGACGGCGGCCGGATCGAAATCTTCGACGAGGCGAGCGGCCGCCGGCTGACCGGTCGGCGCTGGAGCCACGGCCTGCACGAGGCGGTCGAGTACCTGGAGTTCGGCGAGACCGGCATCGGGCGCCCGTCCCGCACGATCGACTCGCTGCTGATCGGCGACTTCCTCGGAAACACCCCGTACGCGGGTATGACCGGCACCATCGGGGGCGCGGCCGGGCGTGCCGAGCTGGCCGCCCGCTACGGCAAGGACGCGGTGCACGTGCGGCCCAACGTCCTGCCCCTGCGCCTGGACTTCACCCACACCTACCGCACCATCGACGGCTCGCGCCGGGACGCATTCGCCACGACCCTGGAAACGCACAAGGCCACGTACCCCGTGCTGATCCCGGCGCGCTCGGTCGCCGAGGCAAACCAGCTCGCCAAGCTGTTCGACAAGTTCAACGCCGAGGCACGCGGCCGCGGCGAAGCCGAGATCAACTACCAGATGCTGACCGGGGAACGTAAGTACGACGGAAAGCTCAGCGAGGTGGTTGCCAACGCGGGCCGGCCCGGCGCCGTGACGATCACGACGAACCTGCTCACCCGGGGCATCGACATCAAGCTCGGCGGGGACGCCAGGTGGATCGCCGACCAGGCAATGCGCGAGCGTCATCCCGAGCTGCGGCGCGGGACCGAGGATTACGGCACGATCTACAAGCAGGTCTACAAGGAAGCCGAAGCCGAGGTCGCGCGAGCCCGCGAGCAGCTCAACGTCGAGGGCGGCGGCCTGCACGTCTACGGCCTCGGGTTCCCCCGCTCGCTGCGCACCGAAATGCAGCTGCGCGGGCGGTCCGCCCGCCAGGGCGACCACGGCGTGACCCGGATCTTCCGGTCGTTGGAAGACGACCTGCTGCTGGAGGGCCAGCCGTGGCAATACCGCGAGGGCGCCCCGCATGCACCTACCGGCCAGCTGACACCGGCGGAGCTCCAAGCGGCCAACGCGCTCTTCGACCTGGCCAGGCTGGAGGAGGCGACCCGGCGACAGGCCACCCCGGCCGGCCGCTCCGGCGGCCACGGCGACGACGCGCCGACCGCGGTACTCACCCGCGACGACAAGCTCGAGGCGCCCGCGGTCAGCGAATACCTGGACGGCGTCGACCTCCCGAGGCTGGCCGCGGCGACGGCCGGCACCCAGGTGCCCGGCCTGCGCGAGGGAGTGACCGAGCAGCAGGTGCACGACGCGGTGCACCGGCTCAACGAGCTGGAGCGGGCCGGCGTCGACCCGCTCACGCTGACCGAGGCCGGCGCCGCCGTGGTGGAGCTGATCCCGCAGCGCACCCTGCAGCGCGCTCCGATCACCGCCGAGAACCTCGCCCAGGTCCTGGTACTGCGCCACGCGGTGGCGACCGAGCAGGCGCGGTTGGAGCTCGAGGCGCGGTTCCGCGAGCGGTCCGGGCTCGACCACGATGAGTTGGCGGCCACCCTGGCAATGGCCGAGCACCTGCTCACCGCGAACGTCCCCGCCGGCGCGACCAGCACCGACCCCGCCCAGCGGCTGGCTCTGGAAAGCCTGTCGACCCGCGAGCTGCGCGCGCTGGTCGCGCTGTTCCGGGGTCAGTCGACCATCGAGATCGCCCTTCAGGCCGGGGTGCCGTCTCGGCTTGTCCGCGCGCTGCTCGACCGCGCCGCAACCAAGCTGACGGACAGCCCGGGCCGTGTCCCGGCCACCGACGAGCTGCCGGAACGTCCGTCGACCACGGACACCGCGCGGGAGGGCACCGACCGGGAGAACGCCGACAAGAAGAACGCCGACAAGGAGAACATCCGCCGCGCCGACAAGCTCGCCGCGAGCACCGAATGGGGACCGGCCGAGCAGCTCGAGGCGCTGCGGCTGGCCGCCGGCCTGCCCGCCGCCGACGGCAAGGTCACACCGACCGCCGCCGAGATCTCGCTGCTGCGCTCGCTGGTTGGGGTTGGCGGAGTCGAGTACTTCCTCGAGCGGGCTCCCGCGGCGGCACGGGACATGCTGGAGCGGGCCGGCGCCGGCCAGCTCACCGCCGCGGAGCGCACCCAATTGATCGGGGCCGCGAGCGGGTACCCATACGTGACCGAGGCCAGGCCGGTGCCCAACCGGTTCGCCCTGCTGATCCTGGAACGGGCTATGGGCGAGTCGTGGCGGCGGATCGCCGAGCCGGGCCGCCGGGTTGACACGCCGCGGCGGCCGGGGCCACGGGAGTGGGCAGCCCTCGCCGCCGCGCTGGGAGTCGCCGGGTTCGCCTCGCTGCCCGGATTCGACATAACGTTCCAGCCGAGCCTGCCGGCGATGGCCATCGTGGCCAGCGCGGTGATGGTGACGGTGTCGCGGTCCAGCAACCAGGCCCGCGCGCCGCCGCGTGGCCGGTTCGACACCGTGCAGCCAGCTAGGGCGCGCACCCACGGCGAGAGCGTTCTCGTCGCCGGTGGCGCGGCCGCGTTCGGCGGCACTACACCCGCCGTCTCGGCGAAGTTCCTGAAGCAGCTGCCCGAGCTGGTTGGTTCCGCGCGGGTACCCGGCAACTACCAGCTGCCGGTGGCCGGTGCGCCGAAGGTGATCCTGCTCGACGCCGGGCGGTCCGGGCCGATTCTGGGTAGGCGGCTGGGCGACCTGCCGGGCCGGTTGATCGCGTTCGGGTGGCAGCACCCGGTGTACGCGCCGGACGGCGCGATCGTGATGTTCGCCGATACATTCGCCGGCCTGCGCGAGCTGACCGGGCAAGGGCTGGTACCCGCGTCCTGGTGGCAGCTGCTGGTCGAGCACGAGCTCGGGTTCCACCTGCACGGTCACGGCACGATCGGCGGTTTGGATCACGCCGCGCACGAGGCCGCGCTGGTGAACGCGCTGCCGCTGGCCGCCCGCATCCAGCTCGGGCTGGGATCCAGGGGCACTGCCACGGTCGCACCGCTGACGCAGCCCCTCGGCGTTCGGGTCGCTCATGCTCTGGGTCTGGGAGTGACCGGGGTGGCGTTGGCCGGTTCGGCGTTCTTCGCGCTCGCCGCTACACCGGCGGATGCCGCTCCGTTGCCAGCCCAGCATGCGGCAGCTCGGGCTGCGTCGTTGGCGACGGACGCGCAGGTGCGGGTGTTCGCCGGCGACCCGGTGGGCCGGGAGATTGAGTTCACCGCTGGTCCGACCGATCGGGCTGGTGACGTGGCTCGCGGTCTGGGCTACCAGGGCTCGCGGTTCGCCGAGTTCAACCGGCTCAACGGCAACCGGTTCTCCGGGCCGGATGAGTTCATCGGCGGTCAGCCGGTACGGGCGCCGGCGTCGTGGTCGGGCGTGTGGACCGCCCAGGCTGGGGATTCGTACTGGCGGATCTATGTGGAGCGGTTCGGCGACCTGAAGGGGTACTACGCGGCGATCGAGGGCAAATCCAACCCTGATCACCTGGACAAGCAGGCTCCGGTTCGGGTGGAGCAGCCTGGTCAGGGGCCGACCGAGAAGCCGACGCCGAAGCCGACGGAAACCCCGAAGCCGACGCCGAGCGCGTCGCCGACGGCCTCGCCGACACCGTCGCCGACTCAGACGACTCCCCCGCCGGGTTCCGGTCCGTCGCACGGGTTCCCGTGGGAGCCGTTGGCGGTGCTGGGCGGGGCGGCACTGACTTTGCTCGCCGCGTTCTACGGCCTGCGACACCTCGGAGCCATCCGCGACGCGATCGGCGGGCTCTTGAAGGGCGCGCGGGGTGTGTTCGGTGACTGGTCCGCATCGTTGCCGGCCGGGGCGGTGCGTACCGGGTTGCGGATCGGCGCGGCGGCCGGCGCCGGGGTGGGCGTCGGCCTGATTGTGGTCGGCGGTGGGCCGGTGGCCACGGTGGCCGGTGTGGTGATCGCGGCGGCGTCGACGGTGGCGGCGGTGCGGTCGGTGTGGTCGCCGATCCGGATCCGGGCGCCGACCTGGTCCGGGGTTCGGGATTGGTTCCTGGACACCCGCATCGCGCTGGAGAACACGTTCGACTTCAGCTTCTCCGAGGTCGGCGAGTCGATCCGTGCCGCCGTGCGCGACCAGGTGACCTATTGGACGGTCGCGGTTCGGGTCCAGGCCGACTCCGGGTGGAACGGGGCAACGGCGGTCGCGGGCGCGCTGGCCGATCAGGCGGTGTTCTGGTGGGTCGCGGCGCGCTTCCAGCTGGCGGAGAGCCGGGCCTGGGTGGGCCGGGTCGTGCTGCGCGGGTGGAGCATCTCGGTCGTTTGGGAGCACCGGCTCTACCCGAACCTGGTGCAGCTGCTGGTGGCGTTCATCCCGGTGATCGGCCCGTGGATGGCTCACTCGCCGCACGGCGCGAACTTCTTCCAGCTGCTGCACCTGAAGCTGAAGACGTTCACCAAGACGGCGAAGGTCTGGCTGAACCGGCCGAAGGCGGAACGACCGCACGGTTTGCGGGAGCGTTGGGAGGCGTTCCGCGACTGGTACGACCGAGCCAAGGAGTACGTCGCCAAGCTGCGCTACAACCGGGCCTTCACCTCGCTGTTCCCGTGGATGACCCCGCCGGCCGGGCCGGAGGTCCACTGGGGTTGGTTCGGTCTCGGGCTGAAGGCCAGCTACGGCAACCTGGGCACCTTCACCGTGCTGGACCTGGCCGAGCTGGGCGGCAAGACCAACAACCGCAACCGGGTGGTCGGGCTGTTCCCGATCATCCGAGTGTCGGTCCAGGTCTACCTGGGTCCGCTCCGGTTGTCCTTCGACTTCATCCACTTCGACGTGCCGGGCAAGAAGCTGGAGCAGAAGTTCGCCACGCCGCAGCTGGCCGGCTGGCAGCGGTTCAACGTGCCGCTGAGGTTCTGGCGCTGGGCGCGGGTGCACGACCTGAAGCCGTGGTCGTGGAAGCCGTGGACCTTCATCTCCCAGTCGCAGTTCCTCATCGGGGTCGGGCCGAGCGAGTCACTCCTGCCCAACTTCGTGGAGTACCGGATCTCCGCGCAGACCATGGACATCAAGCGGCACGGCAAGCCGGTGCGCACGGTGAACATGGTGCAGGACGTGGGTCCGATGCTGGGTCGGGCGCTCGGTCGGCTGGCCCGCTCGGTGGGCGGCCGAGTGGCCCCGATCATCCCGGAGCAGTGGCGTCTGGACGCGCGGATCCTGTGGCTGACGGTGTGGCGGCACACCCGGGCCGAGCGCCAAGCCGCCTACGAGCAGGTGCTGCGCGAGCGTGGGCTGCGCTACCTGGATAAAACGATCACCAAGCAGCAGCGGCAGCGGGATGGGGTGGGCGAGCAGATCCGCCGACTGGAGAACCTGATCCACGCGCTGGAGGCTGACCGCTCCGACTGGCGCGGTGGTGACGCGATCGCTGACCAGGCCCTGGCGAACCTGTCGGCCCGCCTGGCCCGCCTGCGGGACCTGGAGATCCAACTGCGGGCGGCGCTCAACCTCAACCAGGGGTATCGCGCGGCCATCGAGGAAGGCCCAGGGTCGCGGCGGACGCCACTCGTGCCGGCACAGCCCGCCCCGCTGGCACTGGCGCCGGCGCGCACCGACCGGCCCGGGGTGATCGAGTCCGGGACGCTGCCCAGCGAGACGCTGGCGGCCCCGGGCGCGGGTCGGGCCGGGTTCGACCTGGGTGTGCTGGCCGGGCGCAGCGACGCCGGCCACCCGGAGAACGCGAACCTGGACGCGATGGCCGGCGCGGTGCGCACCGCCGACGGACGGATCATCGCGGTGGTCGCCGACCAGCAGGGCGCCTCGACCGAGCTGCCGTCGAACGCTCAGACCGCGGTGGCCGCCACGATCGCCGCCGCGCTGGACGCCAACCCGAACCGGCCGGTCGAGCAGGTCGCCCGCGACGCGTTCGCCACCGGCGCGATGGCCGCCTCCGCCTCGGCGAACATCTCCACCCTGCTCGTGGTGGTCATCACCCGGACCGGCCCGGACACCTACCAGGCCGTGTTCGTCTGGGTCGGTGACAGCCGCGGCTACCTGGTTGGTCCGGACGGCGCCACCGAGCAGGTCACCACCGACCACACCTGGAGCGTCGGGCAAACCGTCGAGGGCACCCCGCTCAACCAGCCACTGCAGTACGTCACCCGGTGGATCGGGCGGGGCGCGATCGCCGACCCGCAGGTCGAGATCCGCGACCTGCCCGCCGGCACCAGGGTTGTGCTGACCACCGACGAGCTGCACGACTTCTACCCCCACGAAGCCGACCTCGGTGCGGTCGTGGTCACCGCGCCCGGCCCGGGCGAGGCCGCCGACCAACTCATCGACAACGTTGCCGAACGGGGCAGCGGCAACAAGACCGCCGTCGTCATCGATCCCACCAACCCGGTCGGCCCGACCACCCCGGCGCCGAGCGGACCGACCGTGTCCGGGAGCGGGACGGGTGGTCACGGTCCGCTGGCCAAGGGCGGCATGAGCGACGAGGCGGTGCGCGCGTTCGCCGAGGCCATGCCGGAGCTGTTGGAGCAGGCCATGGTCCAGGGCGGGTTGCGGCTGCCGTTCCTGGCCCGCGGGCCGCCGGTGTTGCTGCTCGACCCGGCGTTGGCTCGCCCGATCCTGGCCCGTCATGGGCTGGCGGACCTGCCCGAGCGGTTGATCGCGTTCGCCTGGCATCACCCGGTGCTCGGCGAGGTGATCGTGATGTTCGCGCCGGTCGCGCACGAGCTGGCCCGGCTGCACGGCCTGGGTCTACCGGTCGAGCCGTGGTGGCGCGATGTGCTCGTCCACGAGCTGGGCCACCTCAACGGCCACTGGGACGGCGCCGGCCGCGACGCGCACAACACCGACGCCGACAACCTGGTCACCGCACTGCAAGCCATGCAGGCGCGCGCCGGCGGTCAGACGACCAGCGCGGCGCAGCCGGTGGCCCGCGCGATCGCCAAGGCACTGGGCCTGGGTGTGGCCGGGGTGGCGTTGGCCGGGTCGGCGCTGCTCGGGCTCGCCGCTACACCGGCCGACGCCTCTCCGTTGCCGGGCCGGCAAACCGAGGCGGCGGCGCAGACTACGTCGTTGGCGACGGGCGCGCAGGTGCGGGTGTTCGCCGGCGACCTGGTGGGCCGCGAGATCGAGTTCACCGCCGGGCCGACCGACCGGGCTGGTGACGTGGCTGGCGGCCTCGGCTACCGGGACTCGGAGTTCGCCGAGTTCAACCAGCTCAACGGCAACCGCTTCTCCGGGCCCGATCAGTTCATCGGCGGCCAGCCAGTGCGCGCGCCGGCGACGTGGACGGGCGTGTGGATCGCCCAGCCCGGTGACTCGTACTGGCGGATCTACGTCGACCGGTTCGGCAAGCTCAAGGCCTACTACTCCGCGATCGAGGGCAAGTCCAACCCCGATCACCTGGACAAGCAGGCCCCGGTTCGGGTCGAGCAGCCCGGTCAGGGCCCAACCGAGACGCCGAAGCCGACGCCGACGGAAACCCCCAAGCCGACACCATCGGAGACCCCCAAGCCGACACCGTCGCAGACTCCGAGCGCGTCGCCCTCGCCGACACAGACGGCTCCCCCGCCCGGCTCGGGTCCGTCGCACGGGTTCCCGTGGGAGCCGTTCGCGGCGCTCGGTGGGGCGGCGCTGACGCTGCTCGCCGCGTTCTACGGCTGGCGACACCTGGGCGCGATCGGCGGGTTCTACCCCCGGATCGGCGGCTGGTTCGGCGGGCTGAATTGGCGCGCCGTGGGCGGCACGGTCGGCGTGGTCGCGGGTGTCGGCGCCGCGGTCGGTGGGGTGTTCGGTCTCGCGGCGGTGACCGGCGCGTCGGTGACGACGGTGGGCGCGGTCACCATCGCCGCGTCCTGGCTGGCGATCGGGGCCAGGGGCTGGTGGTCGGCGATCCAGATTCGGGCGCCGACCTGGGCGGGCGCGGTCCGCGATTGGTTGCTGGACACCCGGATCGCGCTGGAGAACACCTTCCAGTTCAGCTTCACCGAGATCGGTGAGGCGATCGGCCGGGGTGTCCGGGCGACCGGTCACGGCGTGCTGGCTCCGTTCCGCGCGGTCGGCCACGCGGCACGGTTCCTCTGGCAGCGGTGGACCTTCGTCTGGGAGCACCGGATCTACCCGACCGCGGCCCAGTTCCTGGTGGCGTTGATCCCGGTGATCGGCCCCTGGCTGGCCGGTTCCATGCAGATGCTCCAGCTGCTGCACCTGAAGCTGGTCTACGACGTCTCCGGCAAGGCCGTGGACCAGCTGCGCGAGGACCAGCAGGCCGAGCTGGACAAGCGCGCGGCGGCCGGCGAGGCGGCGCCGGGCCGGTTCGCGGCGTTCCGGGCGAAGCTGGCCCGGATCCGGGCGTTCGTGGCCCGGCTGAAGTACAACCGGGCTTTCACCTCGTGGTTCCCGTGGATGACCCCGCCCGCTGGCCCGGAGTTCATGGCCAACGGCTGGTTCGGCTTCGGGTTCAAGATCAGCTACGGCAACCTGGGCACGTTCACCGTGTTGGACCTGGTCGACCTCGGCCAGAAGACGATCCGCCGCACCCGGGTGTTCGGCGGGTTCCCGGTGGTGCGGGTGGGCGTGCAGTTCTACCTGGGCCCGGTCCGGCTGGAGTTCGGTTTCCTGCATTTCGACGTGCCGGGCAAGAAGGTGGACCGCACTTTCGATGCGCCGAAGCTCAGCGGGTGGCAGCGGCTCAACGTGTTCCTCCGGGTGCGCAACTGGTTCGCCGTGCAGGACTGGAACCTGTGGACCTGGAAGCCGTTCGAGTTCCTGTCCCAGACCCAGTTCCTCGTCGGTATCGGGCCGCGCAACGCGCTGCTGCCCAGCTTCATCGAGTACCGGTGGTCACTGCAGAAGATCATTACCCACTACCGCGACGGCCGGCCGGACAGCACGTTCGACTCGGTCTACGGGGTCGGTCCGGCAATCGGCGGGTTCCTCGGCGGGCTGGCTGAGTACGTCGGATGGCACTACCAGTTCCTGCCCCGCTGGGTGCGCGCGCCCGCCGAGTGGGTCGGGCACCAGGTGTGGCGGAAGAGCCTGGAGCAGCGGCGGGCGGGCGCGGTCGAGCATCTGAACCGGCGAGGGCTGGCCCGGTTCGACGCGGTGATCGCCACCCAGCTCACCGCCAGGGGGAGACTGCAGGCGGCGGTCAACAGGGTCGAGCGGCAGATCATGAGGCTGGCGTTCGGCATCGACGGCTCTGCCGACCTGGTGCTGTACGTGCTGCTGCGTCACCGAGGATCCCTGGTCTCCCGCCTGGCCGCGCTGGATGCGGCGATCCGGCACAACCTGGCCGCCCGGCAGGCCATCGAGGAAGGCCCGGGTACCAAGCCAGAGCAGACTCCGGCGCTGCCGGGGCCGCTGGTGATGATCGCGCCGAGCAGCGAGGCCGGCGTGCGGCAGTCCGGGACGCTGCCGGGCGACCTCGGCAAGCCGGGCTCGGGCCGGGTCGGGTTCGACCTTGGCGACCTGGCCGGTCGCAGCGACCCCGGTCACCAGGACCACCGGAACCTGGACGCCCTGGCCGGCGCGGTGCGGTCGGCCGACGGCCGGGTCTTCGCCGCGCTCGCCGACCAGCAAGCCGGCCAGAAGTCCAAGGTCGGCTCGAACGCGCAGGTCGCGGTGAGTGCCGCAATGGCCGCCGCGCTGGCCGCCGACCCGAGCATGTCGGCCGGACAGGTTGCTCGGGTGGCGTTCGAGGCCGCCAGGGTGGCCGCCGGCTCGGCGGCGGAGACCAGCACCTTGCTGCTCGTGGTGGTCACCCCGACCGGGCCGGACAGCAGCCGGGTCGCGCTCGTCTGGGTCGGCGACAGCCGCGGCTACCTGGTGCGGCCGGACGGCACGACCACCCAGGTCACCGAGGACCACACGTGGAGCGTCGCCCACGCCGTGGAAGGCGCCGCGCCGGCGAACCCGATCCAGTACGTCACCAGCTGGGTTGGCCGGGACGCCGCGTTCCGGCCGGGCATCGAGGTCGTCGACGTGGACGGTCCGGCCACCCTGGTACTGACCACCGACGAGCTGCACGACTTCATCCCGAACCCGGCGGACATCGGCGCCGTGGTGACCGCCTCCGGTGACCTCGGTGACGCCGCTGACCAGCTCATCGACCGGGTGGCCAGCAACCCCGGCAACAAGACCACCATCCTGATCCGGCTCAACCCGGCTGGTGGGACACCGGCGGCGTCCACCCCGCGAGGTGGTTCGGGTGGTCACGGTCCGCTGGCCAAGGGCGGCATGAACGACGAGGCGGTGGACGCGTTCGCCGAGGCCATGCCTGAGCTGCTGGAACAGGCCATGGTCCAGGGCGGGTTGCCGCTGCCGTTCCTGGCTCGCGGGCCGCCGGTGTTGCTGCTCGACCCGGCGTTGGCTCGGCCGATCCTGGCCCGCCACGGGTTGGCGGACCTGCCCGACCGGTTGATCGCGTTCGCCTGGCATCACCCGGTGCTCGGCGAGGTGATCGTGATGTTCGCCCCGGTCGCGGCTGAGCTGGCCCGGTTGCATTCCCTCGGCCTGCCGGTCGAGGCGTGGTGGAACGACGTGGTCACCCACGAGCTGGGCCACCTGAACGGCCACTGGCACGGCGCCGGCCGCGACGCGCACAACACCGACGCCGAGACCCTGCTCGCGGCGTTGCTGGCGATGCGAGCGCGCGCCGTCCACCTGGCCGCGCTGGACAACAACGGCCGCTTCGTCGACCTGGCCGACCCGGCGATGGCGGCCGCGGTGCTGGACACCATCCGGGAGCTGGAGCGGCGGGGGGCGCTCGCGGCGGCCACCGGCGAGCAGGTCCGGATCGCCAGCCCGGAGGGCCGTTGGGTGACCGACGGGCTGGAGTTCGTGCTCGGCGAGGACTTCGCCGCGGCGTTGGCCCGGACGCTGGCCGAGCGCGGGCTACCGGCGATCACCGTGGTCTACGCGCTGGACCGGGAGCACCGGCGGGTCGTGGCCGACCGGGCGCTGTTCGAGCACCGGTTCAGCCGGCTGCGCGAGCACGAGCGGATCGTGTTGGAGCAGCACGAGCAGCTGCACTGGCGCCACCCCGAGTGGTCCGAGCGGCAGGCGTGGCGCTTCGCCAGCCACCCGAGCGGTGCCGAGGACGACACCACCGCGGGCCTGGAGCTGCGGCCGCTGTCCGGGGCGAGCTACGTCGACACGCTGCTCGACGAGCGCTACCGGGGCCGGCCGAAGGTGCTGGTGCTGCGGGACGCCAACGATCGGCTGCTCGTGGTGAAGCACTGGGAGCGCGATCCGACCCAGCTGATCGGCGCGGTTGTCACCGGCGCGCTGTATCGCCTGATGGGCGTGCTGGCGGTGGACAACTGGCTGGCCGTCGCCACCGAGGACGTGATCAACCGCGGGACCGGGGAGATCGTGGTGCACGCTGGCGACCCGGTGGAGGTCACCGCCGACTACCTGCCGGGCACCCCGGGCAGCCTGGACGCGGCCGACGCCGGCTGGCAGCGCCGCCAGATCGCCGCCGAGTTCGCCATCACCGCGTTCCTGCGCGACTGGGACGGGGTGCTGGCCGACCGCAACCTGATGGTCTACGGCGGGCGGCTGTGGCGGATCGACTTCGACAAGGCGTTGCTGCGCGGGCACGACGCCGGTCCGGTCTCCCGGGCGTTCAGCATCGGTGACCACCGGGCGGTGCTCGGGCTGCTCACCGAGGCCGACGTGCTGGCCCAGTTCGCCCGGCTGGTCGCCATGCGCGAGCACATCCTGGCGCTGGTCCCCAACGAGGACTACCGGCAGATGCTCGCCGCGCGACTGGACTGGGTGCGGCGGGTCGTCGACGCCGGCGAGCTGCCGGCCGACCTGCGGGCCAGCCTGGCGCGCGCCCAGGCCGAAACCGCCGGTGCCTACCCCGGTGACCAGCACGACGGGTCGCCGCTGGTCACCGAGCCGGCCGGGCCGGAAACCGGGCCCGCCAGCACGGTCCTGGGCCGGCGGGCCTGGCTGGTGCGCACCGGGGATCTGCTCCGGCTCATCGAGGCGGGGGCGCCGGTGTGGGTGCGCGACGTCCGCGGCCACGACACCTGGGACGTCACGCTGCGCCCCGGCGACGAGCGACTCGTGAACGCCCTCGGGTGGGTGCCGGACGTGCGGAGCTTCGACCTCGACGACCTCCAGGTCGCGCTGCTGCGGGTGCTCGGCCGCGAAGCCGGCACCGTGTTCGATCGCGCCCGCGACCGACTCACCGAGCCGGGGCCCGCCGCCGCCCGGGAGCCGGCCACCGAGGTCGACCCGGCCACCGTGGCGGAGCTGCTGGAGTCCGCCGAAGAGGCCATCGGGGTGGCCGCCCTGGCGATGGTCCGGGACGACCCGCAACTGGACCAGCTGCTCACCGCCTCCGCCCGCACCCTCGCCCGGCTGCTCGGCGTGCTCGACCAGCTGCCCGCCGACGACCGGGAACCGCTGGAGCAGCGACTCACCGAGCTCGCCGATGAGTGGGCGTCGTTCACCGCCGTCACCGACGCGCCGCTGACCGACCCGGCCGTGCGGACGGTGCGCAACTGGATCACCGGTGGCGGCCAGGGCGGTCCGGTCGCGGATGGGGTGTCCGGCGCGGAGGCGCGGCTGGAGTTGTTGCCGGTGCTGCCGGGTGTGGTGGCCAACGCGCGGGCGCTGAACCCGGAGCTGTTCCCGCACCTGGCGCGGGGTCCGCCGGCGCTGGTCGAGCTGGTGCTGATCACCGACGAGGTGCTGCTCGACGGGAAGCTGGTCGGCTTCGGCTGGCGGGATGGCGAGGCCAGGCCGGTCATCCTGGTGCCGGCCCCGATCGCCGAGCTGGTGGAGCGGCTGATCGCGGCGAACCCGGCGTTCGCCGACTGGTGGCAGCGGTTCCTGCGCCACGAGTGGGACTTCCACCTCGGCGAGCACCCGGAGCACGCCGGCGACCGGCACGACGCGCACGCCGCCGCGCTGGTCGCGGAGCTGCGGGCGCAGGCGTGGGCCGCGGCTACCCGGGCAGCCCGATCGGGGCTGCTGGCGATCGCGTTCGACGAGCACGGGGCGCCGGTCGCGTTGGACGCCGCCACGCACGCCGCGCTGCGCGGGCTGGTCGACGAGCTGGACGGGCGAGGCAAGATCGGCCCGCAGCCCACCTTGCTGGGGCGGGCCAGCCCGACCGGCCGCTGGGCCGGCCTGGGTGCGAGCTACGCGAGCATGGACGGAGACGCCGCGCTGCGGGAGTTGCTGGACGGCGCCACCGTGGTCTACCTGGTCGACGTCCCCAGCCGTCGGGTGCTGGTCAGCCTGCGCACCGCCGGCGACGTGCTCGACCGGGCCGAGACCATCGGGGCGCGCGCGGTGCTCGAGCGGGTCCTGTTCGACCTGGTGCTGGAGCCGGGGTCGACGCCGGAGCGGTTGTGGCGCGGGCGCGACGCCGTCGAGGTGTTCACCGCGCTGCAGTCGGCCCAGCTGGGCGCGATGGAGACCTTGCTCGGCGGCTGGGGCGATGTCATCGAGAGCCTGGTCGCGGGCGGCGGGGCCGCTGACCCCGGGACCTCGGCGAAGGCCGGCGAGATCTTGGACCGCGTCGAGGAGATGCTGACCAGGGTCGGGGTGTTCCTCGAGTCCACCCTCGGCCTGGCCCGCCCGGACCTGGCCGAGCTGAGCGACCGTCACGCCCGGTCCGGCGCCGACCTGGCCGCGCTGCACACCCAGCTGGCGGCGGTGGCCGAGGCCCAGCGCCGGTACCAGGGTCTGGACTCCGAACAGCGGCCCGCGTTCACCGAGGCCGACGCGGCCGTTGGCCGCTACCGCGACGCCTTCGAGTCCCTGACCGGTGACGTGGACAGCCGCGTCGAGCGGCTGTGGGACGAGCTGCAGATCGACGCCGAGGACATCGTCGCTGCGCTGGATCAGGTACTCGCCGACCTGGCCGCGCTGCCGAGGGTTGCGCCGGTCACCGAGCTGGCGGCGTCCGCCGGGCAGCTGCGAAACCACTACCAGCGGCTCGTCGAAGAGATCCAGCGCCGGTACGACGGGATGGACCTCGACCAGCGGTACTCGTTCCACGAGACCCGGTCGGCCATCGCCGGCTACGGGGACATCCTGGAGTCGCTGACCGGTGACACGGCCAGCCGCCGCGAGCAGCTGTCCGAACAGATGGGCACCGACGCCGGCGATCTCGCCGGTCAGCTGGGCGGGATGGTGGCCGAGCTGGCCGCACTCCCCCAGGTCGCGCCGGTCACCGAATTGGCGACGGCGGCCGAGGATCTGCGGCGTCGCTACCAGCGCCTCGCCGACGGGATCGAGGAGATCCACGGCGGCGCCGTCGCGTTTGACGAGCACGGCCGCCCGGTTGAGGCGACCGGCGGGTTGCTCGAGGCGCTGTTGGAGACGGTGCGGCTGCTCGAGCGGTCGAATCTGCTCGCGGTGGCGGGCGAGGAGCAGACCGCGCTGGCCAGCCCGCAGGGCGCGTGGGGGGCGGCCGGTCTCGGATTCTGGCTGGCCAACGGGTTCAACGCGCTGCTGGCCGAGCAGCTGGATGGGCGCGGTCTGGCGCCGGTGACGGTGGTCTACTTCCTGCATCGCGACTCCACCCGGGTGATCGCCGACCGGACGCTGTTCGACACCCGGATCGCCGGGCTCGACCTCCCGGTGCGGATCGGGATGGAAAACCACGAGCTGACCCACTGGCGCCACCCCGGCTGGCCCGAGCACCGCGTATGGGAGCACGTGGAGGCGCTGCCTCAGGTGCTGCCGTTGATCCCACTGGGCCGGCTGCGCTTCGGCGAGTCCCTGACCTCGGAAGTGGTCCGGGGCTCCCGGGTGAAGATCTTCACCGCCTACGACCAGCGGGGCGCCCTGCTGGTGATCAAGCACTGGGAGGGCGGCCCCGGCTCGCTGATCCGGTCGGTGTCCGCGGCCCGAACGTTCGAGGTCGCCGGCTACGACGCCCCGTGGTCGGAACTGGCCATCGCCACAGCGCCACTGCCGGGTCCGCGTGGCTACGTGCTGGCATCGGGCGACATCGTGGAGATCGCCGGGTTCGTGCCCGGCCGCTCCCCCGCTGACCTGCGTGACGTCGCCGCTCCGTGGGTGGCGCAGATCGTGCTCAACGCCCTGCTCGGCGACTGGGACGGCGCCGCGCACCCGCACAACTTCAAACAGCCGGCACCTGGCGAGCTGGTGCGCATCGACTTCGACCGCGCCCTGGAAGACAACGACAGCTTCGTCGCCAAGCTGCTTGAGCAGGCCAGTACCCGCGCCGACCTGGTCGCCGAGCTCACCGAAGGCCAGCTGCTGGGCCAGGTCGCCCACCTGGTCGCGCTGCGCGCGCAGCTGCTGGCCGCGCTGGGCGACCCCCGGTTGCGCGTCCTGGTCGCCGCCCGCCTCGACCAGGCCGAGCACCTGCTGGCCGCACCTGGCGAGAGGGCCGAGCTGGTCCGCGCCCTCGGCCTGCGCCCGGGCTCCTCGGCGGCCAGCCGCCGGGCGTCCCCGCCGGCCGAGCAACCCGACACCACCGGCGTGTTCCGGCTGGTGGCTAGCGGCGACCTGCTCGGGGTGGCAACCCAGAGCCCGGCGCCGATCTACCTACACAGCTACCTCGCCGGCGACTGGCTGGTCAGCTTCGGCCCCGGCTCACCCACCGGCGCCGCGACCGCGCGCGGCCCACCGACCGGCGAGCAGCTGTGGCACGAAATCTGGTCCGGCCTGGCCGGCACCGGGCTCAACCAGGGCGAGCTCAACCGGGGCGGCGCGCTGGCCGTGGCGCGGACCACCGGCGAGCAGACCCGGCTGGACGAGCGGGAGAACCGGCGGGTGCGCCGCGTGCTGGTCGAGCTGCGCGGGCAGACCCGGGAGGTGCCCCGCGGCCACCCGGCCCACCGGCTGGCGGACCCGAACCAGGCCTGGGACGGGCACGACTACCAGCCGGCGCTGTACGCGGTGACCGGGCTGAACGCCGCGCTGGCCGGGGAACGGTTCGCGCTGGTCATGTACGTGGCGGCGGACCCGGACCACCGGGGCCGGCTGGCCGTGTTCGTCGACGCCGAGGTGCTGACCCGGTTGCAGCTGCTCACCGACCGACAGCGCGGGCAGCTGGCGGAGCGGGAGCTGGCCCGGCTGCGCGGCGACACCGAGGACGACGCGCAGGGCATGGCGTTGCCGCCGGCGACGGCGCTGCTTGCCCTGGTCCGGCCCGAGCTCGGCCACGCGGTGAGCACCGGCGAGCTGGCCCCGCTGGACGAACGCCGGGTCGCGGTCATGCTGGCGAGTGGCCTGGCCGGGCTGAACCCCGGGCGGCCCGGCGGCGCCGTGGTCCTGGACTGGGCGAGGATCGCCGGCGGGTTCGAGCAGCTGGGGCTGGGCCGGCTGCGCACCGAGCTGGTCACCTTCACCGTCTTCGACGTACACGGCCGGCGGTGGACCGTGACGCTGCGGCACACCGGCACCGAGGTCGACCGGCTGATCACCGGCCGGTTCCTGTCCGCCGATTTCCGGGAGCGCCTGGACGCCTACGCCTCGGCTTGGGGGCGCGGCGCGAAACGCGAGGCCGAGCGAACGCTGCTGGTGACCCAGCTGCTCACCGCCCGGATCCGGACCCAGGAGATCGACCGCGCGCGCCAACTGGACCGGCGCGAGGCGGCCACGCTGCTGAGCCTGCGAGCGCTGCTGGCCCAGCTGGCCGGCAACCCGGGTCTGAGTTTCCACGCGCTGCGGATGACCGTGTTCCCGCCGCCGATGCCGGAGGAGCAGGCCCGCGCGGTGTTGCGGCTGCTCGCCGATTTCGGGCTGATCCGCGCCGGGCGCGACGGGGACAGCTACGGGCCGGTGCAATGGGCGACCGAGCTGCTGGACCTGCTCGAGCACCGCGCCGAGGTCACCGACGATCACCGGCGTGCGCTGCTCGACCAGGTCGCCGCGCTGCTCACCTCCCGCCCGGCGCTGTGGAGCGGAGATCTCGCCGACCAGGTCCGAAGGTTGCTGACGCTGCTGCTCGAGCGGCCCGAGCTCCGCCGCGCGGACGGACCGCCCAGCTACCTGGACGTGCTGCACACCCTGGCAACCACGCCGGACGGCCTGACCGCGGCCGAGCTGGACGGTATCGGTCTGAACGGCGCTGAATGGGCCGTCCAGGTGCTGCGCACGCCGGGGCTGGTACGCAACGCGGGTCCGGAGTACGACCACTACCGGGTCTGGCTGCCGATCCGACGGCTGCTCGGCGACCTGGCCAACTCCGGCGAGATCGACACGCCGGAGTACTTGCGGGAACTGCACACCCTGCGGCTGCTGCTGGGCCGGATCCCCGACCCGGGCGACCTCACCCGCGCACTCACCGGGCTAGCCGGAGAGCTGGCCGGGTCGGTCGAGCGGCTGCGCACCATCGAGGGCAGCCCGCTGCACCCGGACGCCGACCGGGGCCCGCTGTGGGAGCCGGCGCCGACCAGCTACGGCGCGATCCTGCTGGCCGTCCGGGACACCCCCGGGATCAACACCACGGACCTGGCCACCCGGCTGGGAGTGCCACCGGAGTACGCACGCAGCTCCGCGCGCCGGCTGGCCCGGCTCGGCCTGGTGCAGCTCACCCACCGCGCCGTCGGCGGGGAGTACTACCTGCTGCGCACCGGGGTGGCCGAGCTGATCGCAGCCCTGGAAGACCCGGGCCAGACCACCGGCGCCTACCGGGCCGCGCTGCTGGACCTGGCCGAGCTACTCATGCGCGAGCTGCGCGACCGGCCCACGCCGCGGGGGCTGGCTGCCGCGGTGGCGCCGCTGCGCGAGCTGGCGGAGAGCCCGCTGGAGGCCACCGCCCGGGTGGACGTGCTCTACGAGCCGCCGGTGGTCAGCTACCTGGACCTGCTGGTGGCGATCGGCGCGAGTCCGGGCAGCGGCGCGTTCGAGATCGCCAAGCTACTGAGCACCACCGCGGAGTTCGCCCGAGGTGACCTGGTGCTCAGGATGGCGCCGGGGCTGGTCACCTACACCCGCCGGGTGATGAATTGGAAGGGTCGCTACCTGGTGATGACCCCGGAGGGGTCCACCTGGGCGGAGCCGGAGTACGCCAGCTACCAGCGGACCAAGTTCCTGTTCGAGCTGACCGAGCAGGGGCAGGCGTTCCTGGCCGCGCTGCGCGACCCGGAGGCGGTGCCGGACGCGCGTGACCGGGCCGCGGTGCACCGTGCCGCCCTGCTGCTGCGCCGCAATCCCGGCCATCGGGACCGGATCTCGATCGACGCCCTGGTCGACGCCATCGTGCGCCTGTTGTCTCCCGCCGAGCCGACCGAGCCGGCACCCTTGACCCGCCAGACGTCGCTGCGCGGGCTGCTCGAGGTGGTCGCGGCTGAGGACAGATTCCGCACCTCCGCCGAGCTGGGTGTGCACGACGGGGCGCTCAAGCGGCGGCTGGCCAGGTTGGCGGACTGGGGGCTGCTCGAGCGGGATTACGCCGCGGACCACACGCCCCGCTATCGGCTGCCCGAGCACACCCGTCAGCTGTTGCACGACATGGATTTCCGGGCCACCGTCGCGGATCGGCGTTATCGGGCGGCCCTCGGCGTGCTGGCGGGTTGGTTCGCGCAGGCGCCGAGCCTGAGCATCCAGCGGCTGACGACGTGGCGGATCGAGGCCGCCATCGACCGCATCCGGGACCTGCCGGACAGCCCGCTCCCGCCGTTGCCGCACCGTGAGCTGACCCTGCGCCAGTTGCTCGATCTGCTTCCGGTCGGCCAGGACGGCGTCACGGTCATCGACATCGTGCGGGCCAACCCGGCGCTGTCCGAGGTCAGCGTGTTGCACCGGCTGCGGGCGCTCTACCGCTTGGCGCTGGTGGACCGCCGAGCCGATGACCAGAACGACGGCAGCTACCGCTACTTCCTGCCCGAGCACACCGGGCTGCTGCTGGCGGACCTGGACAGTCGGGTCAACCAGCCGAACCCGGCGTACCTGGCGCTGCTCGACGAACTGGCCAGCTCGCTCGGCAGATCCCTCCAATTGGCCCCGAACACCAGCACGACCAGACGGCTGACCGCGATCATCACCGCGCTCCGCAACCTCGGGGACAGCCCACTGCCCGCTGTTGATCACACCCGGGGTGGCCACTCGGGCTCGGTCCGCCGGATGCTCGACGTGCTGGCGGCCGACGGGGAGATGCTGGTCGCCGCGCTGGCCGAGGCCACCTCGGTGAACCTGGCCGTCACCGGTTTCCGGATGACCGTGCTGTTCGAGGCCGGTCTGCTCGAACGCCGGGCGGTGCTGCTGGGTGCCTGGCCCAACGCCCGGACCAGGTTCGTCTACCAGGTGCCCGAGCACACCCGGGCGTTGTTGGTGGACCTGGACAACCGCGCCGGCCAACCCGATACCGACTACGCGGCCGTGCTGGACGACCTGGCCGACCTGCTGGGCGAGCCGCTGGTGCTCAAGCCGGGAACCGACGCGGCCGCGGCGTTCCTGCGGCTGATCGAGGCGATCCGGGACCTGGATGCCAGCCCGCTGCCGGCGCGGTTCCATGCGCCGCTCTCGTCGTACCGGGGCACGCTGGACGCGATCGCCGAGGCCGGCGAGAACGGCATCACCGCCGAGGACCTGGCGACGCTGTCCGACATCGGGATCGTGCCGATGCGGGCGCGGCTGCGGGTGCTGTTGGCCTGGCGGCTGGTCGAGCGGAGCACCGGCTCCGGCCGGGGCGCCGACGCCGGCCGGCGGCTGTATCGACTTCCCGAGTCCACCCGCAACCTGATGGTCGCGCTGGACAACCCCACCATCTACTCCAGCGAGGACAGCCAGGGCCGGCTGCGCACGCTGGCCACGCTGTTCAACACCCCGACGGCCAAGCTCGGTCCCGGTTCGCGGGGCAAGCTGGACAACGCGCTCGAAGCGGTCCGCGCCATGCACTACAGCCCGCTGCGCGGGGTGCGCGCGGGGCCGAGCCCGGAGTCGGTGTGGGCAACGCTGCTGGCGGTGCTGAACTCACCGAACGGCGCCACCGCGCGGGAGGTGTCGGACCGGACCGGCATCGGCGGGCACGCGGCGCGCGGCCGGCTGTTCGCGCTGGCCGAGTGGGGCTGGCTGGTGCGGCGCTCCGGTGGCCGGGGGTCGGAGCAGGGCATCCGATACGGCGTTGCCGAGCACACCCGCCGGCTGCTGGAGGACCTGGACGACCTCAACGGCATCGTCGAGCCAGCCAACCCGGCGAGCCCGGACGGGCTGATGGCGTACCAGGTGGCCATGCGCGGGCTGGCCGACGCGCTGGAGCAGTCGGTGGGGCTGCGACCCGGCCAGCGGGGCACCGAGGAGATCTTCGATGCGCTGGAGGTGGTCCGCCCGCTGCTGCTGGGGTTGCTCGCCGAGCAGGCGCCGCACTTCGCCGAGGACTCGCTGTGGGCCACCCTGGTGGCCATCCGCGCCGCCGGGCCGGATCCGGTCAGCGCGGAGCGGCTGGTCGAGGACACCGGCATGCTCAAGCTGCCGGCGATGCGGCACCGGCTGCGCGTGCTGGCCGAGTGGGGGCTGCTGCACGTGATCACCGGCCCGCGCGGCCGGCTGTTGTATCGCGTTCCGGACGAGGTCGCGGCGCTGCTGGTCGATCTGGGCGACCCCGACGCCGTCGTGGACCCGGCCAACCCCGACGGGCTGGGCGAGGCGGAGCCGAGGGCACTGCTGGCCTATCAGGCGGCGGTGCGGACGCTGGCGCCGCTGCTCGCGGAGAACGCCAACCTGCTGCCCGACTCGCCGAAGACCGATCCGCTGGCCCAGGCGGTGGCGGTGCTGTTCGAGCTGGATGCCGGGCCGCTGGCGCACCTGACGCACCGGGTGCCGGCCGACTCGCTCTGGGGCACCCTGCGCGCCCTGGCCGCCGCCGACCGTCCGGTCACCGCCGCCTGGCTGGTCACCCAGAAGCGGCTCAGTGCGTCCGGCATCAGCAACCGGCTGGCCGCGCTGCACCAGCTCGGCCTGGTGGCGCGCGCGGTCGACTGGGAGACCGGTGAGGTGGTGTTCTCCCTGGCCGAGGCCGCCCCGGGGCTGCTGGCCGAGCTGGCCGACCCGGCCGCCGTCGTGGGCACACCGATCGACGCCGACACTTACCGGCGCGCGGTGGAGCGGCTGGTCGGGCTGCTGGGCACCCCGACCAACATGACTGCGTCGGCCACCCGCGAGCAGATCCTGCTCGGCCTCGACGCCGTCCTGGGCCTGCCGGGCGGTCCGCTGGCCGGGGTGGTGCTGCGCATCGACCCGGGCTCGCCGAGGGCCACCCTGATCACCATCGCCGCCGGCGCGCACGGCGTGACCATCGGCGAGCTGGGTGGCACCGACACCATCCGCCGCCGGGTCAACGACCTGCACCGGGTCGGCATGCTGACCCGCCAGCCCAACGCCGACCCTGCCAGCACCGAGCAGTGGCGCTACTCGGTCACCGACGCCACCCGCGCACTGCTCGCCGAGCTGGACCAGCTCGCCGACCCGACCCAGCTGGACCAGGACCGGCTCGGCCCGCTTTGGAAGCTGGCCGGTGCGCTCAACCGGCCCCGCTCGCTGGGCAACACCTCACCCGCGCGCCGCCAACTCACCGACCTTCTCGCCCAGCTGGCCGGCCGCACCGGGGGTGACGGCGGTGCCGTGGTGCTGGGCCCGCCGCTGGAGCCGGGACAGCGGCACAACGTGGCCGAGGCGCTGCGCCGCCGGGCCGACCAGCTCACCCCGCTGGAAGAGGTGCCGGTCAAGATGCCGCGCGGCCCGCCAGGAGTGCGGGTCCTGATCGCCGACGACCACATCGCGCTGCCGCACGCCGACCGGCTGGTCGCCTTCGGCTGGCGGGACCCCTCGGTCGCGCCGGCCCGCGACGGGGTCGTGGTGATCACCCGGGCGATGCTCAAGGAGATCGCCGGGCACATCGCGGCCGGCCGACTGCCGGCGAGCTGGTGGTACCAGCTGCTGGCCCACGAGCGGGACTTCCACCTGCCCGGCGGGATCCGCGGCGCCGAGCACGACGGGCACCGGCACGACGCGCACGCCGACCGGGTGGGCCGCGCGCTGCTGCTGGCCAGGGCGATGGCGTTGGCCCGGCGGGAGGGCGACCGTCCCGTGGTCGGGACGCAACTGGTGGTCGGGGGTGGCCGTGCGCCGGGCCACCGGCCAGTTTCCCGGTGGGAGGTGCTCGCCGAGGCCGGTGGCACGCCGATTCACACCGCCGCGATTGCCCACGCCGCCAAGCTGGCCAGGGCGCTCAACGCCGGCGGACCGAGCACACCGCTGTGGCGACGGGCCCCGTTCGTGCTGGTCACCGGACCGCTGCTGATGCTGGTCACCACCACCGAGGCGAAGGCCGCGGAACTCGGTCAGCCGGCGTCCGGCGCCGGCTCGGTTCTGGTGATCTCCGTGGTCACCGCGGTGGTCGTGGTCGGGGCGTCGTTCTGGTTGTGGCACGTGATCAAGACGGCGCTGGCCCGGCTGCGGGTGAGGGTCAACGAGCGGGTCAGCCGGCTGTTGGGTCTCGCCGGTCAGCTGTTGGCCGGGGTGCTTGCCGGTTTTGTCGCCTCGGATCTCGCCGGTCACCCGATGCTGGCCGGGTTGGTGTTCTGGGGCGGGGTGGTCGCGGCGGCCGGTGACCTGATGTTGCGGCTGATCCCCCACGAGCTCGCCCGGGACCTGGGCAGGGATTGGTCCGCGCGGGCTCCGCCGATCCTTCGACTGATCGGTGTCGGGGTCGCGGCCGGAGCGGCGTGGTGGCTGCACACCAGCGTGTCCACCGGCGCGGCGGTGTGGGGTGTGGCGGCGCCGGTCACGGCGGTCGCCGCGGTGGCCGCGCTGATCCGGTGGCGGGGCGCGCTCGGGCGGGGTGTCGTCGCCTTCGCGCGGTGGGTGGCCGCGCGGGTTGGCAGGGGCGGGTGATCCGAGTTTCGGTGAGTACACGGTCGATATTCGTCCCTCTTCACACCAGAACGAGGATCATCCCGGCATGTGACCGACGAGGAGACCGTGACCTGGCACCACGTCGCGGGGCGCGGCGGATGTGCCCCGGGCGGGCTCGCCGGCCTCACCGCCGGAACCATCGCCGGCGTACTGGCTTTCGTGATCTTCTCGACGCCACTGGTATGGACTTTCGCTCTCGTTGTGCTCGGCGTCGTGGTCGGCGCCGTGCTGGGCGCCGTCGCGGGCCGTCACGAGGTACACACCGCGCGGTTCACCAGCGAACAGGTACGCCTGCGGAGCAAGCTCGCCACCCGCACCGTGCCGGTCGCTGACCTGACCGCGGTGACCGTGGACCACTCCGGCGACACCGACACGGGTTATCAACAGACGTCGCTGCGATTGGCCATACCGGACGGATCCGAGGTGGTCCTCAAGGATTCGTACGCCCCCACGCTGGCTGGGTCACTGGCCCAACTGCTCGGCCCAACCATTCAGGTCCAAGAGAAGTGGCAGCCCCTGGAGCCGCCGCCAGCCAGCGCCTGAGCCGAGGCCGCAACCCGCTCGCGCAGACCCCATGCCGCCGGCGCAGACCCCACAGAGTCTGCACGGGCCGCGGCCGCTCTGTGCGAGCCGAAAACGGCGCGCCCCGCCCCACCAGTCGAACTAGGTTGCGAGTGTGTATTCGACAGAGGCCTCCCGGGAGGTCGACGCCCCGCGTTCGAGTGTCTACCGCGCGCTGCTCGATGCCGGCGCGATTGCCCGGTGGAGAGTGCCGACCGGCATGACCTGCGAGGTGCACGAGTTCGATGCGCGCGAAGGCGGCTTCTTCCGTATCTCGCTCACCTACGATGCGCCGACCGGAACCGGCAAGTCGGCCGCGCACACGGACACCTACCACGGCCATTTCGTGCGGCTCCGGCCCGACGAGCAAGTGGTCGAAGTCCTCGAGTTCGAGGCGGCGGCCGCGGAACTGCGCGGCGAGATGACCATGACAACGACGCTCGCCGACGCCGAGAGCGGCGGCACCCTGGTCACCATCCGGCACGACGGGATCCCGGACGCGGTGCCCGCCGCCGACAACGAGGTGGGTACCCGGATGGCGTTGGACAAGCTCGCCATGTTCGTCGAGGGGAATCAGCGGACCTAGGGCGAGGTCATCGGGCTAGGGGTTCGATCACCTCGGCTCCGTAGCGGCGCAGCGCGTCCAGGCCCTTTTCCGCGTCATCGGCCGGCGGGTCGACGACGAACCAGCTCGCTCCGGCCTCCGCCAGTTCGCCGACCCGCTCATGGTGGCGGTCCAGCACCGGTTCGTCCGCCCACGTGCGGCCGTCGCTCGACTCGACCTGAACGGTGATCTCCGCCGGGTCGCGGCCCAGATCCTCGGCATAACCACGCACCTCGGCAATCGCGGCGGCCAGTCGCGCGGGGGTGTCGATGATCGCGGTCCGGGTTGTCGCGGCGGTGGTCTCGTCGTTGATCAGCGGAGTCCAGCCCTGCCCGTACCGGGCGACCCGCCTGCGCACCACGACACTGTTGCCACCGAGCCACAGGGGCGGATGCGGACGCTGAGCAGGGCGGGGTCGCGCGGTCTGGGCCAACGCGGTGAAATGGCGGCCCTCGAAGCGGAACTCGTCGGTTGTCCAGATCCCGCGCATCGCCTCGACCGCTTCGGTGAACAGCGCACCACGCTCAGCGAAGTCCACCCCCAGGGCGGCGAACTCCGAGCGCAGGTACCCGCTGCCGACGCCGAGCACGAGTCGTCCACCGGAAAGCGCGTCCACCGTTGCCGCGCCCTTCGCCGCCAGCATCGGGTTGCGGTAGGGCAGCACGAGTAGCAGCGTCATCAATCGCATCCGTCTGGTAACCGCGGCGCAGAAGCCGAGGGCGGCAAACGGGTCGAAGGCGTCATGCCCGCCGACCCGCAGCCACTTCTCCGAGGGGGCCGGGTGGTCACTGAACGCGATGGCCGAAAACCCGACTTCTTCGGCGGTGCGAGCGAAACACGCGACTACCTCCGGATCCCGGTACTTCGGGTCATAGCCGTGCTGCGCGAGGGGGTATTGCACGGTGAAATGCACGTCATCCTCCCGGGCGAGCCGTGGGTGGCAACTGGTGCGTTCCGGCCGCCCAGAACTTGCCCCAGCTCTCCCATGCATCGGGCAGGTCCGCGACAACGGGCTCACGTCCCGGCCACTGGTTCTTGTGTGGACCGGTCGGGCGCTCCACGACGTCGGCGCCGTACCAGACCTTTTCCTTGCGCCGAACGAACAGCCACTCACCGTCGCGGCGCGCGTAGCTATCCCAGTATTGGATCATCATCACGATCCACCTGTCGCGGACTTCGTGCTCGGCACGGCAGTAGACGACGCCGCTGGCCTCATCGCCGTCGAAGGTGATGCGGTGGTTGCCGACAAAATGGATGCTCACCCCGAAGGTGCGCAGAACCGGGTCGAACCACGCGGCGAGCGCCTCGCGGCCACGGGCCTGGCCTCCCACCCGCACGTCGTCGACGAACAGGGCGACCAGGGCCGCCAGGTCGCGGCTGTCCACCGCCTCGGCGTAGCGGTAGGCAAGCTGACGGATTTCCTCGTAGTCGCCCGCCGAGTGCTCTTTCATGGGCGGAACTCGTTGACCACCAGATAGCCGCCGGCATCGACCCGCAGCTGCATGCCGGTCACGAACCGCGACTCGTCGGAGGCGAGGTAGACGACGGCATGGCTGATGTCGTCGGGATCGACATACGGGTCCGGCATGGCGTGGACGGTGGCGAATACCTCCTCCGCGTCCGCGCGGGTCGGGTTTTCCAGGTCGCGACGGAATTGGCGGTACGTGGCGTCGTTGTGCAGCATCGGCGAGTCGACGTTGGTCGGGTGCACCGCGTTCACCCTGATCCGCTCCGGAGCAAGGGCGGTAGCAAGTTCGTGCACGTAGTGGGCCAGGGCCAGCTTGGCGTACTTGTAACCCGCCGAACCCGGGCCGGCCTTGTCGTAGGCCCTGCGCGGCCGCAGCGCGACCAGCGATCCGGTGGCGATCACCGAGGCGCCGGCCGCCAGGTATGGGAACGCCGCATGCACGGTGTTGACCACCCCGACGAGGTTCACATCAACGGTGTCGACCCACGCGCGAGTGCCCAGCTCAGCACCGAGCGAGCTGACCGCCGCCTGGGCCACCACCACATGGAGCCCACCGAGTTCGTCAATTCCTCGGGCGATCGCCGCACGCATCTCGGACGGTTCCCGCACGTCGGCCTGTACCGCGACGATGCGGCGGTCGAGTTTCTCCACCAGCCTGGCGGTGGTCTCGAGGTCTTCGAGTGTGGCGAGCGGGTACGGCACCGAATCAATGTCGGCGCACACATCGAGGGCGATGATGTCGGCACCTTCCATGGCTAGCCGGACCGCGTGGTTGCGCCCCTGACCCCGCGCGGCGCCGGTGATCAGGGCGACCTTGCCCTCCACACGACCCATCTGAGACCTCCGATGAAGACGATGGTTGTTACAGCGATAAAAGGCCCGCTACGCTGCTCGCAAGGGCAGTGTAAACCTTGATCGACCAATAATTCGATATAGGTTAGGACGGTAAATCGGATGGGCTCGGTTCACGACGGTGTGGAGGAGTTGGCGGCCAAGATCGCGGTACAGGATCTGGCCAGCCGGTATGCCATCGCGTGTGACCGCAAGGACTGGGACGCCGTGGTCGGGTTGTTCACCCCGGACGGGGTATTCGACGCCGATGCCGTCTACGGCCGGACCATGTCCGGATCCGCCGAGCTGCGGGCCTTCTTCGACGGCGCCCCGGTCGCGGCCGGCCACCATCCGACGAACGTGCTCACCACGCTCGAAGACACCCACCGGGCCAGCGCGGTAATGAAGATGATCGTGCTCTTCCGCTCCGGGATTTTCTCCGTCGAGTACACCTGGCGGCTCATCCGAGCCGACGGCGAGTGGCGCATCGAGCATCAGCGCATCGGTGTCGTCGGCAAGGTCGCGCTGCAGCCCGCCGGAGCCACTCGCTAGACCGGCGTCATCGCGGCGACCAGCCAGCGGCCGGCCACCTCGGTCATGCTCAGCCGCACCCTGCTGCCGCTGATGGACGGCGCGGGCAATCCGGCGCCCTGGGTGGTCTGGTTGAGGAACAGCAGCGTGGTGACCTGGCCGGGCGCGGCGGCCACCACCGACGCGGCCACCACCTGCGCGTGCGTGGAGACCTGCTTCTGCTTCGCGGCCGGCGCCACCAGCGTGCTGGTCACGTTCCGGAACTCACCCTGGAACGGGCCGGTGACCAGCTCGGACGCTTTCGCCAGCTGGCCGTCCACGGTGCGGTAGTCGTAGGACAGCATGGCCACCGCCGCTTCGCGCGCCGCCACCAGCGCGTCCTGTCCGGCGGCCTGGCTGTCGCGCTGATACCCGGCCACCCGCCACAGCGTGAGCAGGCCTCCGGCCAGCAGCACGGCGGTCACCAGCAGCGCGATCGTCACCAGCCGGACGTTGCCGGCCAGCCAGCGCACCGACCCCTGCCACACCCGCGACGCCCGCTGCCTGACCTGCTGCACGATTCCGGCCTCCTCGTCGGTCACGGCACGAAGTCCACGTTGGACACCAGCCAGCGTCCGTCCACCTGCCGCACGGTCAGCCGCAGCCGGTAGTCCCGGGGGGTACCGGTCGGCGCGGCGGTGTTGGTGACCTGCGCGGTGGCCGCGACCAGCACGGTGACCGTGTCCCCGGTCGCGTTCTCCACCCCGGCCTCGGTGATCTTTCCGGTGGTCACCACCTTGGCCTGCCGGACGATGTCGGTGAACGGCTTGATCCGCTGCTGGAACTGGTCGCGGAATTCCCCGGTGGTGCCGTCCAGCAGGCGCTTGATGTCCTGGTCGGCGGTCTGGAAGGACATGGTGGTCAGGTTCAGCGTCTCCTGGCGGGCGGCGTCCAGCGCGGCCGCCCTATCCACTGCCGCCGACCGGGCGGACAGCACCCGGGTGGCCGGAACGGCGACCGCGACCAGCAGGGCGAGCACCAACACGGCCAGCGCACCCAGCGCGAGAGCTCGCCGGGAGGTGAGCCGCGCCGCTCCCGGCCCGGGCTCGGCCTCCGGCTCGATTACTGCCCCAGCGGGTCGAGTAGCAAGTCGCGCCACGATGCCTCCCCTGCTCGGTGCTCGGTGCCCTGCCCGCCGAGGACGTAGAGCTGCCCGTCGGGGCCGAAATAACCGCCGGTGGCCTGGTCGTAGCCGACCATGCTGGCGGGCGGCCGCTCTTCGCGCTCCGGCGGCGGCGTCTGCCCGGCGGGCGGGAACGGGCTGTTCACGCCTTCCGGCCGGTAGCCCCGCCCACGGCACTCCTCGACGGTGGCGGCCCGCTTGCCGGGTACCTCCAGGCAGGGCCCATTGCGGGCGCCCCGGACCACCGACGGGTCGTCCTGCGGCAGCTTGCAGTACAGGTCGTTCGGGGTGCTGGTCACCGACAGGTCCTCCACGTCGCGGCGTTCGGAGACCGGCAGGAAGCCCACGGTGCACGGCGGGGGGTAGTTCACGTTGGCCTTGAAGTCCAGGTTGGCCGAGCCTTCCGCGGTCAGCGGCAGCGTGATGGTCTGCAGCGCGGTCACCACCAGCGGGTAGAGCACCAGGACCTGGCGCAGCGCCGGGTGATAGGTCACCCCGACCTCGCCGACGCTGATCATGTTGTCCAGCAGGATGGGCACGGTCGGGCGCAGGTCCTGGAACAGCTCGTCGGTCTGGTGGGCCAGCGGCTGGCCTCGGGCCAACAGGGACCGCAGATCATGGTCGCTTTCCCGCACCCGCCCGGAGAACGAGGCCAGGTCACGCAGCAGCGCGCGGATCCGCTCGCTGTTGGCCAGCTGGGTGTCCAGCACCGGACCGGCGTCGTTGATCAACGTCCGGGTCGGCCCGATGTTCTGGTGCGCCTCGGCCACCAGAGCCTGGGTGCCGTCCAGCAGCCGGCCCAGGTCGGGGCCGGCACCGTTGAAGGCGTTGTACGCCTCGTCCAGCACCGAGGTGAGGTCCTCGGTGGGCACGCTGGCCAGCAGCGCCTGAACCTGGTCCAGCAGCGGGCCGATGTCGGTGGGCAGCACGGTGCGCTCCGGCGGCACGGTGGCGTCCGCCGGCAGGTAGGGCGCGCGCCCGGTCGGGCTGAGGAACTCCACGTACTGCTCGCCGGCCGCCGAGACGCTGCGGATCGCCACCGTGGAGTCGGCCGGCAGCGGCGTCGAGTTGTCCACCACCAGGTGCACCTCGGCGCCCCTCGGGGTGGCCTTGACCGCGTCCACCTGGCCGATCTCGACGCCCCGGTAGAGCACCTTGGCGTTCGGGTAGACCCCGGCGTTGCGGGCGAAGTTGACCGTCATGTGGTGCACACCCAGGCCGAGGACCTCCGGCAGCCGCACGTACACCAGCAGCATCGCGCTCATACCCAGCACGGTCACGATCACGAAGACGACCAGTTGGACGCGGATCAGCCGGGAGATCATCGGCCCGCCCTCCCCTGCACGGGCTCGGGCGGCCCCATCATCGGCAACTGGAGCGGGGCGAGCAGCGGGTCCCCGGACTGGGCGGCCGGCCCGGGCATCTGGTTGAGGATGCCCTGCAGCCCGGACAGGGTGCCCTCCAGCGGAGTCCCGGACAGGAATCCCCGGTCCAGGGTGTCCAGGGTGAGGTCGGCGGTGACCCGGATGTTCGCGAAGTCGCCCTGCACCGCGTTGCGGAAGGTGGTCAGCGGGAACGGCACGGTGCCGGCGAGCAGCAACGAGTCCGGCAGCGCCCGGCCGGCGTCGGCCAGCGCCCGCAGGGTGGGCTCCAGGTTGTCCAGGTTGGCCACCAGATCGTCGTGGCTGTCCCGGACGACGTCGCCGGCCACATCGCCGAAGCGACCCAGCGCGTCCAGCGTGTGCACCAGCTGGTCCCGGTTGTCGTTGAGCACCCGCAGGGTCGGGTCCAGCTGGTCGATGGCCTTGCCCAGGGTGTCGCGCCGCGCGTTGAGCCGGGTGCTCAGCCGGTCCAGCCCGTCGATCGCGCTGACGATGTCCGCCTTCTGCGCGTCCAGGCCGCCGACGAAGGTGTTGAGCTGGTCGAGCAGGCCGCGCAGGTCGGTGGTCCGCCCGGAGAGGGTGGCGTTCAGCTCGGTGGTGATGGTCCTGACCTGGGCCAGCCCACCGCCGTTGAGCAGCAGGCTGAGTGACGCCAGCACGTCCTCGGTCTGCGGGAAGCTGCCGGAGCGAGGTAGCGGAATGGTGTCCCCGTCGGCCAGCCGCCCCACCGACGGCTGCCCGGCGGCCGGCCCGAGCTCGATGTGTTTCGAGCCGAGCACCGTCGTCTGGCCCACCATCGCCCTGGCGTTGCCGGGCAGCGACACGTCCCGGTTCAGGCTCACCGTGACCAGCGCGTGGTCACCCTCCACCCGCAGCCCGGTCACCGTGCCCACGTCCGCGTCGCGCACCATGACCGGCGAGTTCGGCTCCACCCCGGTGACGTCGCGCAGCTGGATGCGCACCGTGTAGGCCCCGTCGCCGCGCCCCTGGGTACCGGGCAGGGCGAACTGGTTGAGCCCGTCGAAGGCGCACCCGGACAGCGCCAGGGCGGCCGCGAGCACTACCACCGCGGCGCGGCACGCGCGCCTCATCACCGCCTCCCCCCGGTCGGCACCAGCAGGCCCGCCAGGTCGTCCGGCACGGCCGGCTCGGCCGCCCCGGGCACCGGCGGGCCGGCGGCGCCCGGCAGCGAGGCACCCGGCAGCGGGGCATCACCGGGCAGCGGACCCGCCCCGGGCAGCGCCAGCGCGTCGAGCCCACCGGCCGGGAGCGCTGGGCCTGCCGCGGTGTCCCGCCGGGGCACCCCGCCGTCCCGGACGATCGGGTTCACCCCGATGGGCGGGTAATTGGTGGCCAGCGCGTTGAGCAGCGGCCCCAGGTACTGCTTGCACAGGCCGGTGGACTGCTCGGGGTCATGGCTGGCCGCGTGGGCCAGGCCGCTGCACACCAGCTCGGCCGGTGCCTGGAAGTTGGACGCGGCGAGTGCCCCGGTCAGCGAGCCGCTGGCCGGGTCGTAGATGTTGTAGAAGTTGGCCAGCGCGGTGGGTGCGTTGTGCAGGATGTTCTCCAGCTCGCTGCGCTGGCGGACCAGTACCGAGGTGACCTCGCCCAGCCCGTCCACCGCGTCGCGCAGCCCGTGCCGGTTGTCCTTGACGAAGTCGGTGACCTCGTCGGCGGCGGAGTCCAGCTCGCGCAGTGCTTCGGCCAGGCTGGTCCGGTTGTCGTTGAGCAGCTGGGACACCGAGGCCAGCCGCTTGGTGAACTCGTCCACCAGGCTGTCGCTCTGGCGCAGCGCCGAGACGAACACCTGCAGGTTGCGCACCGTGGAGAACAGGTCGCCGCGGCTGTGCGAGAGGGTGTCCACCGCGTTGGACAGCGCGGCGATGGTCTCCCGGAAGTGGGTGCCCTGGCCCCGGCCGACGTTGGCGCCGGCGGTGACGAAGTCGGACAGTGCCCCGGACTGGTTGGCGCCCTGCGGCCCAAGCGCGGTGGTGAGCCGGGACAGCTGAGCCTTGATCTGCTCCCAGTCCACCGGTACGGCGGTGCGCTCCACCGGGATCTGGGCGCCGTCGGCGAGCACCGGGCCGCCGGCGTAGACCGGGGTGAGCTGGACGAACCGGGCGGTGACCAGCGTCTGCGCCACGAGCGCCGCACCGGCGTTGGCCGGCACCGGGACGTCCGAGTCGTAGTGCAGCTGGACCCGCACCTGGGGTCCGTCCGAGGTGATGCTGTCCACCTCGCCGACCGACACCCCGAGCACCCGCACCTCGTCGCCCTGGTAGAGGCCCAGGGTGCTCGGGAAGTACACGGTGAGCTGCTTGCTCCGCGCCCCGGCGATACCCACCGCCGCGCCGATAGCGAGCGCGACCACCAGCACGGCCGCCACCGCGGCCACCGCCCAGCGCCGCAACCCCAACCGACCGGAGCCATCCGGATCAACCGACCGGAGCCCGCGCCGACGGCCGGGTCGAGGCTGGGGCGGGCTGGGCAGGGTGGCCGCCAGGGCCGGCGGGCCGGAGTTCTTCGGCAGGTAGTCCAGCAGCGGGCTGAGGTTGCCGGCCACCAGGTTGGGCACGAAGGCGTTGAACCAGGGGCCACTGGCCACCGACTCACCCAGCGCCCTGGCGAACGGCCCCAGCCCCTGGATCGCGTTGGCCAGGTCGCCGGAGTCGCGCTGCAGCAGGTCCAACACGCTGTTCAGGTGGTCCAGGGCCGGCGGCAGCTGGTCGCGGTTGTCCTTGACCAACCCGTGCAGCTGCCGGGACAGCGAGGATACGTTCAGGAAGATCTCGTTGATCACTTCTCGGCGCCGCTGCACCTCGTCGAGCAGCTTCCCGCCGTCGTCGATCAGCTCGGTGATCTGTCCGCTGCGCTCAGCGAGCACGCCGGTGACCCCCTCGGCGTGCCGCAGCAGCTCGGTCAGCGCGGCGTCCCTGGCGTTGATCGTGCCGGACAGCCGGGTCACCCCGTCCAGCGCCGCCGGCACGTCCGGGGTCACCGCGCGCAGGGTGTCCGAGATGGTGTTCAGCGAGGTGGCCAGCTGCCCGGTGTCCAGGTCGCGCACCTTGGTGGTGAGCGTGCCGAGCACGTCGGTGAGCTGGTAGGGCGAGGTGGTCCGCTCGATCGGGATGACCGCGCCGGGCGCCAGTTCCGCGGCGCCGCGCGGGGTGAGCTGCAGGCTGCGGGTGCCCAGCACGGTGGCCGTCTTGATCGCGGCGGCGGTCTGGTCACCCAGCCGCACGGCGGAGTTGGACACCCGGAACCGGACCGCCACCTGGGACTGCTCCAGGGACACCTCGCGCACCGCGCCGACCTTGAACCCGCCGACGGTCACCTCGTCGCCCACCGCCAGCCCGCCGGCCTCGGCGAACCGCGCGGTGTAATTGGTGCCGGAGCTGATCAGCGGCAGGTTGCCCACGTTGACCGCGAGCACGGTGAGTACCACCAGCACGGCGGTGCCGATGACGCCGATCCGGACCGGGTCGCGCTCACTGAACCTGATCACGACGGCACCTGGCATCTGGTGGTCGCCGAGTTGCTGGAGATCTCCGGGGAGAACACCGGCTTCCCGTCCGGTCCGGTGACCTTTACCTGGACCGCGCACAGGTAGAAGTTGAAGAAGCTGCCGTACGAGCCCAGCCGGCTGAGCCGGGCGTACGCGTCAGGCAGCTGAGTGATCACCGAGTCGACGGTGTGTGAGTTGTCGTCGAGCACCTTGGCGGTGCGGCCGAGCTCGTCGATGGTGCCGCGCAACGGGTCCCGGCCGTCGTCCAGCAGCGAGCTCAGCGAATCGGCCAGGTGGTTGATGTGACCCAGCGAGTCGCCGATCTTGCCCCGTTCGCTGGACAGTCCGCTGATCAGCTCCTGCAGCTGGTCCAGGGTTCCGGAGAGCTGCCCGTCCCGCTGTTCGATGGTGCCCAGCACCTGGTTGAGGTTGGTGATCAAGCTGCCGATCACCTGGTCCCGGTCGGCCAGCGTGCCGGTCAGCGAGGCCGTCTCGGCGACCACCCGGTCCACCGTGCCGGACTCCCCCTGCAGGACCGCGATCAGGTCGGCGGAGAGCTGGTTCACCTGCGGCGGGCTGAGCCCGTCGAACAGCGGCTGGAACCCGCCGAGCAGCGCGTCCAGGTCCAGCGCCGGGGCGGTCTGGCTGGTCGGAATGACCGCGCCCGCCGGGAGCTGACGGACCGGCCCGGGCCCCTGGGCCAGCTGCAGGTAGCGGTCCCCGACCAGGTTCTCGTAGCGCACCAGGACCCGGGTGCCGGCCATCAGCGGCACGTCGTCCTGCACCGAGAACGCCACGTCGATGACGTTGTCGGGGCCGACCGAGATGTCCTGTACCTGGCCGACCCGGACCCCGGCGAAGCGCACCAGCTGCCCGTTCTTCAGCCCGCTGACGTCGGCGAACAGCGCGTGGTACGTCTGCTCGGCGCGGAACCGGGACTGCGCGAACACCACGAAGATGAGCCCCAGCCCCAGCGCCGAGACCAGCACGAAGGCGGTCAGCTTGAGCAGATCACCACGTATCCGCATCAACGGCCCCCGGTGGGTTGAGGGGCGCTGCTCGCCGCCCCGAACAGTTGCGGTCCGAACAGCTGGACCACCAGCGGCGGGTCGCCTGGCGCAAGATGGTTGTCCTGGTACGGGTTGACGTGGCTGCCGAT
>DATHIT010000551.1:0-6106 GCA_035489915.1 Pseudonocardia sp. | reverse complement strand
TAGCGGGTGTCCGGCCCGAAGGCGCGGTTCATTTCCTGGTAGACCCGCTGCGGCTTGATCGGCACGTCCTCGAAGTGGGTGCGCCGCTGCAGCGTCCGCTTGCGCTCGGCGCACTCCGCCACCCAGGTGCCGCGGTCGGGCGTCCTCGCCTGGGTCCGTTGCTCGCGGGCGACCTGGACAAACAGCTCCAGTGCCGCGCGGGCGTCGGAGACGATGCCGTAGTCGGGTGCGAAGACCCGCCCGATTTGGGTGGGTTCGATGTCGACGTGCACGAACGTGCGGCCCTGGGTATAGGTGTCCAGCCCTCCGGTGTGTCGGTTGGCCCACCGGTTCCCGATTCCGAGCACGAAGTCCGACGCCAGAAGCGACGCGTTCCCGTAGCGGTGCGCGGTCTGCAGGCCGGCCATACCGGCCATCAGACGGTGGTCGTCGGGGATCGCGCCCCAACCCATCAGCGTGGGGATGACGGGTGTGTCGACCAGCTCGGCGAACTCGACGAGCAGATCGGCGGCGTCCGCGTTGACGATGCCGCCGCCGGCGACGATCAGCGGTCGCTGCGCGCGGGCGAGCATGGCCATGGCCTTCTCGATCTGCGCCCGGCTGGCGGCCGGCCGGTACACCGGCAGCGGGGTGTAGGTCTCCGGGTCGAACTCGATCTCGGCCTGCTGCACGTCGAAGGGCAGGTCGATCAGCACCGGGCCCGGGCGGCCGGACCGCATCAGGTGGAAGGCCTGCTGGAACACCCCCGGGACCTGACCCGGTTCGAGCACGGTGGTGGCCATCTTCGTCACCGAGGCGGCGATGGTCGAGATGTCGACCGCCTGGAAGTCCTCCTTGTGCAGCCGGGCCACCGGGGCCTGGCCGGTGATGGCCAGGATCGGGATCGAGTCCGCGGTGGCCGAGTACAGGCCGGTGATCATGTCAGTGCCGGCCGGGCCGGAGGTGCCGACGCAGACGCCGATGTTGCCCGCCCGCGCCCGGGTGTATCCCTCGGCCATGTGCGAAGCACCCTCGACGTGGCGGGCGAGGATGTGGTCGATCCCGCCGCTGTCGCGCATCGCGGCATAGAACGGGTTGATCGCGGCGCCGGGCAGGCCGAAGGCGTGGGTGACGCCCTCGCACTTGAGGATCTCCACGGCGGCTCGCGCGGCGGTCATTTTGGTCATCGTGGAATGCCCTTCTGAAATAGAGACGCGGGGGGAGCGCTGGGCTCAGGGCCGTCGGCCCCGGCCGGACAACTCCTCGACGAGCTTGAGCAGCCCGGAATGGTCCAGGCCGCCGTCACCCCTGGCGACCAGGGCGGCGACCAGCTGAGAGACGACAGCGCCCAACGGGATCACCACACCGGCCTCCCGCGCGGCGGCCTGCACGATGCCGAGGTCCTTGTGGTGCAGCTCGAGCCGGAATCCGGGAGCGAAGTTCCGCGCCAGCATGCTCGCCGCCTTGCGGTCCAGGATCGCGTTGCCGGCCAACCCGCCGGCCAGCACCCGCAGCGCGGCATCGGTGTCGACGCCGTGCGCCTCGAGGAACACGATCGCCTCGGCGACGAGCTCGATCGTGCCGGCGACGATGAGCTGGTTGGCCGCCTTGACGGTCTGGCCCGAACCGGCTGGGCCGACGTGCACGATGGTCTTCCCGACGGCGTCCAGCACCGGCCGGGCCGCCTCGAAGTCCTCGGCGGCGCCTCCCACCATGATCGACAAGGTGCCGTCGACCGCGCCTTGCTCGCCGCCGCTGACCGGGGCGTCGAGCACCCGGAACTCGTGCTCGGCACCCGCCCTGGCCAGCGCGGCGCTGACGTCCGGCCGGATGGTGCTGGCGTCGATCACCAGGGCGCCGTTCCTGCCGTGGGCGAATACCCCGTCCTCGCCGAGCAGCACGGCCTGCACGTCGGGGGAGTCGGGCAGCATGGTGACCACGACGTCCGCCCCACGTACGGCCTCGGCCACGGTCCCCGCCGCTCGCCCGCCGCGCTCGGCGAGCTGGTCGGCCCTGCCTTTGCTTCGGTTGTAGCCGACGACATCGAATCCGGCGGTGGACAGGTTGACGGCCATCGGCAGGCCCATGATGCCGAGTCCGATGAATCCGACGGTGGTCATGGTGTGCTCCCCTGCGGTTCAGTGCTGGGCGGCGCGGCGGGCGCGCGGCAGCCACTCCACGCTCTGCGTCGATGTGGTGCTGGGCTTGTACTCAAGGCCGACCCAGCCGTCGTAGCCGCCGGCCTGCAAGGCGGTGAGCTGCCCGTCGAGTTCGATCTCCCCGGTGCCGGGCTCGTGGCGACCGGGATGGTCGGCGATCTGGACGTGGCCGACCCGGTCGGTGTATCTGGCGATGGCCGCCTCGACGTCGTCGCCGTTGACCGTCAGGTGGTAGAGGTCGGCCAACAGCGCGACGTTGGTCGCGCCGGTGGCGCGTTCGACCCGGTCGGCCGCCGTGATCGCGTCGGCGGCGTGCCTGAGCGGGTAGCGCGGCGCCCCGCTGACCGGCTCGACCAGCACGACGGCGTCGATCTCGGCGGCTGCCGCCGCCGCGGCCGCGAGGTTGCGCACCGCCAGCTCGTCCTGCTCCTCGGCGGCCACACCGTCGACCCGGTTGCCGTAGAGCGCGTTGAAGGCGCGGGTGCCGAGCTGGGCGCCGATCCCTACGGTCACCGCGACGTTGTCCAGGAACTCCGCTGACCGGGCCGGCCAGGACACCAGCCCCCGATCACCGCCCGCCATGTCGCCCGCGGCGAAGTTGAGCCCGACCAGGGCCACCCCGGCGTCGCGGATCGCACCGATGAACGCATCGATCTCGTGGTCGCCGGGCACCGCATCGGGGAACGGCCACCAGAACTCGACGGCGTCGAACCCGGCGGCGCGGACGGCGTTCGGCCGGCGCGGCAGGGGTAGCTCGGTGAACAGGATCGAGCAGTTCACCGCGTAGGACAGGGTGTGGCCCATCGTCCGTTCGGGCTGAGCTGTCCGGTCGACCATGGCCAGGAGATCTCCTCGTTAAGTTCCGCTAGATGGAATTAGTCTTTCGTCTGAAGGAAGAGTGTGAACGCTCGTGCTGCCGGCGTCAAGGGTCCAGTCCGGTGCCGCATTGGGCGCGTCGTGCCTGCGCGGGGTGCGGATTTGAGGCCGGCGCGCACCGCCAAGCCCGCCCGTGGTCACAGTCGGGATGCAAGGTCGGCGCGGACCCGAATGCAGCATTGACGGCGTGTCGCGCCGGTTCTAGTCTCCTTCGCTATAAGGAATAGTTCTTCCGCCAGATGGAAGAATAGTAAAGTCGGACGCCTCTCGATCCGACGCGTCCCCGTATCTCAGAGGTGGCCCATGTCCTCCTCCGCCACTGTGGCTCCGAAGCAGTCCCGAGGGGTCAAACACCCGGTGGACGAGGTGCTGCCGGTCCCGAAGCTCGCCGTGTACGGCTTCCAGCACGTACTCGCGTTCTACGCCGGTGCGGTGATCGTCCCGATCCTGCTGGCCAGCGCGATCGGCCTGTCCACCGAGCAGCTGATCCACTTGATCAACGCGGACCTGTTCACCTGCGGGATCGCGTCGATCATCCAGGCTGCCGGGTTCTGGAAGGTCGGCGTGCGGCTGCCGCTGCTGCAGGGGGTGACGTTCACCGCGGTCTCGCCGATGATCGCCATCGGGTTGGCTGCCGGCGGGGGCACCGAGGGGCTGGTGCACATCTACGGCGCGGTCATCGTAGCCGGCCTGTTCACCTTGTTGCTCGCGCCGTACTTCAGCCGGCTGATCCGGTTCTTCCCGCCGGTGGTGACCGGCTCGGTCATCACGATCATCGGCATCGCGCTGCTACCGGTCGCCGCGCTGGACGTGGTCGGCGGCGGATCCAACCCGCAGCCGACCAACGGGCAGAACTTGGCGTACGCGATCGGCACCTTGGTGCTCATCGTGCTGATGCAACGGTTCTTCCGTGGCTTCCTGGCCACCGTCGCCGTGCTGGTGGGGCTGGTGGTCGGCACCCTGGTGGCCTGGGCGTTGGGCGACGCGACGTTCTCGGCGGTTGCCGGCTCCCCCTGGGTGGGTGTGACGACACCGTTCTACTTCGGCTGGCCCAAGTTCGCCCTTGCCGCGATCGTCTCCATGATCGTCGTCATGGTGATCACCGCGGTCGAGACGACCGGTGACGTGTTTGCCACCGGCGAGATCGTCGACAAGCGCATCACCCGCGACGACATTGCCAGGGCGCTGCGGGCGGACGGCCTGGCGACCACCATCGGCGGAGTCCTCAACTCCTTCCCGTACACCTGTTTCGCGGAGAACGTCGGGCTGGTGCGGCTGACCCGGATCAAGAGCCGCTGGGTGGTGGTCGCCGCCGGGGTCTTCATGATCGTGCTCGGGGTGTTGCCGAAGGTCGCCGCCGTCGTCGCGAGCATCCCGCCGCCGGTGTTGGGTGGTGCGGCGCTGGCCATGTTCGCGACGGTGGCCGTGGTGGGTATCCAGACCCTGTCGCGCGTCGACTTCCACGACCACCGCAACGTCGTCATCGTTGCCACCAGCATCGGCTTGGCGCTGCTGGTCACGGTGCAGCCGGACGTCGCGAAAGCGGTACCGACCTGGGCGCAGATCATCCTGGGCAGTGGCATCACGATCGGCAGCCTGACCGCCATCCTGCTCAACCTGGTCTTCCATCACCTCGGCGGCGGGCGAGGTCCCGCGCTCGCTGGCCGGCCGGGTCAGGGCCAGGTGCGGCTGGACGACGTCAACTCGATGAGCCGCGAGGACTTCGTGGACACGTTTGGCCCGCTGTTCCAGGGCCCGCGCTGGGTGGTGGAACGAGCCTATGACCGGCGTCCGTTCGCCGACACCCAGGCATTTCGGTCGGCGGTGCAGGAGTCCTTGCTCACCAGCTCACCCGAGGAACAGACCGAGCTGATGAGCTTCTACCCCTCCCTGGGCAGCGACGCCGTACGCGAAGGTGAGGCCGGCAGCTATTCTCACCGCGACCAGGCCACAGCCGGACTGACCCGGCTCACCGACGAGGACCACGAGTCCTTCGTCGAGCTCACCAACGCCTACCAGCAGCGGTTCGGTACGCCTCTCATCGTCTGCGTTCGCGACGCGGGGGACCGTCACCAGATCCTGGAAAGCGGATGGGCCCGGATGCACAACTCCCCGGTGCACGAGCACACGGCGGCGCTGATCGAGATCGCCAAGATCGCCAACCACCGGTTCGACGACCTGGTCGCCGAGGCCAACCCGATCCACACCGCGCGGACGAGGCAGTTCAAGAGACCCGAATGAGCATGGGGCGCGCTCCGACGCCCGCGTACCACCGGGAGCAAGTCATGGCCCTGCCCCTCGCAGGCATCGGTCTGGGCGCGCTGAACGCGGTGCCCGACGCCGAGCTCGAGCCGGCCCTGCTGGCCTGCTGCTCGTCGCCGGCGTGGGTCGGGGCGATGCTGGCCGGCAGGCCCTACCGGGGTGTGGCCGAGGTACTCGAGGCGTCCGACGTGGCGCTGGCCGCGATGACCGAGTACGACGTGGACATCGCGCTCCAGGGCCACCCCCGGATCGGTGAGCCGCTCACCGCCGCCAGTGCGGAGTCGTCGCGCCGGGAGCAGGCCGGGGTCGCCGACGCCGAGGACTCGGTGCGCCGGCGACTGGCCGAGGGCAACCGGGACTACGAGCGGCGGTTCGGTCACGTGTACCTGGTGTCGGCGGCCGGGCGGAGCGCGCGCGAGCTGCTTGAGCTGCTGGGCGAACGGTTGGCGAACGACCCGGCCACCGAGCGCGCGGTCCTCAGACAGGAGCTGGCGAAGATCAACCGCTTGCGGCTGGAACGGCTGTTGGGGTCGTGAGCACCGATACCTCCACCTATCGAGGGAGCTGAGCATGACGATCGTCTTGGGCCCCAACCAGTACGGCAAGGCGGAGAACCGGGTGGTTCGCGTCTACCGGGACGGCGCGCGCCACGAGATCCGCGACGTGAACGTCTCGACGTCGCTGCGCGGTGAGTTCTCCGACGCGCACCTGGTCGGCGACCAGTCCCGGGTGCTGCCCACCGACACCCAGAAGAACACCGTGTACGCCTACGCCAAGGAGAAGGGCCTCGGCCAGATCGAGGACTACGCCCTCGACCTGGCGCGGCATTT
>DATHIT010000550.1:0-24502 GCA_035489915.1 Pseudonocardia sp. | reverse complement strand
GAGCGGTCGCGGGTGGTGAACGTTTCCTCGCCGAACACGTGGCAGACCGAGTTGATCGACCAGGTGACGTGGTGCAGCAGCGAGATCCGGACCAGGCTGCCCCAGAAGAACGCGGTCAGCGCGCCGAACCAGGACCAGGTGACCAGTCCGCCGACCAGCGCCGGGAGCAGCAGCGAGCCGACGACGAGCAGCGGGAAGAAGCGGTGGATCCGCTCGATGTCCTTGTCCGCCACCAGGTCAGGGGCGTACTTCGCGCGGTTGGTGCGCTCGCTGCTGAACAGCCAGCCGACGTGGGCGAAGAACAGGCCCTTGGTCAGCGCCTTCCAGTCGTTGCCGAAGCGCCACGGCGAGTGCGGGTCGCCCTCGACGTCGGAGTACTTGTGGTGGCGGCGGTGCGTGGCCACCCAGTCGGTGACGCTCATCTCCAGCGAGATGCTGCCGGCCAGCGCGAGCGCGATACGCAGCGGGCGCTTGGCCTTGAACGAACCGTGGGTGAAGTAGCGGTGGAAACCGACTGTCACTCCCAGCCCGCTGATCAGGTAGAACACCGTGAAGATCACCACGTCGCTCCAGCCGAGCCAGCCGGCGCCCCAGGCCAGGGGAACCGCGGCCAGCACCGCGAGGAACGGCAGCACCACGAACACGACGAGCAACACCTGTTCCAGCATGCTCTTCGGTTCGGGCTCGAGCTCCGGTCTCGCTGTGGTCTGGGAGGCGGTTGGGGCTGCGGTCATTGGATTCCTTTGGGGGCTGAAGGGACTAACGGACCAAACTGATCGGCAAGGCGGTGTTACGACGAACATGCCGTGCCGGAAGTTCCCTGGCAACGGTTACTCGCGCAAACCTGACGGGCGGAGCGCTCGAGGCGGCGACCCAGGCCGGGCCTTGGCGGCGCACCGTATGAGATGCGTAATTAAGGGTTGCCTAAGTACCAGTGTAGGAGGTGGGCCCCAACCGGACAATGCGAATGCGTCGGCGCTCACGTCAGCGACCCCGTCACACGCCGTATGTCCATCCGACGACACCGAGCCGGTCATCCCGAGGTCAACTCGGCCAGAGATCGAGCATCGGCGGCAGCGCGCCCTCCAGATCAAGTAGCCAGCGCTTCGCCTCCAGACCCCCGCCGAAGCCGCCCAACCCATCGGCGGCGAGCACCCGGTGGCACGGCACGATGACCGGCACCGGGTTCGAGCCCATGATCGAGCCGACCCGCCGGGCGGCCAGGCCCCGGTGTGGCGCGGGGTACCCCTCGCTCTGGTAGGCGCCGCTGCGCACGGCGAGCTCGCCGTAGGTGGTCGTCTGGCCGTAACCGACCGACTCGTGCAGCGTGGTCAGCACGGTTCGCTGGTCGCCCGAGGTGAGCCGCCAGTCCACCGGCAGGGCGAACGCGGTGCGCCGCCCGGCCGCGTACTCGGCCAGCTCGGCGGCGGCGTGCTCGGTGCGGGCCGGATCCGACACCGCCTCGGCACCCAGCCGTTGGGCGGCACCGAGCACCCGGCGGCGGGAATCAGCTCCCGCGCCGAAGCACACCAGGGCGACGCCCGCCTCGGTGGTGCCGACGGTGAGCGCTCCGATCGGCCCCGGTACCGGCACCGTGGCCCACGCCAACCACATTCCGCCATTGTCGCCGCCGGCACCGACAGTTTGGCCGCTAGGGTGCGAAGCGGCTCCCCTCGGCGTGGCGGAAGGACCGATCATGGCAGGTGCGCTGGTCAGACAGGTGCAGTCGGCCGCCGCCGCGCTGGCCTACCGGGTGCCGGCGCCGGTTCGCCCGCTGGCCACGCCGCCGGATCCCCGGCTCAAGCCGGTGCTGGGTGACGCCGGCCCGCCGTTCATCGGCCATGCGCTGAGCGTGCTGTACGACACCCTGGAGTTCGGCCGCCGGCGCTTCGCCCGGTACGGCCCGGTGAGCTGGAGCGAAGTGCTCGGCACCAAGGTGGTCACGCTGATCGGCCCGGAGGTCACCGAGATCCTGGCCACCAACCGGGACAAGGCCTTCGCGAACGAGGCGGCCTACGCGTACTTCATCGGCCCCTTCTTCCATCGGGGCATCATGCTGATGGACTTCGACGAGCACCTGGCGCACCGGCGGATCATGCAGGAGGCCTTCACCCAGCCCCGGCTGGTCGGTTACCTGCGTGCGATGAACCCTCGGATCGCCGAAGGCCTGGCCGGCTGGCGCCCCGGGCGGCGGTTCGAGCTCTACTCCGCGATGAAGCGGCTCACCCTGGACATCGCCAATGAGGTCTTCGTCGGCGAGAACGCGGACCAGAAGGACAGCGACCGGATCACCAAGGCGTTTGTGGACGCGGTGCACGGCGGCCAGGCCTACATCCGGGCCAACGTCCCCGGTGGCGTCTGGGCCCGGGGGCTGCGCGGCCGCCGGTTGCTGGAGGGCTACTTCCGCGACCGGCTGCCCGCGCACCGGGCCGGCGGTGGTGACGATCTGTTCAGCGTGCTCTGCCGGGCGCGGAGCGAGGACGGTGAGCGGTTCACCGACGACGACATCGTCAACCACATGATCTTCGTGATGATGGCGGCGCACGACACCAGCACCATCACGCTCGCCATGATGGGCTACTACCTGGGCAAACACCCTGAGTGGCAGGAGAAACTGCGCGCCGAATCGCAAGAGCTGGGCAAGGACGCGATCGACTACCCGGACCTGGACCGGCTCACCACGCTGGACCTGGTGATGAAGGAAGCCATGCGGATCAACTCGCCGGTCGGCGGGCTGTTCCGGCAGGCCATCGTGGACACCGAGATCCTCGGGCACTACATCCCGGCCGGCACCATCTTGATGACCAGCACATACGCCACCCAGCGCATGCCCACCTGGTGGCCCAACCCGGACGAGTTCGATCCCGGCCGGTTCGCCGAGGACCGCCGCGAGGACCGGATACATCGCTACGCGTGGGCGCCCTTCGGCGGCGGCGCGCACAAGTGCATCGGCCTGCATTTCGGTGCCATGGAGGTCAAGGCGATCATGCATCAGCTGCTACTGCGCTACCGCTGGAGCGTGCCCGCCGGTTATGCCCCACCCATCGGCTACGGCACCGGGCCGATGCCCACCGACGGCCTGCCCATCCGGCTGGAGCCGCTGACCGGGGCCTGACCAGGGCAACTCAGCTCGCCCTGGTGCTGTCCCGGATGACCAGGGTCGGCGCGAGCGCGATGTGCGCGGCCGGCCCGGGGCTGCCGGAATCGGCCTGGCTCGCGGCGGCGAGCAGCCGCACAGCCTCCGCCGCGATGCGGTCCCTCGGCTGGTCCACCGTGGTCAACGCGGGCTCGCTCAGCCGGGAGAAGTCGATGTTGTCGAACCCGGTGACCTGCACTTGGCCGGGCACCTCGACGCCATGCGCCCGGCAGGCCCGGGTGACCCCGAGCGCGATCAGGTCGTCGGCGCAGACGATCGCCTCGGGCAGCGGGCCGGCAGCCACCAGCCGAGCCACCGCCTCCTCGCCCCACTCGATGCTGAACTCCCCGAGCAGGACCGCCGCCTGGTCCACGGCGATACCTAGCTCACCCGCCCGCCGCCGGAAGCCGCTGAGCCGCTGCTCGCTGGACGAGTTGGTCTCCCGGGAGCCGACGAAGGACGCCGAACGCGCGCCGCCGGCATACAGATGATCGAGAACCAGGCGCATCGCGGCGAGGTCGTCCACCCCGACCCAGTCGGTGCTGGTGCCGTCCACGAACCTGTCCAGCTGGACCAGCGGCAGGTGGGCTGCCGTGTCCGCGACCGCCGCCGCGCTGTCCATGCCGTGGGTCGGACTGACGATGATGCCGTCCACATTCCTGGCGACCAGTGAGGCCAGCCGTTTGGCCTCGATCACCGGGTCAGACTGGGCGTCGCAGAGGAACAGGTCTTTGCCACCGCGTTCCAGTACGTGCTCAACGCTGCGCACCAGCGAGGTGAAGAACGGGTTGCCGATGCTCGGCACCACCATGCCGACGGTGTCCGTGCGGCTGTTCCGCAACGCCCGGGCGATCGGGTTCACCTGGTAGCCGAGCTCCCCCGCCACCCGTCTGACCCGGCGATCGACCTCGGCGGACACCGGCCCGCGACCGGACAACGCGCGCGACACGGTGGCCGTCGACACCCCGGCACGGGCCGCCACCTCGGCGATGGTCACCCGATGCAATCGTTTACCTCTCTGCAACACAAAACGGCTTACAACGTAGCAGCTAAGCCGCGAGTTCACGCAGAATGCCCCTTGACTACCTGCGGATACGTCCTTAACGTCTCGCCAACAGACTTGTGGAATCGATTACACAAGGAGCGCCAAAATGGCCGAGGTGAGGGTGGACGGACGTGCCCTGGGGGTGTTCCCGCCGAAGCCGAACGCCATCCAGCAGCTGTTCGGCACCGCCAAGGTGGTCATCGGGGTGGTCCACCTGCCCCCGCTGCCCGGCAGCCCGCACTACACCGGCACGCCGCTCGCCGATATCGAGACCTTCGCCGTCGAGGAGGCGCGCGCCTACTCCGAAGGGGGCTGCCACGGGCTGATCGTGGAGAACCACTGGGACATCCCGTTCCCCAAGCCGGGCGAGCACGGCTACGAGACCGCCGCCGCGATGGCCGTGGTCACCAGGGCGGTGCGCGAGCGGGTCGGCGGTGGGCTCGGGGTGTCCGTGCTGTCCAACGCCGCCGAGTGCTCGATCGCGGCGGCCTGGACCGCCGGTGCCGGCTTCGTGCGGGTCAACCAGTGGGCGAACGCCTACGTGGCCAACGAGGGCATCATCGAGGGTCAGGCCGCGCACGCCACCCGCTATCGACACCGGATCGGCGCCGGCCCGATCAAGGTGTTCGCCGACGTGCACGTCAAACACGGGGCGCACGCGATCGTGGCGGACCGGACGCTGGCCGAGCAGACCGAGGACGCCGAGTTCTTCGACGCCGACGTGCTGATCGCCACCGGCTCGCGCACCGGCGACGCGGCCTCCCGGGACGAGGTTGACGGCATCGCCGGGCACACCAGGCTGCCGGTGGTGATCGGCTCCGGGATCACCGCCGGCAACATCGGGGAGCTGCTGCCGGCCTGCGACGGGGTAATCGTGGCGTCCTCGGTGAAGGACAACGGCCGCTGGTGGGGACGGGTGGACCGCGTCAAGGTGCGCGAGCTGACCGCGGCGGCCGCCAAGGCGGGCGCGGAGCCGAGGTGATCGTGTTCTGCGGCTACGCGAACCGGGACCTCACGGTCAGCGTCCCCGCGCTGCCCGGCGCCGGCGCCCGGATACAGGCCACCGAGGTCCGTGAACGCGATGGCGGGATGGCCGCGAACGCTGCGGCGGCCGCCGCCAGGGTCGGTGCCGAGGTCCGGTTCGTCGGCGTGGTCGGCCCGGACGCGCGCGGCGAGGCGTTCCTTCGCGCGCTGGCCGAGGACGGCGTGGACACCGCCCTGACCGCCCGCACCGCCGCCCTGACCACGGCGATCGTGCTGCTCACCCCGGACGGCGAGCGGGCCATCATCAGCCAGGACGACGGACTGGACACCGCCCGGATCACCGAGGCGTACCAGGTGGCCGCCGCCGACGGCTGGTTCTACCTGGACGGCTACCGGTTCCCCGCCGCACACACCGCGCTGGCCGGCCGGCCTGGCCCGCGCGTGCTGGTCGACCTGGACGGCTGCGCCACCGCGGCGGCGGCGCGGGCAGCGCTCTCCCTGGCCGAACACGCGATCGTGGGCCGGGCACTCGCCCTCCAGCTGATCGGCGACGACGCCGCACTGGCCCAGGCGGCCGGCACCCACCGGGTGCACCTGGTGGTCACCGACGGGCCGAGGGGATGGACGCTGTTCGAACCCGGCGGCAATTGGCACCACGGAGCGGCGCTGCCGGTGACGGCGGTGGACTCCACCGGCGCCGGGGACTGCTTCGCCGGCACCTACTGCGCCGAGCTGGACCGGGGCGCCGAGCCGGTACAGGCAGCCCGGTTCGCCTCGGTCGCCGCCGGGCTGTCCTGCACCCGCTCCGGCGCCCGCGACGGCCTCCCCCGCCGCGAGCAGGTGCTCACCGCGCTCGATCGGATCACCCCCGCGCACCCAGGCGGCCCGGACCGCCGAGACCACCGCTGAAAGAGGAGAGACCATGCGACGAGCGGTAACCCTGCTGGCCGCACTCGCCCTGACCCTGGCCATGGCCGGTTGCGACGTGGCGGCCCGCCGGGAGATGGCGGCCGAGTCCCAGGCGGCCAAGGCCGGACCGCCGCCCCCGGCCACGGTGGCGCAGTCCTGTCAGGTCAAGGGGCACCAGCCGAGGATCGGGATCATCCCGATCAACCTGCAGGCGCTGTTCTTCAACCAGATCAACACCGGCGCGCAACGGGTGGCCCAGCAGGCCGGGGCGCAGACCCAGATCGTGAACGGCAGCGACGACTCGACCACCCAGGCCAATGCCATCGACAACCTGGTGGCCAACCAGTACGACGCGATCATTGTCGACGCGGTGGACACCGACGGGATCCGCCCGGCCATCCGCCGCGCCAAGGCGGCCGGGGTTCCGGTGGTCGCGGTGGACGCCACGGTGGACGACCCGGCGGTGTCCGCGCAGGTCGGCGTCGCCAACTCGGCGGGCGGGCAGCAACTGGCCAGGGAGCTGCTCGGGATCAGCGGCGGCAAGGGCGAGATCGGCGTGGTCAGCGCGCTGAACAGCACCATCCAACTGGAGCGGCAGAAGGGGTTCACCGACGAGGTCACCGGGCACGGGATGACGATCAAAACGGTGGTGGACGGGCGCAACATCCAGGAGAACGCCCAGGCCGTGGCGGAGAACCTGCTCACCGGCAACCCGGATCTGCCCTACGCATACGCCACCGGGGAACCGGCGCTGATCGGCCTGGCCGCCGCGGTCACCAGCCAGCAGCGCTCGAAGAGCATCAAGGTGGTCGGCTGGGATCTGTCCGAGCAGGCCGTGGACGGGCTGCGGGCCGGCTGGATCGTCGGCGTGGTGCAGCAGAACACCTTCCAGTTCGGCTACGACGCGATGAACGCGGCCATCAACCTTGCCTGCGGCCGGCCGGTGACCAGGGACATCCCGGTGCCTATCCAGATCGTCACCCCGGCCAACGTGGCGGACTACCTCTACTACCTGGAGAAGTGATGACCGATCACGCGTTGGTCAGCCTCAGAGGTATCACCAAGTCGTTCGGCGCGGTCCGCTCGCTGCGCGGGGTCGACCTGCGGCTGGAGGCCGGTGAGGTACTCGGCCTGGTGGGCGACAACGGCGCCGGCAAGTCAACCCTGATGAAGATCCTCTCCGGGGCGCTGGAACACGACTCCGGGGAGATCTGGATCGACGGCGAGCAGCGGCGGTTCGCCAGCCCGGCGGATGCCCGGCGGGAGCAGATCGGCATCGTCTACCAGGACCTGTCGCTGTGCGACACGCTGGACGTGGCAAGCAACCTGTTCCTGGGCAGGGAGCCGCACCGGGGGCCGTTTCTGGACCGCGCCGCGATGCACCGCTCGGCCGCCGAGATGCTGTCCGACCTGCACGTAAGGGTCCGCTCCACGTACCAGGAGATCGGCGAGCTGTCCGGCGGCCAGCGCCAGGCGGTGGCCATCGCCCGCGCGGTCTCCTTCCAGCCCAGGGTGCTGATCCTGGACGAGCCGACCGCCGCGCTGGCCGTCGCCGAGGTCCGCCAGACGCTGCGGATGATCCGCGAAGTGGCCGGTCGGGGCGTCGGCGTCATCCTCATCACGCATCGGCTGCAGGACCTGTTCGAGGTGTGCGACCGGATCACCGTGATGTACGAGGGGCGCACCGTGGACGATCGGCCGGCCGGCGAGCTGGACATCGAAACGTTGGTCTCGCTGATCACCCGGTCCGGCACCGAACCAACGTCCGACCCGGAGGAGGTGGCGTGAGGATGAGTACTCAAGTGGACACACCGGCTCAGTCGACGCGGAACGAAACCCCCTCGCGCTGGGAGCGCACCAACAAGGCGACCGTGGCCATGCTGGGTGTGACGATCGCGCTGTTCGCGATCTTCGGTCTGACCGCGCCGAACTTCCTCACCTTCGTCAACATCTCCAACCTGGCCACCCAGGTCGCCATCACGCTGATCGTCGCGGTGGCCATGACGTTCGTGATCACCACTGGCCAGATCGACCTGTCCGTGGGTTCCACGGTCGCCTTTGTCGCGGCCGGCACCGCCGAGCTGCTGCAGGCCGGCTGGGACTCCTCCCTGGTGATCATCGCCGGGCTGCTCGCCGGGCTGGTGTGGGGCCTGGTCAACGGCTGGCTGTCCGCCTATCAACACATCCCGTCGTTCATCGTCACGCTCGCCTCGCTCTCGGTCATCCGTGGCCTGGCCCAACTGTGGACCCAGGGCTTCTCGGTGCCGATCGACAAGCGGCTGTTCGTGGCCAAGATCGGCGACGCCACCTGGCTCGGCTTCTCCGTGCTGGCCTGGATCGCGCTCGCCACGGTGGTGCTCGGCGCTGTGCTGCTGTCCCGGATGCGGTTCGGCAGCTACGTCAACGGCATCGGCGCGCAGGAGGAGTCGGTGCGCCGGGCCGGGGTGAACACCCAGCGAATCAAGATGATCACCTTGATGTTGACCGGGCTGGCGGCCGGCGCGGCGGGCATCCTCACCGCCGCCCGGCTGGGCTCCGGGTCGTCCAACTCCGGGCAGGGCTTCGAGCTCACCGTGATCGCCGCCGTGGTGCTGGGCGGCACCAACCTGTTCGGCGGCCGGGGCACGGTGGTCGGCACGATCATCGGCGCGGTGATCATCGGCATGATCGCCAACGGGCTGACCCTGCTCGGAGTGAGCCCCTTCCTGGCCCCGATCATCACCGGCCTGGTGCTCATCGCCGCGATCTGGATCAACCTGCGCGGCCGGTCCCTTGGCGACCTGGTCACACACCTGACGGGCCGGCGGTGACCGGGCCCGCGACGGTCAACACGGTCACCGGCCCGGTGCCCAGCGACTCGCTCGGTTTGACCCTGACGCACGAGCACCTGCGCAATGACGCCCGCCGCTCGGTGGTCGAACCGGCCGACCCCGAGCTGCGCTTCCTGCGCGAGGCCACGGTGACCCCGGGCCTGGCCTGGCTGCTGCGCGAGCAGCCGTACGCCTGCCTGGACCACTGCGCGCTGGACGACACCGAGGCGGTGCTGGAGGACCTGGTCGCGTTCGGCGAGGCCGGCGGCGGCACCGTGGTGGACGTGACCCCCGCCGGGCTGGGCCGCGATCCCATCGTGCTGCGGGAACTCTCGCAACGCAGCGGGGTCAGGGTGTTGATGGGCTCCGGCTGGTACCTACAGCGCTACCACCCGCCGCACCTGGCCGGCTCTGACGAGCGGGCCCTGGCCGCCGAGCTGGTCGGCGAGTTCGCCCTGGGCGTCGGCGGAACCGGCATCGCGCCCGGTGTGATCGGTGAGATCGGCGTCTCCCCGGACTTCACCCCGGACGAGCGCACCGCGCTGCGGGCGGCGGCCAGGGCGCAGCGGGACACTGGCGTGCCGCTGTACGTGCACCTGCCCGGCTGGCAGCGCCGCGGCCACGAGGTGCTCGACCTGGTGCTGGACGAGTACCGGGTGCCGCCCGGCGCGGTTGTGCTGTGCCACCTGGACCCGTCCGGCGACGACCCCGACTACCAGCGCGCCCTCGCCGAGCGCGGGGTGTGGCTGGAGTTCGACATGGTCGGCATGCCGTACCGGTTCCCCGGCGAGGGCCAGTCCCCCGCCCCCGGTGACACCGCCCGCGCGGTGGCCGGACTGATCGAGCGAGGACACGGCGGCCAGCTGCTGCTCAGTCACGACGTGTTCCTCAAGACCATGCTCACCCGGTATGGCGGCAACGGCTTCCGCTATGTGCCCACCCTGTTCCTCGCCCGGCTGACCGGGTGCGGGGTCGACCCCGCCGTGGCGGCCGAGCTGCTGCATGCCAACCCCGCTCGGCTGTTCTCCGCCGCCGCCGGCTGACCCACACACCGAAGGAGTGCCCACGATGACTCGCGTCCTGATCGCCGGCGAGAGCTGGGTGACCCAGTCCACCCACATCAAGGGGGTCGACTCGTTCACCACCAGTAGCTATGTGGTCGGCGTGGGACCGCTGCGCCGGGCGCTGGAGAGCCGGGGCCACCAGGTCACGCATCTGCCCGCGCACCTGGTGCCCGCCGAGTTCCCGTCCACCGCCGCCGAGCTGGCCGACTACGACGTCGTGGTGCTCTCCGACATCGGTGCCAACTCCGTCCAGCTCGCCCCGGCGGTATTCGAGCGGGCCACCCCCGGCACCGACCGGCTGGCCACCCTGCGCGACTGGGTCACCGCCGGCGGCGGGCTGCTGATGATCGGCGGGTACCTGTCCTTCACCGGGTTCGAGGGCAAGGCCGCCTACCGCAACACCGTGCTGCACGAGCTGCTGCCGGTACAGCTGCTCGCCGAGGACGACCGGGTGGAGCTACCCGCAGGAGCGCGCGCCGAGGTGCTCGAACCCGGCCACCCCGCCCTGGGCGGCGTGACAGGCGACTGGCCGGTGCTGCTCGGCTACAACCGGGTCCGACCCCGGCCAGACACGTCGGTGCTGGCCACGCTCGGCGGTGACCCGCTGGTCGCGGTGGCGTCGCGGGGCACCGGCCGGGCCGGGGTGTTCACCTCGGACTGCTCGCCGCACTGGGCGCCGGAGGCATTCTGCGAGCGGTGGGACGGCTACCGGCAGGTGTTCGGCGGCCTGGTCGAGTGGCTGGCCGGGTGACTCGATCAGCTCAGCTGCTCAGTGCCCAGGCGAACGCACTGGACCGGGCACTGGCGATGCGGTTCGTCCGCGAGGTGCACGCCGGCACCATCAGCGACCAGGCCTACGCCAACTACCTGCACCTCGAAGAAGGTTTCGTGGTCACCGCCGCCCGCCTGCACGGGTTCGCCGCGTGGGACGCACCGGCCTGGCCGGCGGTCCGCCGCAACGGGGTGGCGCTGCACGCCCTGGTCACCGAGCAGGCCGAGTACTTCCGGGCGGCCCGCGCGGGCTGGCCGATGCCGGCCAAGCTCGGTGCGGCGGCCAGCCAGCGGGCACAACGGCTGTCCGAGTTCGCGCTGGACGCCGCCCGCGCCGGCGGCTACCCGGCGATCATGACCGTGCTGTTCGCCGCCGAGACGCTCTACCTCACCTGGTGCACCCGGGCGCGCCAAGCAGGGTCCGTACCGCCCGGCCCGGTGCGCGACTGGGTGGCGCTGCATGCCGCCGAGCCGTTCCGGGCCGGGGTCGCCGCGCTGGCCGAACAGGTGGACCTGATCCCGCCGGCGGTCGCGGACGCAGCGCTGGCCGAGTGGTTCGGCGGCATGCTGGAGGCCGAGATCGCGTTCCACGACGCTGTGTTCGAGTAGGTCGTAGAAGCACCAGATCGGACATCGGAACCGCCGCCGCCCCAGCCTTGGTGAGATGCTGCGAGGACAACCCGCGGGGGGAGACGATGTCTGAGATCGAGCGGTTGCCCGCCTCGGCCGCCGAGGATGCCGGCCTGATGGCCTCGGTCACCGATCTGATCAACCGGGTATACAAGGTCGCCGAGGACGGGCTGTGGCGCGGCGGCGCGGCTCGGACCGATGTCGCTGAGGTGGCCGGGCTGACCCGCGCCGGCGAGATCGTGGTGGCCCGGCTGGACGGCCAGCTGGTGGGTTGCGCGCGGGTACAGGAACTGGATGGCGGCGTCGGCGAGTTCGGCATGCTGGCCGCTGACCCGGACCGCAGGGGCGCCGGCATCGGCCGCGACCTGGTCCGGTTTGCCGAGCAGAGCTGCGCGCGGGCCGGGCTGCACACGATGCAGCTGGAACTGCTGGTACCCAGGCAATGGTCCCATCCGTCCAAGGAGTTCCTGGCCGGCTGGTACCACCGCATCGGCTACCGGATCGTCCGCCGGGGCACCATCGACGAGGCCTATCCGCACCTGGCCCCGCAACTGGGCACCCCCTGCGACTTCGTGATCTACCACAAGCCGCTGTAGGACCTTGACCGCTTGTGGACGCGCGACTGACGATGGTCGGGCACGGGGCCGGTGGCCGCGCCCCGCGTCGTCCCGGTCGGCGAGCACGCCGGGAAGTTCCGGCACCTACCGGGCGTTGTGCACAGGGCCGAACGAAGGAGCGAATTGATGACCGGAACCCTCGACAAGGCGATCCTCGCGGGCGGGTGCTTCTGGGGGGTCCAGGACCTCATCCGCAAGCAGCCAGGCGTGGTCTCCACCATGGTCGGGTACACCGGCGGCGACGTGCCTAACGCGACCTACTACAACCATGGCACCCACGCCGAGGCGATCGCGATCGTGTTCGATCCGGAGCAGATCTCCTACCGGGATCTGCTCGCGTTCTTCTTCCAGATCCACGATCCGAGCACGAAGAACCGCCAGGGCAACGACGTGGGGATGAGCTACCGGTCAGCCATCTTCTACACCAGCGACGAGCAGCGGCAGACCGCCGAGGACACCATCGCCGACGTGGACGCCGCCGGCCTCTGGCCCGGCAAGGTGGTCACCGAAGTCACCGCCGCCGGACCCTTCTGGGAAGCCGAACCGGAGCACCAGGACTACCTGGAGCGCTACCCCAACGGCTACACCTGCCACTTCGTCCGGCCCGGTTGGAAGCTTCCGCGCCGACCGGAGAGGACCAGCCGCTAGCGCGTCCTCATAGCTCGCTGGCCAACGGCACCGAGGCCAAGGCCGGCGAGCACATCCACTCCCGCAGCACGTGGGTGGCGTGCACGTCGTCGGCGTTGTAGCGCAACAGCCGCTCGCGCTGACCGTCATCCGGTGGGCTGCCGTCCAGCCCGACCGCCGCGCGGTACCAGCGCATCGAGTTCTCGCCGCCGGCCTCCGGATCCCGCCAGGCGAACCCGGCGGCCGGCGCGATCCGCTTGAGCCCCTTGCCGTGCGCGCACAGGAACCATTCGCTGACCACGGCGAACAGGTCCACCCAGCGGCCGGAGGAGATGAACGCCGCGACCTCCCCCCGGTCGGGCACCCCGGGGCGGCCGGCGAACCGGTCCGCCGAGGCGAGCAGCCAGCGGTTCTCCGCCTGCTCGTTGTAGCAGTACGCCGCGAAGCTCAGCCCGCGCTCGGCACATCGCTGACGCAGGCCACGCAGCCAACCCCAGAACTCGGCGAAGGAGCGCGCCTCGTCGACGGTGGGCAGCGGCTCCCAGGTGGCGAACGCGCGGTAGCCGGTTGGCTCGCCGATGTCCACCCCGCCGGGCGTGGACAGCAGGCAGCCCCACAGGTAGGCGCCGGCCTCGCCGAAGCTCTCCATGTCCACGTCTACCTCGACGTCGGCCCGGATCACCGGCACGGTGAGGACCTTGCGGACCAGCGGAAGGCCCCGCTGCCACGCCCTGGCCAGTGCCACCGCATCCGGAAACGGCATGCCGTGCAGCACCGAGGGCGCCGCGCCGCCCGGATCCAGCGCGGCGAGCTGGGCCACCGTGTGCACTCCGGCGCCGCGCAGCGCGATGGCGTCCTCGCCGCGCAGCACCAGGCTGACGTCGCTCTTGTCGGCCAGCACCGTCTCGCAGGTGGGCCACCACGGACAACGCCGGCACTCGGTGATCCGGGACGGCTGTGCCAGCGCGGGCTGGCCGGTGGCCGCCGCGCTGGCCACCGCCAATCGGTCGGCGAACCTCGCGTCGTACTCCGCGAGTGTGCTGCGCCCGCCCGGCCAGGTGGGTGCGGCCAGGTCGTGCCAGAGCACGACGTCGGCGTCCAACCCGATCACCCCGCCGACGGTGGCCGCCGAGGCGCACCCAGTGGCCTGCAACATCCTGGTCAGGTGCGCGAGGCGGAGCTGGTCACGGGTCTGCGAGCGGGGCCGGCGGACCGGATCGGACTCGGCCAGCGCGGCGCTGAGCACGGGGATCGGCGTGGTCAGCGCCCCGGAGCCGGGATCGGTGACCCGGTGCCGCACGACGATCACCGGCTGGTAGCCGCCGTCCTCGGCGCGCACCAGCAGGTCGACATCGCCGCGCCGGGCGCCCTCGGTGTCCAGCGGGAGCGCCGCGTTCCAGATGTACCGGACACCGGCGGCCAGCGCGGCGGAGGTGGCCTGCTCCCGCTCGGCCCAGCCGCCGGCCGGCACGCTCCGCCAACTCGGCCCGAACTCGGCGGCCAGCCGCGCGCCCACCTCGGCGCGGTGCGCGATCGCGTCCGCCTGGCGCTGCTCGAGGGCCGGGTCGGGCCGCGCCCGGGGGCCGGCGACCGCCGTCGGATCATGGTCGAGGTGCACTCGGCGGCGGCACCGGGACACGGCGGACGCATCCAGCGCCACCTGCCCCGCGATTACCGTCACGTACTGCAGCGTAGAGACCCTGTCCGACAGTCGTGCGCGGCCGGCGCCCCGGAAACCCGGCAGCCACCCGGGTGGGTGGACGGAACCGGCCAGGGCAGCGGGGTCCCGGCGCATCGCTCAGTGATCGCGCGTCGGAGCGTGGACGCCCGGCGCGGCGGCGATCTCGGGCACTAGGGTGTCGCGCATGAAGCGGCGGAAGGCCCAGGCAGCCCCGGCAGCGGGCGAGTCTGCGGAACGGAACCTGGGCGGCCTGGTCACCCCGAGCAACGCCAAGCGGGCGATCGCGGTGGGCAAGGTACTGGCGCCGGTGCTGATCCCGATCGCGATGCGCGCGGCCGGGGCGGCTCGAGGCATCTGGGATGACCGGCGCGCCCGCCGGCTCGGCGTGGCTCCGGGCGAGCTGGGCCTCTACAGCGGCAAGGGTGGTGCGTTGCACGCCCGGATCGCCCGGGTCGCCCAGGCGCTGCCGGAGCTCAACGGGTCCGGCGATCAGGCCGGCGCCGTCACCCGGTTCGTCGCGGACACCGAACCCCGGCTGACCGACCTGGCCGCGGCGGTGCGCGCCGCCGAGATGATGCCGACCGAGCGCCGCAGGGCCGCGCACCGCGCGGTGGCCGCCGAGTTGGACCGGATCGAGCCGGAACTGCTCCGCCTGCTCGGGGTCAGTTGAGCTGAACCATGAGCGGTCACCCACCTGGGACCTGCTCGAATGCGACGTAATCCTGACCAGTCTAGTTGACTCAGTGGACGTGGCCGGGACTTCGGCCGTTAGGCTGCCGCGGTGAGGCCGGTTCCGACTCGAGGCGGCGCGCGGGTAGCGCGCGGTCTCGCCGCGGCCTCGGTGTGCGCCCTGCTGACCTACTGCGGCCACCTGGCCGCCGGCGGAGTCGCCCCTGACCTCGGGCTGTTGGCCGTGTTGGGCCTGCTGCTCGCCGGCTTCCTGGTCACCCTGGCGGATCGCCGCCGGGGGCCGCTCGCCATCCTGATCCTGGTCGGCGGCTCGCAGCTGGCGCTGCACGGATTGCTCCAGCTCCTCGGTGGCTCGCACCTCGCGCACGCCGGCCCATCCGGGAACGCAGTCACCGGCGCGGCCGCGCTGATCGGCACGCACCCGTTGCTCATGCTCGGCGCGCACGCGCTGGCCACGGTGATCACCTCGGCGATGCTGGCCGGCGCCGAGGACGCGGTGTTCACCGTGGCCGCCGCGCTGGCCAGGGCCGTTCCGCTGGTGGTCACCGCGCCACCCGCCACCCGGCCGCCCGGCCCGACCATTCCGGTCACCGGGCCGCTGGATCGCCGGCTGCGCGGCGTGCTGGGCCGCCGCCTGCACCTGCGCCGAGGCCCCCCACCAGGTCATCCAGCCGCCATCGGGCTCTGACCCGAACTCCCGGCGGCGCCCCGACACCCAACCGCATGGCCGCGCGAACCCCTCGCCGGCCGCCGCGCGCCTCTCTCCGCCGCGCGGGCAAACCCCGAGACAGGAACAACCATGAGTACCTCCAGAACCAAGGGCCCCTCGTGGCGGGCGCCGCTGCGCGCCGGGCTCGTCGTGGCCGGCGCCGCCGCACTCGCCCTGGTCACCTCCGGGGTGGCCTTCGCGCACGTCACCGCCCAGCCGGGGGTGGCCACCAAGGGCAGCTACGCGAAGATCGCATTCCGGGTGCCGACCGAGTCGGCCACCGCCGGCACGGTCAAGCTGCAGGTCACCCTGCCCACCGATCACCCGATCCCGTCGGTGCTCACCACGCCGATGCCCGGCTGGACCGCGGCGACGGCCAAGGTCCCGCTGAACCCGCCGGTGGAGACCGACGACGGCAAGGTCACCGAGGCGGTGCACACCGTCACCTGGACCGCGCAGCCCGGCACGCGGGTGGGCCCGGGCCAGTTCGCCGACTTCGAGGTCAACCTGGGCGCGCTGCCGGACAACACGGACAGCCTGGTGATGCCGGCGGTGCAGACCTACGACGATGGAACCGTGGTCAGCTGGGACCAGACGCAGACCCCGGGCGGGCCGGAACCGGAGCACCCCGCCCCGACGCTGCGGCTGGTGGACGGCTCCGGCGGCGCACATGACATGGCCGCCGCCGGGCAGACCGAGGCGACGTCGGCCGGGATGCACGACCACGGCGCCACCACCGCCGCCGCTGGTGATGCGAAGAGCGGCGGCGGGGCCGACAACACGGCCCGGTGGCTGGGCGGGATCGGATTGGTAGTCGGCGCGCTCGGGCTCGGACTGGGCGCCGGCGCGGTGGCCCGGACCCGACGGATCGGGCGGAGCGGTTGATGCGAGCACTCCACCGGCAGCTGCTGGTCTGGCTCTTCGCCGGGTCAGCGCTGTTCCTCGGCACCGGCACCGCGTTCGCCCACGACATCCTGGTCGGCAGCGATCCGGCGAACGGGGCGAGCCTGGCCACCGGGCCGAGCAAGGTCTCGCTCACCTTCGACCTGCCGGTGAAGGAGTACTTCAGCACCATCACCGTGGTCGGCCCGGACGGCGAGCACTACGAGGGCGGTCCTTCGTCGGTGGACGGAAGCACGGTGAGCGCGCCGGTGCAGCCGCTCGGACCAGTGGGCACCTACACCATCGGCTACCGGATCGTCTCCGACGACGGCCACCCGGTGAGCGGCGCGATCCGGTTCAGCCTCACCCAGGCCGGCCCGGGGCACGGCGTCCCGGCCGGCCAGGCGGCTGCAAGCAACTCCGCTCAGGCGGCGGCGAGCAGCTCGTCGGCATCGAGCAGCTCGTCGGCGCCGAGCGCACCGGCGGCGGCCGCCCAGGACCAGTCCGACGAGTCCGGCTCGGGCGGCATCCCGGCCTGGCCGTGGGTGCTGGGCGGCGTCGTGCTGGTGGCCGCCGGCGCGGTGGTGGCGCTGCGCCTGGGCAAGGGCAGTTGAGGACCCGTGAGTGGTTAGCGTTGCTATAGCAACGCTAACCACTCACGGGCTGAGCACTACCGGGTCGATGGCGGAGTCGTCGACGGTCGCCTGCACAACCACGGCGTTGGCCAGCAGCAGGTCGGTGGTGTGCTGGATGTGCGCGCTGAGCGCCTCCGCCGCGGCCTCGGCGTCCTGTGCCAGCACGGCGTCGAGCATGGCGCGGTGCTCGCCAGGGACGTCCCGCTCGTGCTGGTCCAGGGTCGCCGACCAGCGGCGGTACAGCTCGGTGGCGTCCCGCAGCGAGGAGGCCACCGCGCGCAGCCGAGGGTTCGGGCAGCCCATCAGCAACGTGCGGTGGAACTCGGCGTGTGCCTCCGCCCACTGCTCGCTGACCCGGTCGGGGTCGTTCGCGGCCCTCGGCGGGGTCCGCGCCAGGCGGTGGTGGGCGGCCACCACCTGCGCCTCCCACGCCAGCCCGCCCTGTTGCACGGCCAGCCGGAGCACCAGCGGCTCGATGGCGCGGCGGGCCTCGGTGAGATGTCGCAGGTCATCGGGCGACACCGGCATGACCCGGAAGCCGTACTGCGGCTCGGACTCCACCAGGCCCTCGGCGGCCAGCCGGGTCAGCGCTTCGCGCACCACGCCCATGCTGGCGCCGTACCGAGCGGACAGGTCGGCGAACGGCAGCCGCTCCCCGGGATGGCGCCGGCCGGCCAGAATGTCCGAGCGCAGCTCGACGTACACCCGCTCAGCGCGGGTGGGAACGCCGCTGCGACTCATGCGCGAGAGTCAATCATGTTCGGCATCCCCCAGCAATGTTGAAAACGCCTTGACATATCGAGGGTTGCCCACGCAGGCTTGACACCGATTTCGCGCCGCCGCGACGGTCCGCACCCGCCGCGGCATCCCACCGCGGCCAACCGGGAGAAGGCAATGAGCATAATCCTGGACCGTCCCAGCGCCACCGACACGGATCGCGAACTGCGCGCCGACCTGGTCGGCCGGGCCGCCAAGCTGGTCCCGCTGCTCGCCGCCAACGCCCGGCGCAGCGAAGAGGACCGCCAGGTGGTCGAGGAGAACATCACCGCCATCGACGAGGCCGGGTTGTTGTCCATCATGCGGCCGAAGCGGTTCGGCGGCCTGGAGACCGATATCCGCACCAAGTTGGAGGTCTCCCGCGAGCTGGCCAGGGGCTGCGGTTCCACCTCCTGGGTGACCAGCCTGATGAACGTCTGCGCCTGGTTCACCGGCCTGTGGCCCGCCCAGGCCCAGCAGGACGTCTGGGGCGAGCACCCGAACAACCGGGTCGCCGGGGTGTTCACCCCGTCCGGGACGGCCACCGAGGTGGACGGCGGCTACCGGGTCAGCGGCCGGTGGGGCTGGGCCAGCGGCTCGGCGCACTCGCAGTGGGCCCTGGTCGGCGTCCCGCTGACCAACCCGGACGGCTCGCCCCGTGACCAGGGCCTGGTGCTGATCCCGATGGACCAGGTGACCGTGGAGGACACCTGGTTCGTGGCCGGCATGAAGGGCACCGCGTCGAACACCCTGGTCGCCCAGGACGTCTTCGTACCGGCCCACCGCTACCTGTCCGTGGTGCAGGCCATCCAGGGCAACCCGGCCACCCCGTTCACCGAGGAGCGGCTCTACCGCTCGGCGTTCATCCCGGTTGCCGCGCTGATCCTGGCCGGCCCGCAGCTCGGGCTGGCCCAGGCCGCGCTGGACCTGGTGATCGAGAAGGCGCCCAAGCGCACGATCACCTACACCTTCTACGAGAACCAGGTGAGCGCCCCGACCGTGCAGCTGGCCGTGGCCAAGGCCGCCTCGCTGGTCGACTCCGCGCACCTGCACGCCTACCGGGCCGCCGCCGAGATCGACGAAGCGGCGTTCCACGAGGTGTTCCCGGACTACGACGCCCGGGCCAAGTCCCGGATGGACACCGGGGTGGCGGTCACCTACGCCAGGGAGGCCATCCGCATCCTGGTCTCCGCGCACGGCGCGTCCAGTTTCGCCGACGCCAGCCCGCTGCAGCGGATCTGGCGGGACAGTGAGGTGGCCAGCCGGCACGCGGTGGTCCACCCTGAGATCAGTACCGAGATCTACGGCAAGGCGCTGCTCGGCATCCGGGGGGATGTCAGCCCGCTGGTCTAGATCGCCACCCGCTCAACCATCATCTGAAGGAGCACCAGTGCGCATCGGAAACCTGTCCGGCCGGCTGACCCTGTTCACCGAACAGGGCGCGGTTGATGTCGAGAAAGCCAGCGGCGGCCGCTTCGGCGCCGACCCGCAGGCGGTCTACGACGTCTGGGAGGACTTCCTCGGCTGGGCCCAGGGTGCCGACCTGAGCAGCGCGACGCCGTTCGACGCGGCCGATCTCGGCGCGCCCACCCCGACACCGGCCCAGGTGCTCGCCATCGGCCTCAACTACTCCGACCACGCCGCCGAGTCCGGCCTGGGCGTGCCGGACAAGTTCCCGCCGGTGTTCACCAAGTTCCGCACCGCGATCTCCGGTCCGGTGACCACGGTGACGCTGCCGCCGGGCGGGCACACCGACTGGGAGGTCGAGCTGGTCGTGGTGATCGGCCGGCGCGCGGAGCAGGTGTCCGCCGACGACGCCTGGTCCTACGTGGCCGGGCTCACCGTCGGTCAGGACATCTCCGAGCGGATCCGGCAGATCGAGGGCCCCGCGCCGCAGTTCAGCATCGGCAAGTCGTTCCCCGGCTTCGCGCCGATCGGCCCGTGGCTGGTCACCGTGGACGAGTTCGACAACCCGGACGACCTCGAGCTGGGCTGCGCGATCGACGGCGAGACCGTGCAGCACGGGCGGACCAGCCAGCTGATCTTCTCGGTACCGAAGCTGATCGAGGGCCTGTCCGCGACCCTGCCGCTGCTGCCCGGTGACGTCATCTTCACCGGCACCCCGGCCGGCGTCGGGCTGGGCCGCAACCCGCAGCGGTGGCTGCAGCCGGGCGAGGAGCTGGTCACCTACGTCACCGGTATCGGCGAACTGCGCCAACGTTTCGTCAGCGCGTAACCCGTGAGTGGCGAGTGGTCTCGGGAGACCACTCGCCACTCACGGCTTGGTCGGAGGAGGAAGCAGCGTGGCACTTCACCGGTTGTCCCAGGTCGTCATCGGCGTGCCCAACGTCGAGGAGACCGCGCGGTACTACACCGACTTCGGGCTCACCGGCGTCCGCGAGGACTCCGGCGACTGGGGGTTGCGCACCCTGGACGGCGGTGAGCAACTGCGCCTGGTCTACAGCCCGCTACGCCGGTTGGTGGAGCTGACCATCGGCGTGGACAACCAGGACGACCTGGACCGGGTCGCGCGCCAGCTCGCCGCGCTGGGGTTGCCCACCGCCCGGGACGGCGACCGGCTCAGCGCGGTGGAACCGGCCACCGGGGCACGCGCGGTGCTGGCCATCGGCCCCCGGCTGGAGCAGGACACCGTCGCGGCCACCCCGTACAACGGCCCCGGCCGGCTCGAGCGGGTGGACGGGCGGGCGCCCGGGGTGTTGCGGGTCGCCCCGGTCCGCCCGCGCAAGCTCGGCCACGTGGTGATCGGCACCACCGACGTGGCCACCACCGAGCGGTTCTTCCTGGACGGCATCGGTTTCAAGCTCTCCGACCGGATCGCCGGCGCCGGCGCCTTCATGCGCTGCTCCACCGACCACCACAACGTGCTCGCGCTGGCCTCGCCGGTCAGCTTCCTGCACCACACGTCCTGGCAGGTGGACGACGTGGACGAGGTCGGCCGGGGCGCGATGACCATGCTGGAGGACCACCCGGAGCGGCACATCTGGGGGCTCGGCCGGCACCACGCCGGCTCCAACTTCTTCTGGTACCTCAAGGACCCGGCCGGCAACTTCTCCGAGTACTACTCGGACATGGACTGCGTGGTGGACGACCAGCTGTGGACCCCGGAGACGTTGGAGGGCGCCAAGGGCCTGTTCAACTGGGGACCGCCGCCCCCGCCGTCCTTCCTCCGGCCGGACGACCTCGCCGCGCTGATGGTCGGCGTGCACGCCCCGAGCAGCTGAGCTCGACTAGTAGTCGGCGAATTCCTCCAGCAACCGCTCGGCGAGCGCGATCTCCTCACTCAGCGGGTGATCGTCCTCGACCATCGGCAGCCGCTGGGTGGCCAGCCCGAACGCCTCGGCAACCGGCGCCTCCGGCAGCGGGGAGCCGGCCAGCCGCAACGCGCGCACCGAGGCGAGCAGCTCGCAGCCCAGCACGGTGCGGTACGCGCTGACCGCCGCGGCCGTGCTGCGCGCCGCCTGGGTCGCGAAGCTGGCGTGGTCCTCCAGCCCTCGGGAGATCACCGCGGTGCCCAGGGTGACCGGCGAGGCCGCGTGTCGCAGCTGGCCGAGCGCGTCGTGCGCGACGTACTCCAAGATCATGATCCCGGAGCTGCTCGGCGGCCCGACCGCGAGGAACGGGGCCAGCCCGGTCAGCTCCGGCTCCACCAGGTCGCTCAGCCGCGCCACCGAGAGCTCGGCCACGTGGTGCACCGCCGCGCGCAGGCTGTCCAACGACAGCGCCAGGTACGCGGTGGAGAACTGGCCGTGGTGGTAGACCCGCTCCTCGTCGATGTGGATCAGCGGGTTCTCCGCGGCGGCGTTCAGGTCGATGCCCAATACCCGCTCCAGCGCATCCACCGCGTCCAGGGCCGGCCCGTGGACCTGCGGGAACGCCCTCAGCCCAAACGGGTCCTGCAGCCGCCGCCCCGGTGGCGGGTCGCCGTCGGGCATCAGGATCCGCCGGACCTCCGCCGCGCAGCGGACCGTGCCGGGGTGTGGCCGGGCGGCGTGCACCAGCTCGGAGAACGCCTCCGGCGAGCCGCCCAGCGCGCAGTAGGACAGCGCGGCGATCACGTGGCTGGCGTGCAGCAACCGGCGCAGTTCGTGCCAGAGCAGCACCGATTCGGCCAGCGTGGCGGCATTGCTGGAGATGAACCCCAGCGCGTCGCCGGGGCTGATCGGCACCGGGTCCAGCGTGCCCACCCGCCACGGCCGCTGGCCCGCGATGGTCAGCGCGATCTCGGCCAGCGCGGTGAGGTCACCGGTGCCGATCGCGCCCCGGGAGTGCACCAGCGGCACCGCGCCAACCCGCAGCGCCTCCTCCAGCGCCCGCAGCAACCTCGGGTGCACCCCGCTGCCGGCCGCGGCCAGCTGGTTGAGCCGGATCACCAGGGTCGCCCGCACCACTTCGTCCGGGTACGGCTCGCCGGTGCCCGCGGCGTGGCTGCGCAGCAACCGCAGGCCGTGCAGATCTGCGCCGTCCGGATCGACCACCGCGTGCCGGTTCGCCCCGACGCCGGTGGTGCGTCCGTAGACCGCCCGCTTGGCGCCGATCTCCCTGGCCAGCCGGTAGGCCCGCTCGGCGCGGCCCACCGCGTCCGGGTTCAGCTCCACCCCCGCGCCGTGCCGGGCCACCCGCACCACATCCGGGCAGCGCAGGTGGCTGCCGTCCAGCCGGATCCGGCCACTGTCCAACATGACCCGTACGTTGCCATGCGGAGGTCGACTTGCGGGCTAATCGTGGCACCAGTCGCCCGAGGTCAAGCCACGTCCGTGGTCAGGGCGAGCGGTGCGCCTCCAGCAGGCGCAGCCACACCTCGCTGATCGTCGGGTACGCCGGCACCGCGTGCCACAGCCGGGACAGCGGCACCTCGCCGACTACCGCGATGGTGGCCGCGTGCAGCAGCTCCGCCACGTCCGGCCCGACGAAGGTGACGCCGACCAGCACCTGGCGATCGGTGTCCACCACGGCCCGCAGCTTGCCGGTGTAGTTCTCCGCGTGCAGGTAGCTGCCGGCCACCGAGATGTCCAGGTCGAGCACCCGCACGGTCAGCCCGTCGGCCTCGGCGCGCTCGGCGGTCCGCCCGACCGCGGCCACCTCCGGGTCGGTGAACACCACCTGGGGCACCGCGTGGTGATCCGCCGTGGCGGCGTACTCACTCCACGGCTCGGGCGTCACGGACCGGCCCTGTGCCCGGGCCACGATCGCGGCGGCGGCGATCCGCGCCTCGTACTTGCCCTGGTGGGTGAGCGGCGCGCGCCCGGTGACGTCGCCCGCGCCGTACAGCCAGTCCAGGCCGTCGCCGCCGACCACCCGGCCGGAATCGTCCACCCGCAGCGGGCCCTTCTCGTCCAGCCCCAGCGCGCCGAGGCCCAGGTCGGCGGTGTTCGGCCGACGCCCGGTGGCCAGCAGCAGCTCGTCCACCTCCACCGTCTCCCCGCCGACGCTCAGCTGGATGCCCGAGTCCAGCTGCTTCACCTCGTCCAGCCCGGTGTCCAGCCGGACGTCCACCCCGTCCGCGCGCAGCCCGGCGGCGACCAGGTCGCTGACGATCGGCTCCTGCGCCGGCAGCAGGCGGTCCTCCCTGGCCAGCAGGGTGACGCGGGAGCCCAACCGGGCCCAGGCCTGCGCCATCTCCACGCCGACCACGCCGCCGCCGAGCACGCCCAGCCGCCCCGGCACGCTGTGCGCGGAGGTGGCGTCTCTGGAGTACCACGGCCGGATCTGGTCCAGTCCGGGGATCGGCGGGGAGACCGGCACGCTGCCGGTGCACACCGCCACGGCGTGCCGTGCGGTCAGCGTCCGCTGCCCGCCGTCGGAGCCGGTCACCGTCACCGTCCGTACCCCGGACACCCGGCCGACCCCGCGCACCACCGCGATGCCGACGCCCTCCGCCCAGCGCACCTGACCGTCGTCGCGCCAGTGCGCCACGATCTCGTCCCGCCGAGCCAGCACCGCGGCCGGATCGAACTCCGCGTGCACCCCGGGCAGCCGGCGCGCGGCGGCCACCGCATGCCCGGTGCGCAACAACGCCTTGGACGGCATGCACGCCCAGAACGAGCACTCCCCGCCGACCCGCTCGGACTCCACCAGCGCGGCGGTGAGCCCACCCCGGACCGCGTAGTCGGCCACGTTCTCCCCGACCGGCCCGGCGCCGATCACCACGACGTCGAACTCCAGCTGCTCGGTCATGACCGGGTCCCGCCGCTGGACAGGACGGAGGCGATCGCCTCGGCCACAGCTGTGTCGCCGTTCAGCAGGTCCAGCACCGGGCCCTTCCGCTCCGCCCAGACGGCTGGCTCGGCGAGCAGCCCGGCCACCACCTCGGCGACGTCGTCCCTGGTCACGTCGCCGCGCGGCAGGCCGGGTGGGGACAGCTGGACCAGGCCGGTACCCGGGTCGTCGGTGAGCCGGCCCGGGCGCAGCACGGTCAGCGCGATGTCCCGCTCGGCGACCTCGACCTCGGCCGCCTTTTTGGCCCGCAGGTAGGCCGCCCACACCTCGTCGGTTCCGGGGGCCGGCGGCCGGTCCACCCCGGTCGAGGAGATCAGCA
>DATHIT010000549.1:0-3664 GCA_035489915.1 Pseudonocardia sp. | reverse complement strand
GCCAAGAATGGCACAACAAGTAGTTGCGGCGCCTCGTAAATACTGACGAGCTATTGTTGGGCTCCGGAATTATTCGTACTTGCCGGGCTACTGTTTAGCAAGAACCCGCTGGTCTGTGAAGTGTTGAACCTTACAGCCGGGCCGATTCTCTCGATTCTTGATTGCTCCCGGTTGCCATTGCTACGCTCGGCCTAGCGACGGTGCACCCGAAACGGGTAACTACCCGGGACGGGTCGAGTGGGGAATGAATCACCGTTGATTAATGCTGCTGAATGCTGGTCGGAAGGGCCTCACAGCGTGGTTTGGCTTCGTGCATAACTTGAGACGCCGTCGTCGGTGCCGCCCGGTGGGCTGCTCGTGGCGGTGTGCCGGCCGACAGCGCCGCTGGACGCCGTTCCGGTCGGTCACGCCGCGCTGCTGCTCTGGGTGACGGCATCGATGGTTGCCGATAGGGGTCGGTGACCAGGCAACTGGATACCAGGCAACTGGATACCTCGGGGGCGGGATGCAAAACGGAAGTTCAACCGCACTGGTCGGGAGCAACGGGCGCTGGGCCGACGGGCCGGACCGGCCCGTTCGGGTGACCCGGCCTCGATGGGAGTCCCGATATGCCAGCGCCGTGCTCGGCGGCGACGTGCTGATAATGCTGGTGGCGCTGGCGATCGGGGTGTGGGTCGGTTTCGGCAACACCTCGCGCGACTCGAACCTGGCGTTGCTCATTGCCGCCGGGACCGCGCCCTGCTTTGTCTGCTGCATGATCGCCACCAGGGCCTGGGAGGCCGGCATCCTGGGCCGGGGTTCCGAGGAGTTCAGCCGACTGCTGCGGTCCATCGCGAGCACGTCGGTACTGGTCGGCATCGTGGGGCTGGCATTCCAGGTCAGCGCCACCCGCCCCTGGGTGTTCGGGGTGATCCCCGGCATGGGCGTGCTCATCGCGGGCTCCCGCTACCTGCTGCGCCAGCTGCTCTACCGGCAGCGCGCCCAGGGACACTGCGTCCACCAGGTGCTGGCGGTGGGCGGCGCGGAGTGGGTGAGCGATCTGATCACGCGCACCCAGCGCGCCGCGTACCACGGGTGGGTGGTCACCGGGGCATGCACGCCCGACGGGGCCGGTCCGAACGGCGCCGGCGAGGTGGACGGCGTTCCGGTGGTCGGTGACCTGGACGCCACCGCCTCCACGGTGCTGCGCGGCGACTACCGCGTGGTGGCGGTGGCACCCGCCGACGGCTGGTCCGCCCGCCGGCTGCACCAGCTGGCCTGGGACCTGGAGGGCCAGGGTGTCGAGCTCGTGGTGCACCCCGGCCTGATGGAGGTACAGGGGCCTCGGCTGCACGTGGCTCCGGTGGACGGCCTGCCGCTGCTGCGGCTGACCGAGCCGAGGTTCACCGGCCTCCCCCGGGTGCTCAAGGCCGTGATGGACAAGATCGGCGCCGGCCTGCTGCTGCTCATGCTCGCCCCGCTGCTGTCGGCCATCTACCTGGCCGTTCGCTCCGACGGTGGCCCTGGTTTCTTCCGGCAGGTCCGGGTCGGCCAGGACGGGCGGCAGTTCCGGATGTGGAAGTTCCGCTCCATGGTGGTGGACGCGGAGAAACAGCGGCAGGGGTGGGCGCTGTCCGCCACCGACGGCGCGGGGCCGCTGTTCAAGCTCAAGGCGGACCCACGCATCACCGGCGTCGGCGCGCTGCTGCGCAAGTACTCCCTGGACGAGCTGCCGCAGCTGTTCAACGTGGTGACCGGGTCGATGTCGCTGGTCGGACCCCGACCGCCGCTGCCCAGCGAGGTGGCCACCTACTCCCGGGACGCCCGGCGCCGGCTGCTGGTCAAGCCGGGCCTGACCGGCCTGTGGCAGATCAGTGGGCGCAGCGACCTGTCCTGGGACGATGCGGTGCGGCTGGATCTGCGCTACGTGGAGAACTGGACGCTCGCGCTGGATGGCCTGATCCTGTGGAAGACCATTCGAGCGGTGGTCCGCGGTGACGGCGCTTACTGACGCCGAGGCGCTCACTGACGCGCCGGCCGGGCCGTCAGCGGCCCATCGGGTCGGCGCGCCGGTCGTCCCGGCCCAGTCGGTCGGCGCCCCGGGGATGGGTGTTGTGGACCAGGCCGGCGGGGGTGCGGCGGATGGGGTCAGCGGGACGGGCTGCCGGCTCTGCGGCTCCGCCCGGCTGCGCGGTTTCCTGGATCTGGGCGCCACCCCGCCGTGTGAGTCCTTCCTCGGGCCCGATCAGCTGGACGACCCGGAGCTGACCCTCCCGCTGCACGTCAGGGTCTGCGAACGCTGCCTGCTGGTGCAGCTGCCCCCGCTCATCGCCCCTGAGGAGACCTTCCGCGAGTACGCCTACTTCTCCGCCTACTCCTCGTCCTGGGTGGCGCACGCCGAGCGATTCGTGGCCGACGCGGTCGACCGGCTGGGCCTGGGTCCCGACTCCTTTGTCGTGGAGGTGGCCAGCAACGACGGGTACCTGCTCCAACACGTGGTGGCCAGGGGAATCCGCTGCCTGGGGGTTGAGCCGGCGCGCAATGTGGCGCTGGCCGCGGTGGAGCGCGGCGTGCCCACCCGAACCGACTTCCTGAGCCCGGAGCTGGGCGCGCGGATCCGCGCCGAGCAGGGGCCGGCCGACCTGGTGGTAGCCAACAACGTCTACGCGCACGTGCCCGACCTGGTGGGTTTCACCAGGGGCCTGCGCGCGCTGGTGGCCGACGACGGCTGGGTGAGCATCGAGGTGCAGCACCTGCTCACCCTGGTCCGCGGCGCCCAGTTCGACACGATCTACCACGAGCACTTCCAGTACTACTCGCTGCACTCGGCGCGGCAGGCGCTCGCCTCCGGCGGGTTGTCGGTGGTGGACGTCCAGCGGCTGGACACCCACGGCGGCTCGATCCGGCTGTGGGCCCGCCCGGCCGAGGTGGCCGGCCCGCCCACGCCGGCGGTGACGGAGGTGCTGGCCGAGGAAGCGGCGGCCGGGCTGAACACCCTGGACGGGCACGACGGCTTCGCCCGGTCGGTGGCCCGGGTGCGGGCCGATCTGCTGCGCTTCCTGCTGGACGCCCGGGCCGACGGCCACACGGTCGTTGGTTACGGCGCGCCGGGTAAGGGCAACACCCTGCTCAACTACTGCGGGGTGCGGCCCGACCTGCTCGCCTACACGGTGGACCGCAATCCCTACAAGCACGGGCGGTTCACCCCCGGCGCGCGGATCCCGATCCTGCCGCCGGAGCGGATCGCCGCCGACCGCCCGGAGTACGTGCTCGTGCTGCCCTGGAATTTGCGCGCCGAGCTGCTCGAGCAGCTGGCTTTTGTCGGGGACTGGGGCGGGCGCCTGGTATTCCCGATTCCGCATCTTGAGGTGGTGCTGCCATGAAGGTGGTGCTGTTCTGCGGCGGTTACGGGATGCGGATGCGGGACGGCACCACTGATTTGCCCAAGCCGATGCACCCGGTCGGCCCCCGCCCACTGCTGTGGCACGTAATGCGCTACTACGCGCATTTCGGCCATACCGACTTCGTGTTGTGCCTCGGTCACGGCGGGCACCACATCAAGGACTTCTTCCTCAACTACGCCGAGACGGCCAGCAACGACTTCATCCTGCGCGGCGGCAACGTCGAGCTGCTGACCAGCGATATCGAGGACTGGACCATCACCTTCCTGCACACCGGGCTGGAC
>DATHIT010000548.1:0-2581 GCA_035489915.1 Pseudonocardia sp. | reverse complement strand
CAGGGAGTCCTGATCGTGCTCGTTCTGGGCGCGCTCGAACTCCCGTTTGAGCTGCTCGATGCGCTGGGACACCGCCTCGCTGGTCCCCGCGCCGTCGATGATCGTGGTGTCGTTCTCGGTGACGGTGATCCTGCCGCACCTGCCGAGCTGGTCGAGCTGGACGTTCCGCAGGCTCAGCCCGGCGTCCCCGGTGATCACCTTGCCGCCGAGGACGGTGGCGATGTCGGTGAGTTGGGCGAGCCGGCGATGGCCGAAGCCGGGCGCCCGGACCACCACGGAACGGAACGTCTCGTGCACATTGTTGGCCACCAGCATGCCCAGCGCGGCCCCGTCGACGTTCTCGGCCACGACGACCAGCCGCTGCCCCGTCGGCCGGACCTTCTCCAGCACCGGCATCAGGTCCTGTACCCGGGAGATCTTCTCGTTGGTCAGCAGGATGTACGGGTCGGCGAACACCGTCTCCATGCGCTCGGTGTCGGTGACCATGTACGGCGAGATGTAGCCGTGGTCCAGGACGAGCCCATCGACGAAATGCACGTCGAGGCCGAAGGAGGGCGACTCCTCCACGGTGACCACACCGTCCGCGCCCACCCGGGCCACGGCGGTGGCGATGGCGCGGCCGATCTTCTCGTCGTTGGCGGCCAGGCTCGCCACCCGGGCCAGCTCCGCCTCGCCGTGGATCTGGCGCGCGCCGTCGCGCAACGCCTCGACGATGGCCTCCACAGCGGTCTCGATGCCTCGGCGCAGCGCCATCGGGTTCGCGCCCCGGTCGACCGCGAGCAGGCCTTCCCGGACCAGCGCCTGCGCCAGCACGGTCGCGGTGGTGGTGCCGTCGCCGGCCACCCCGTTGGTCTTGTTCGCGACCTCTTTCACCAGCTGCGCGCCCATGTTCGCGAACGGGTCGCGCAGCTGAATCTCCCGGGCGATGGTGACGCCGTCGTTGGTGATCGTGGGCGGGCCGGTGAGCTTCTCGATCACGGCGTTGCGGCCCTTCGGGCCGAGCGTCACCTTGACCGCGTCGGCGAGTGTGTCCACGCCGGTTTGCAGCAGTCGGCGCGCTTCGATGTTGAACCGCAGGTCCTTGGCCATGGCTGATCCTTCTCCTCGTCGAGTGTGTGGAAGCGGTGAGTGCTGGTGCTGTGACTGCGGACGCGCCGGGTCCCGAACCCCGGCCAGCGGGACCCGGCGCAACGCGGGTCAGGGGACGAGAATCGCCCGTCCCCGGACCGTGCCTTGCTCGAGATCGTGCAGCGCGGCACCGAACTCCTCGAGCGGGTAGCGCGCGGTGTGCAGGGTGACCAGGCCGCGCGCGGCCAGCACCATCAGCTCGGACAGGTCGGCGTAGGAGCCGACCAGGTTGCCGACGAAGTTGATCTCGGTGGAGATCACGTCGATGGTCGGCACATCGATGCGTCCGCCGTAGCCGATCACGTAGTAGTTGCCGGCCCGGCGCAGCATCGCGACCCCGTCCTCGACGGCCCCACCCTCGCCGACGAAGTCCAGGACCGCCTCGGCGCCGTGCCCGCCGGTGAGGTCCTTGACGGCCTCGACCTGCGTGCCGTTCGCCTCCACGACGTGGTGGGCGCCGAGCTGCTCGGCAAGCTTGAGCGCTTCCCGGGAGCGGTCGATCACGATGATCTCGGCCGGCGACAGGGCTCGCAGCACCTGGATGCCGATGTGCCCGAGCCCGCCGGCGCCGATCACCACGACCTTCTGCGACGGGCGCAGCGTCGCGGCGGCCTTGCGTACCGCGTGGATGGCGGTGAGGCCGGCGTCGGCCAGTGCCGCCACCTCCGCCGGTTCCAGCGACGGGTCGAGCTTGACGACCGAGCGCGCGTTCGTCCGGAGCAGCTCGGCGTAGCCGCCGTCGGTGTCGATGCCGGGGAACGCGGAGTTCGCGCAGTGCACGTCGTCGCCGTCCCGGCACGCCCCGCACAGCCCGCAGGTCACCAGCGGGTGCAGGATCACCGGGTCACCGACGGCGACGTTGCTCACCGCGTCGCCCAAGGCGTGCACCCAGCCGGCGTTCTCGTGTCCGATGGTGTACGGCAGGGCCACCCCGGACTTCTGCTCCCACTGACCCTCGATGATGTGCAGGTCCGTCCGGCACACCCCGGCGCCACCGACTTGCACGATCACGTCCAGCGGCCCGCTGATCCGCGGCTCGGGCACCTCGACCAGCTCGGGCTGCTGGTCGTACTTGCTGAGCTGAACCGCCCTCATCGCGGCCCCTCCTGATCCCCGTACCGCGTGCCGAGCAGGCCGCGGCAGAACGCGGAGTTGCCCTCCAGACTGACCCGGACGGCCTGGGCGAAGCGCAGCGTCTTGGCCCGCTCCTGGGCCGGGACCGCTAGGCCCTGGTCGTCGACCAGGACCAGGTCGTCCCCTCCGGTGGGCAGCCCGAGATCGCGTCGCCGGCGCAACAGCCCCTCGCGCCCCGCCGACTCGGGAACCTCCCGCAGCCGCACGTCGGCCAACGCATCGATCTCCCACCCCTGGTTGATGAGGTGCCGACACACCCGGTCCAGGCAGGCGAAGTGCGCCTTGCGCTGGAAGGTCCGGCGCAGCTCGTGCAGCTCGT
>DATHIT010000547.1:0-3693 GCA_035489915.1 Pseudonocardia sp. | reverse complement strand
CGAGATCCAGGTGGGTGACCGCGTAGCGATCATCTACGAAGGCGAGCGGGAGTCCCGCAAGGATCCGGACAACTCGTTTCACTACTACCGCCTCGGCATTCGGCAGGGCTCGACCAAGACGCAGCGGTGGGCCAAGCGGGTGCGGGAGGAGATCCTCACCGAGCAGGCGGACATGGAAGAGGACGAGCTGCCGGGGGCGGCGGCCCGCGCCGAGCGGGAAGCGGCGGCGGGCAAGGCGAGCCGCAACGGCCGGGCCAGCAAGGCGGCGACCAACGGCAAGGCGGCGACCAACGGGAAGCCGCCGGCCCGGCGCGGCCGGGCAGCCGCCGCTACCACCGAGGAAGCGGACGAGGAAGACAAGCCCGCCCGTACCCGGGGCGCCCGGACCACGAAGGCGGCACCGGCGAGTAGCCGGCGTGCGGCCGCCACGCGGGCCAAGGCACAGCCCGAGGATGACGAGGATGAGGAAGAGACCCCGCCGGCCCGTGGCCGCACGCGGGCTAAGCCGGCACGTGGTCGCTCTCGCTCCACCCAGCACGCCCCGGTGGATGACGACGATGACGAGGATCCCGATTTCTGACCGGTGATGTGGATCGGCCGGCAGGTAGCTGACTCACCCTGCCGGCCGGCCCGTCCCATCCACGCAACAAGCCCTCTCAGCGTACCCGGAGCCTCCGTGACCAAGTCGCTGCCCCTGCTGCATCCGCTGATCGATACGCGGGCCCCATTCGACCTGAGCGTGTTGATGGCACACGCCCCACCGGAGCGGTGGAGCCCCGAGGAAGGCGAGCGAATCATCGGCGAGCTGATCTCGGTGCGGACCAAGGTCGCGTTCGGCGCAGCCAGCCCGGTGATCGCCCTGCTGATCGGTGAAGACCGCTACGTGCTGATCCGCTGCTCCGGGGTGGTGCTCAAGCGGTTCGTGGAAGAGAGCGCACCCACCAGCCGGGAAGACAGCGAGCTCGGCCTGGGTGATGACGTGGCCATCCGGTTCAACGGCATGGTGCTGAGCCGAGCCAACCGGGAGTACCGCCACTACGACGTGGCGCTGCGCCGCGCGGATACCAAACGCTGGATCTACGGATGACCGCCACGCTGGAGCCCCGCCTCCCCCGCAACGTGCCCGGCATGCGCCGGGCCGCGCGCACCGCTCCCCGACCCGCCCCGCTGACACCCACCGGCGACGACCGGACCGGCTACTTCAGCCAGCACACCGACACCGACCCCACCCGGCGCCGGTTCTACTTGGGCGACCAGGCTGCCGAGCGGGTGGTAGCCGCGTCGATCGGCCGGCCGATCACCAACGATTTGGAGACCGCCGGGCTGGACGAGAACGCGTTCCGGGTGAAGGTGGACATCATCGGCGCCGGCGACGGGTCCGAGGTGTTCGTCCTGGACGCCACCAACCCGCACCACCAGCAAGCCGGCCGGGACGCGCGCGCCGGCGCCACGGAGATCACCTATCACAACAGTGCGTTCGACGTCCCGCCCCTGGTCGGCGCCGGAATGATGGCACCGGAGGACGTGTGGAAGGTCCGCGACACGCTGATTGACGCGCGGATGGCCTACACCGGCGCGCTGATGAAACGCAGCCTCGGCGAGCTCGAGCGCAAGCTACTCAAAGGCCAGCTGCGCTCCCAGTCGAAAGATCGATTCGCCGACTGGGCGAAGGTCAACAAGATGACCAAGCGGGAAGCATTCGCCGCCGCTACCTATGACACCCCGGTCTACACGATGTACGCCGGCTGGGATGCGCTGATCACCGCGCTGGCCCGCGAACCGGTCCGGGCGGCCGCCTACCACCAGCTCACCTCTCATCCCTTCGGCCGATACGGCGCCGACCAAGCTCAAGCGGAGTACCTGGTCAACCGGGAACAGCTGGTCAACCGGATCCTGTTGGCCCGCTCGGTTAAGGGCTTACGTCTGGATCACGAACGGGTGGACAGCGAGCAAGACCGGTTCCGGGGCGAGATGTTGGATCTCGCGGACGCCATGGCGGCTCAGTGGCACATCACCGAACCATCCAACCGCAACCAGCTGATCGCCGCGCTCGAGGCGGACGACGGATTCCCGATCGATCACCCGCTGACCAAGACCGGCAAACGCTCCACCGCCAAGGCCGCGATGAAAGCGGTCACCCATCCCGCCGCGCGGGCGTTCCGGGCCTACGACGTGGCCCGGCGGATGCACGGCTACATGGAGTCGGCGCGCCTGGTCGCGCAGTACACCGACGGCCGGATCCATTCCTCGGCCAACGTGATGGAGGCCCGCACCGGGCGGCTGTCCATGGGCACCCCGCCGCTGCACCAGTTCACCGGGGCCAGCCGGGGAATCATTCTCCCGGACGAAGGGGACGAGCTGGTCTCGATGGACTGGTGGTCCATTGAGCCGGTGATCGCGGCCAACCTGGCCGGTGACCGCCAGCTGCTCGATCCGTTCGAGCACGAGCGCCAGAAGATCTACCGCGTGGTGGAGGCGGCCGGCACCGGTATCTCCTACGACATGGCCAAGGTGACCATCCTGGCCCTGCTCTACGGCGAAGGCCCCAAGAAACTGGGCCTGGACCTGGGCATGAGCACCGAGGATGCCCGCGACCTGCAGAACCGGTGCGCGGCCGCGATGCCACGCACCGAACGACTGGTCAAGTGGGCGGCGGTGTGGGCCGGCGAGATCGGCAAAGCCTGGACGCTGTCCGGGCGAATCATTGATGTGGATCCCCAGTTCGGCTACCGGGGATCGAACTACCTGGTGCAGGGCTCGGCCTATGACGTGCTCGCTGAAACGGTGGTGGCCACGTACTACGCCGGTGTCCACCACGGGCTGTACCTGACCCTGCATGACGAACTGGTGGTATCCCGCGCGGTCGCCCCCGAGGTGGCCCGAATCATGTTGCGCCCACCGGAGCGGCTCATCGAGCTGGCCGGCCGGCGTCCCACGCTGCGCATTGACGCATCCCTGCTGGGCGACCGGTGGGGCAAGGAAGGACCGGACGTGTTGTCAGAAGTCCTGGCCGGCGCCACGTGAGCGCGGCGGCGATGAACATGAGGAAATTTGCCGAGCTGTTCGGGTCCACCCGGGCCAACGCGGACATCCCCGGTATCGCGCGCGCCGCCGCGCGGGAGGGTTACGCGGTGCTCCCGGTGCGCCCCGGCACCAAACAACCGATGTGCACGCTGCCCAGAACCAAGGTGCGCGCCGCTGACCGGCTCGCGGCCAACGCGGCCAAGGTACGTGGGCGGCGGCACTGGGAGCTCACCCGCCACGACTGCGGCCGTACCCACGCCATCACTGATCCGGACGAGGCGCACCGGGTCTTCACCCGGCTGATGGCCGCGCACTCGGACCTGAACATCGGGATCGAGGTGGGCCGCTCAAGGGTGATCACCATCGACTGTGACACCGCCGCCGAGGTGGCCAGTTTCACCGAGCTCTGGGCCGAGCGCGACGCCGCGCCGGCGATGGCGAACGCGGCGCCCACGGTGCGCTCCCCGGGCAAGCAGAACGAGGCTGGCGAGTGGGTGCACGCTGACGGCGGGCACTTCCACTTCCTGTTGCCCGACGGGGTGGAGCTGCCCACCGATATCAGCGTGTCCATGCCCATCGGCGCGGACCCCGCCGCGCTGGCGTTCGCGATGTACGCGGACTCGCTGGTGTTGGTGCCGCCGAGCGTGCGGGACGAGGGGCCCTACGTGA
>DATHIT010000546.1:0-2490 GCA_035489915.1 Pseudonocardia sp. | reverse complement strand
AGCGCCCGGATCCTCGCGCTGCTGGCCCTGGCCGACGAAGCACCCGAGGCCGACGAGCTGGCCGAGTACCTCACCGACCCGGAACCGGACGTGCGGCGCACCGCGCTCACCGTGCTCAGCGAGGCCACCGAGGACTGGGTGAACGGGTCGACCCAGGTGGCCGCCGCGCTGCTGGACCCCGACCCCGCCGTGCGGGCCACCGCCGTCGAGCTGCTCGCCGAGCTACGCGAGGTGCTGGTCGCCGGCGAGGAGTTCACCGCCGCGCTGAACCAGGCCACCACCCACGCCGACCCGGCCGTGCGCGCCGCGGCGGTCGGGGCGCTGTGGCGCCACCACCGGATCGGCGCCGAGCAGGCCGAGCGCCACCTGGCCGACCCGGACCCGGGGGTACGGGCCGAGGCGGTGCACGCCCTGGTCTCGCTGGGGGCGCTTTGCTCTGCGCACTTATACGCAACGGGCCCTGTTGCGTATGCGTGTGCAGAGCAAAGCGCCGCCCCACTCGACACCGCCGCCGCCGACTCCTCGGCCGAGGTACGCATCGCGGTCGCCGGTGGCCTGGGCACCCTCGGCGACCCGCGCGGCGCCAGCGCACTGACCGAACTGGCCACCGACCCGGACACCGCCGTGGCCGCCGCCGCGTTCACCGCGCTGGCCGAGACCGGTTGCCCGCCGCACGCCGCCGCCCTGGCCGCGGCCGCATTACAGCAGCGGGACTGGCAGGTCCGCGAGGCCGCCGCGAAAGCACTCGCCGCCGCGCCCGCCGAGCTGGCCGCCGCCCCCCTCACCGCCGCGACCCGCGACCCGAACCTGGACGTTCGCAAGGCGGCCGTCCGGTCCCTCGGGCACCTCGCGCCGGACGACCCCGAAGTACCCGCCGCGCTGCGCACCGCCACCGAGGACCCGGATGCCGACGTCCGCGCCTACGCCCGCCAAGCCCTGCACCGCTACCCCAACCCGAGCGAGAGGTAACCCATGGCCCACGTGACCACCCGGGTCGACGTCCCGGTGACCATCGACGTGGACAAGTGCATCGACGGGTGCACGCTGTGCGTCGACATGTGCCCGCTGGACTCGCTGGCCATCCACCCCGACTCCGGCAAGGCGTACATGCACGTCGACGAGTGCTGGTACTGCGGCCCGTGCGCCGCCCGCTGCCCCACCGACGCGGTCACCGTGAACATCCCGCTACTCCTGCGCTAACCGAGGGGCCGACCGCCGGCGGACGGCCGGCTCAGCGGTGCAGGGCTCTGCGGGCCAGTCGGTTGCCGATCAGCTGCGCGGCCTGCACGATCACGATGATGATCACCACTGTGACCAGGGTGACCGGCCAGTTGAACTGCTGGTAGCCGTAGCTGATGGCGAAGTTGCCCAGCCCGCCGCCGCCGACGTAACCGGCCATCGCGGACATGTCCACCACCGCGACGAAGATGAACGTGTAGCCGAGCACCAGCGCGCCCAGCGCCTCCGGGATCAGCACGGTCAGGATGATCCGCGGTTTGCTGGCGCCCATCGCCCTGGCCGCCTCGATCACCCCCGGGTCGACCCCGACCAGGTTCTGCTCCACAATCCGGCCGATCACGAAGGCGGCCATCGCGGACATCGGGAACAGTACCGAGCGGGTGCCGATGGTGGTGCCCATGACGGCCAGGGTGAGCGGCCCGATGGCGGTGATGAAGATGATGAACGGGATCGGCCGGACGATGTTGACCAGCACGTTGAGCAGCTGGAACACCACCGGGTTGGGCAGCAGCCCGCCCCGGCGGGTGGTGTGCAGGGCCACCCCGATGGCCAACCCGAGCCCGCCGGCGATCAGCATCGTCCAGGCCACCAGATAGATCGTCTGCTGGAAGGACAGCAGCAGGACCGGGGCGAGCTGCCCCCAGTCGCTCACCGGACACCTCCGGCGCCCTGGGCCAGCACCTCAGAGCCGGCGCCGGGATGCAGCTCCTCGACGGTGGCCAGCTCCGCCAGCTCCGAGATCACCGCGTCGACCGAGGCGTCGTCCCCGGCGAGTTCGTAGGTGATGCTGCCGAACGGCTTGTCGGCCAGCTCCCCGATGCCGCCGTAGATGATCGTGGCGCGCACCTGGTGCTGGTCCAGCTTGGTGGCCAGCGCGGCCAGGGTGGTGCCGCCGTCGCGGATCGCGACGGCCACGATCCGGCCGGTGAAGTGCCGCCGCAGCCTGCGCAGGGTCTCCTCGGTCGGCCGGTCGTGCAGCGTGCTGTGCACCAGGCGGCGGGTGGCCGGCTGTTGCGGGTCGGCGAACACGTCGTAGATCGCCCCGTGCTCGATCACCCGGCCGTCCTCCATCACGGCCACCTGGTCGCACAGCGAGCTGACCACCTCCATCTCGTGGGTGATCACCACGATGGTGGTGCCCAGCTCGCGGTTGATCTTCTTGAGCAGCGCCAGCACATCGCGGGTGGTCTCCGGGTCCAGCGCGCTGGTGGCCTCGTCGGCGAGCAGGATGGTCGGCGAGGTGGCCAGCGC
>DATHIT010000545.1:0-16091 GCA_035489915.1 Pseudonocardia sp. | reverse complement strand
GTGTGATGTTTGGTGAGATATTTCCGCGTATCATCCCACGAATATTGGTATGTCTGCCCGTGACCACTGAGGTTCCCGGAGGCAAGATGAGCACACCGAGGCCCGAGAATGCGGTCAGCCGTCGGCGGCTGCTGACCGGCGTGGCCGGCGGGGCCGCCGCGTTGGCCGCGTCCAGCCTGCTCGGCGGGTGCGGTGCGGGTGGGTCCGCGGTCACCCGGCACCCGGACGCCGGGATGTGGCGGCAGTACCAGGGCTCCACGCTGAACTTCATCTCGGAGAACACCGCGCCGACCGCCGCCATCGCCGCGAACACCGCGCCGTTCACCGAGCTGACCGGCATCAACATCAACATTGTCACGCTGGAGCTGTCCGCGCTGGTGCAGAAGGTGGCCCTGGACCTGGCCTCCGGTCGCTCCACCTACCAGGTCATCTACGCCGACCCGTACCAGGTGCTGGCGCCCTACGCGAAGGGGCTGGTGGACCTGCGGGAGCTGATGGCCGACCCGTCGCTGCCACAGATCCCGCTCGGGGTCGGCGACTTCATCCCCACCCACCTGGAGGCGGCCGGCAAGTTCGTCTCCCCGGACACGATCTACGCGCTGCCCTACGACTGCCCGACGCTGATCTGGCAGTACCGCCGCGACCTGTTCGAGAAGTACCGCGACCGGATGTCCCACGATCTCGGCTTCGACCCGATGCCCAGCGACGCGAGCACCTGGGACCAGTACTACGCGATCGCCCGCTGGTTCAACGACAACGCCCGCGACGACGTGCCCTACGGCACCGGCCATCAGGCCAAACAGCACGACTCGCTGATGAACGACTTCTCCAATGTGCTGTGGGCCTACGGCGGGGACTACTTCGACAACGGTGGGCAGGTGGGCGGCCTGGGCATGGTCGACCCTGGTCCGTGCCGGCTGGACAGCGCGGCCGCGATCGAGGCGGCCAACTTCTACTCCCGGCTGCTGTCCATCGCCCACCCGGCCTCGCTGAGCTGGGACTGGGACGGGCTTGGCAACGCGTTCGCGGCCGGCCAGGTCGCCATGTGCCCCAACTGGCACGAGTACGCCGCGAGCAACGAGTCGAAGCTGCCCGGCAAGGTGGATTACGCGCCGTTGCCCAGGGGGCCGGTGCGCTCGGCCAACATGTACGGCGGCACCGGCCTGGGCATCAGCGCGAGCACCACCGCCGACGAACGCCGCGCCGCCTGGCTGTTCGCGGTGTGGGCGACCTCGCCGGAGATCGAGCTGGCCAACCTGAAGAGCAAGGCCGGTGGTGGCACGCCCACCCGCACGTCGGTCTACCAGATGCCGGAGGTGGTCGCCGCCGAGCACCGGCCCTCGTCGATGCCGAACATCCTCACCGCGGCCGCGGTGAGCAAGGCGTGGGAACCCCAGAACATCGGGCTGCGCCCCAAGATCCCGATGTGGAACGAATGCGACACGGCGATCTTCACCCAGCTGTCCCGCATGCTGCTCGGCGACTCGGGGCCGGATGAGGCGATGCGGGACACCGCCGCGCAGATCAACCGGATCGTCTCCCGTGGATGGGTGGCCTCGTCGTGACTACCACCACGGCTCCGGTCCGGCCCAGCGCCGCTCCGCCACGGCGGCGGTTGCTCAGGTTCGAGGGTCGGTTGATGGCCCCCGGCATCCTGCTGCTCGCGCCGCTGTCCCTGCTGCCGTTCGTGTTCATCGTGGTGATGAGCCTGTCCCAGGTGCACCTGCTGGGCGGCGTCCGGTTCGACTTCGCCGGGCTGACCAACTGGGCCAGGGTGTTCACCGACCCGGACGTGGGCATGGCCTGGGTCCGCTCGTTCGGCTACTTCGTGCTCACCGTGGGCCTGGAGATGGTGCTCGGTCTGGTCTTCGCGCTGTGCCTGTGGCGGCTGCTGCGCGGGCGCACCACGGTGCTGAGCCTGATGCTGCTGCCGATGTTCGTGGCTCCGGTGTTCGTCGGGTTGCTCGGCCGCTTCCTCACCGACTCGACCTTCGGGCTCTACGCGTGGGTGCTGCGCCATCTCGGCGTCCAGACCGATGTGCTGGGTTCCCAGGGCAGCGCCTTCGTCGCGGTGGTGCTGATGGACGTGTGGGAGTGGACGCCGCTGATCACCATGATCGCGCTGGCCGGGCTGTCCTCGGTGCCCGACTCGGTGCGGGAGGCCGCCTCGCTGGACGGTGCCGGCGGCTGGCAGATGCTCCGGTACGTGGTGCTGCCGTCCATCTCGAACGTGCTGCTGGTGGCGCTGCTGATCCGCTCGATGGACGCGATCCGGTACTTCGACATCATCTGGGTCACCACCAACGGAGGTCCGGCGGACGCCACCAAGATCGTCCCGGTGCGGCTCTACGAGGTCGCGTTCCGGTTCTTCGACCTCGGCTACGCGGCCACCATCGGGCTGCTCATGCTGGCCGTGTCGATCTTGATCGCCCGGGCCTTCGTGCGGCTGCTCGACCAGAAGGGAATGGCCCGATGACCTCGATGACCAACACGGCGGCCGGGCAGGCCAGCGCGACCGAGCAGCCGCCCGGCGCCGGCGCGGGCCGGCCCAGCGCGCTGGCCAAGGCCAATCCGATGGATCGGGGCAGCGCCCGGTCCCGGCTGGTGACCAGGGTGGTGCTGGGCATCGGGCTGTTGTGGACGCTGGTTCCGCTGGTGTGGATGCTGCTGTCCTCGTTCAAGTCGAAGACCGACGTCACCGCGGCGACCCCGACGGTGTTCTTCACCCCCACCCTGGACAACTACGTCGGCCTGTTCACCGGCGCGAACAACCTGGCGCCCTACCTGCTGCACAGCGTGCTCGCCGCCGGGATCTCCGCGATCCTCGCGGTGGTGCTCGGCGCGCTCGCCGGCTACGGCCTGGCACACACCCGCATGCGGGGCAGGAAGCACCTGTCCTTCTGGATCATCTCGACCCGGATGGCGCCGATCGCGGCCGTCGTGCTGCCGCTGTTCCTGATCTTCCGGGGACTCGGCCTGATCGATTCGGTGCCCGGCCTGATCCTGGCCTACCTCACCTTCGACCTGCCCTTCGCGATCTGGCTGATGAGCGCCTTCTTCGCCGATGTGCCGCCGTCCCTGGAGGAGTCCGCGCTGGTCGAGGGGGCCACCCGGTGGCAGGCCTACTGGCATGTGGTGCTGCCGCTGACCCGGTCCGGCCTGGTGACCACCTTCGTGCTGTGCCTGGTGTTCGCCTGGAACGACTACGCCTTCGCGCTGGTGTTCAGCGGGCCGAACTCGCAGACGCTGCCGATGGCGGCCAGCCAGCTGGTCACCCAGACCGGCATCGACTGGGGTCAGCTCTGCGCGATCGGTGTGTTCGTGGTGGTCCCGATGATGCTCGCTGGCCTGGCGGTGCGGAAGTGGCTGGTCACCGGCCTGACCCTGGGAGCGGTGACCGGGGAATGACCGGGCGGGCCCGTCCCCCGGACGCGGTCGTGGCGGCGCGGCGGGACCGCATCATGGAACGGGTCGGCGCGGCGGGGGAGGTGTCCATCGCCGAGCTGGCCGATGAGCTCGGGGTCAGCCTGATGACCGTGCACCGCGACCTGGACGTGCTGGCCAGCCGCAGCCTGCTGCGTAAGTTGCGCGGGCGGGCCGCCGCGCTGCACCCGATGGACGCCGAGCTGGGCATCCAGTTCCGCCGCCGAGCCAACCTGGTCGAGAAGGACGCGATCGCCACGGCCGCCGCCGAGCTCGTCCCGCCCGGCTCGACCATCCTGATGGACGACTCCACCTCCTGCCTGCCGCTGGTGGCCAAGCTCGTCGACCGGACGCCGGTCACCGTGATCACCAACTTCCTGCAGTTGGCGCGGGTGGCGGGCACGGGGGCGAATGTGGGGGTGATCATGCTGGGCGGCCGGTACGCCGTCGACTTCGACGCGGTCTTCGGCCACGACGTGTACCAGGCACTCCGGTACGTCCATGCCGCGTACTACTTCGGGTCCGCGCCGGCCATCACCGCGGGCACGCTGTACCACCCGACGCCGGACTCGGCCAACGTGAAGCGCGCGATGCTCGAGGCGTCGGCCCACCACGTGCTGCTCGCCGACCACACCAAGTTCGGTCGCACCGCGCCGTTCATCTTCGCCCACGCCCGGGACTACGACGTGCTGATTACCGACGCCCACACTCCGGTCGAGGAGCTCGACGCCTGGCGACGGGACGACGTGCGGGTTACCGTGGCGGACTGAGCGGCCCCGGGTCGGTGTGCTGAGGGACGCGACACAGTGTGCTGAGAGCGCCGACTCGCGGGCTTTGGGTTAGTTGTCGTCGGAGTTGTCTGAGCTGTCCGAGTCGCTGTCGGAGTCGCGGCTGTCGGAGCGGTCTTCGTCATCGTCTTCGTCGTCTTCGTCTTCGTCGTCGTCCTCTTTGGCGCTGCCGGGCGCCGCGCCCAGCGGGGCAAACTTGCTGAACTGCTGCACCGGCTGGCCGCGCAGCGCGCCGTTCATGAACTGCTCCCAGATCGAGCCGGGCACCATCCGACCGTAGATCGGGCCACCCCACGAATTCTTGATCGGCGAGTTGTCGTTGGTGCCCACCCACACCGCGGTGGAGATGGACGGGGTGTATCCGACCGTCCAGGCATCGTTGTTCTGGCCAGCGATCCGGCTCTGCGTGGTGCCGGTCTTCGCGGCCACCGGGCGACCCCCGGCCAGCGGTATCGCCGAGGAGCTGGCCACACTCACCATCGACTCGGTGACGTTGCGGGCGACCCTCGGGTCCAGCCGTTGCTCACCGGTGCTGTTGCCGCCGTCATAGAGCACCCGACCGTCCAAGGTCTCCACCCTCGTGATCATGTGTGGCGCGTGGTAGACGCCTTCGGCGGCGAAGGTGGCGTACCCCGAGGCCATGTCCCCGGGGTGGACCTCCTTGTCGCCCAACGCGATCCCGGCCGTGGGGTTGGCCAGCAGGCCTTCCGGAATGCCGGCCTGGTGCGCCGCCTGGGCCACCGCCGCCGGCCCGACCTGCACGGCGAGCTGGTAGAAGATCGTGTTGATGGACCTGGTCATCGCCTGTTTCAGGTCGCAGCTGTCACAGCCGTCCCCATCGGAGTTCTCCACCTTCTGGCCGGCGATGGTCTGCGGTGAGGAGCCGTCGAAGGTGGTGCCCAGCCCGATCGGCGGGGTGCGCGCCAGCGCGGCGGCCATCACGAACGGCTTGAACGACGAGCCGGGCTGCTTGAGCACCTGGGCGTAGTCCAGCCCGACGCCGTTGTCCCCGCCGTAGTAGGCCAGGATGCCGCCGTTGCGCGGGTCGACCGAGACCAGCGCGCTGCGCAGGTTCGCCGGCTGTGACTTGAGGATCTTGGCGGAGATGTCCGCCGCGCTCTTCTGCAGCAACGGGTCGATCGTGGTGGTGATCTTCAGGCCCTCTTGGTTGAGCTCCTGCTCGGTGACCCCTACGTTCTGCAGCTCCGCCTTGACCTGGGTATAGATGTGCCCGAGGTGGTTGCTCGGGACACCGCCACCGGGTGGCCTGGTCGCGATGGTGGGGGGGAACTGGGCGGCGGCCCGCTCGGCCGGGCTCAGCCAGCGCTCGCTGACCATGCCGTCCATCACGTAGGTCCACCGCTGGGCGGCCTTGGCCGGGTCGGTCGCCGGATCCCACCGGGACGGCGACTGGATGAGCCCGGCGAGCAGCGCGCCCTGGGCGACGGTCAGCTGGTCGGAGTTCACCCCGAAGTACGCCTTGGCGGCGGCCTGGATCCCGTAGGCGCCCCGACCCAGGTAGATGGTGTTCAGGTAGTCCTCCAGGATCTGGTCCTTGGAGTACTCCTTGGAGATCTTCGCGGCGGCGATCACCTCGCGGTACTTGCGCCACAGCGAGTGCTGGTCCTGCCCGGTGGTGATCTTCACGTACTGCTGGGTGATGGTCGAACCGCCGCCCACCCCGCCAGTGAGCTGGCGCCACGCCGCTCGGCCGATGCCGCCGAGGTCGAAACCGGGGTTGGAGTAGAACGTCCGGTCCTCGGCGGAGAGCACCGCGTAGCGCACCGGCTCGGGCACCTGGGACAGGGTGACCTTGACCCGGTTCTGCGCGCCCTCCGGCCGAATGGTGGCCAGCGGCGAGCCGTCCGCGAAGCTGATCGTGGCCACCTGGCTGGTGGACAGGTCGTCCGGGGTGGGCGTGGGAAATATCAGCCAGCCGACCAGGAAGGCCACGATCGGCCCGAGCAGTACCAGCGCCAGCCCGGCCAACCCCGCCCGGCGCAGCCACCTGCCCCAGCCGGTTCCTCCGCCCCCGCCCGGTCGTCGCGGTGGATAGCGCCACCAACGCGGCGGCACCGGGCCGGGGGGACCGCCGACGGAGGGCGCGGCGGTCGGGTCAGCCACCGTGGGGTTCGCGGCTGTCGGACTGGCCGCCGCTGTCAAGGTGGCCGCCGCCGGCCTGCGCAGCACGCGGGTGCGCGCATTCCACAGGTTCGTCGGCCGGGCGCCGGCTGGGGGAGCTCCTCCGGGAGGGGGAGGGGCGGCGGCCGCCGGAGTAGCGGCGGGGGGTGCTGAGGGTGGCGGGCCCGATGGTGTGGCGCTGGCGGGTGCGAGGCTGGGCGGTGCCGCCGGCGAGGGCCCGTGGGTGAGCAACTCCGGCTCCATACGGGGACCGTTGTCCGGCTCGGCCGCCGAGGTCGGGACAGGTGCGCGACGCGTTCCGGGCACGCCGAGTCGGCGCATAACCCGATCCGCGGCGGCCGCCGCCTGGCCTGTCCAGCGTTGCCAGCCGGGGGTCGCACGGCCCTCCTGTCGAGGATCGCGCTGGTTGTTCACGTCCACTCCATCCACGCCCGACCAGTTGCGCGGCACCCTTCGCCGGTGCCATTCCCTACGACGATCGTGCCCCACCGGCAATCGGCGCTGGTAGGGCGGCTGCTTCTCGGCCTGCCTGGAACGCGCCCCCGGAGTTTAGACGGATCGCTCCGTCGCTGGCTGGAACCGATGCGGACGATCAAACTGAGAGGGGTACCAGCAACCGGTCAGTAGCGTTGCCGAGTGCACGTGTCGCCCTCTCGGCCGCTCGCGGTCGGCGCTGATTCCGTCGTCGTCCCGGGGCGGAGCCAGCGGCGATGAGCCAGGAGCTGATCCGCGCGGGCGGCCCAGCCGGGCTGGATCCCCGCCCGACCGGAACCGGACGGGACAGGGGCACCACCGGCATCATTGCGTTGGCGGTGATGGCCACCGTGGCCGCCGCGCTGCTCGCCGCCGCGTTCGGGCCGGCCGCCGCGTACGGCTTCGTCGGCGGTGCGTTCGCCGTCGTGCTGCTGGTCACCTCGGCGCTGTACCCGGTGTTCGCCACCTACGCCTACCTGATCACCCTGCCGATCATCGCCGGCATCGACCGGGACACCCTGCTGCCGCTGGTTCGGCCGAACGAGGGCCTGCTGGCCGTGGTGGTGGCCGGCGCGGTGCTCGGGGCCTACCTGCGCGCGGTGCGTGGCGACGAGATCCGTCCCCGGTTCTACCCGCTGATCGACGTGCCGCTGGCGGTTTTCCTGCTGGCCTCCACGCTGTGGCCGCTCGCCTCGCTGACCCTGCGCGGGATGATCCCGACCTCCGACGAGTGGGCCGCCATCCTGCCGATGGCCAAGCTGGTCGGGATCTACTTCCTGGTCCGCTACACGATCACCACGGAGCAGCGGATCCTGCGCACCATCCGGTTCATCGTCTGGCCGGGCGCGGTCGTGGCGCTCATCGCGGTGCTGCAGACGCTGAAGTTCGGGCCGGTGCTCGCGCTGCTGGACACGTTCTGGAACACCGGCGCGAACGCGGCGGACATCCAGGACCTCAGCGAGCGGGGCAGCGCCACCCTCGGCTCCCCGATCGCGGCCGGCGATGTGATCATCATCAGCCTGGTCCTGGTGATGTGCTGTGGCGCGCGGGGCCTGCTCGGACGCCGGGAACGGTTGCTGCTGGCCGTCCTGCTGGGCACCGGGGTGTTCGCCGCCGGGCAGTTCTCCACCTGGATCGCCACGGCGGTCGCGTTCACGCTGCTCGCCTGGCGGTTCCCCGACCTGCGCCGGCAAGCCAGGCGGTTCGCCCCGCTGGCGCTGGTCGCCCTGGCGATCGGGGCACCGGCGTTCATCGGCCGGCTCAGCGGCATCGGCGAGAACGGCTCGTTCCTGCCCGAGCCCGAGCAGGGCCGCCTGGACAACCTGCGTTACCTGTACCTGCCGCATTTCAACTGGCTGACCACGCTGATCGGCGTCTCGCCCAACGAAGTGCTGCAGGCTCCGGAGCGCTGGCGTGAGGTCATCTACCTGGAATCCGGCGTGCTGTACTTCCTCTGGGTGGGCGGCATCCCGCTGCTGGCCGCGTTCATCTGGCTGTCCGTGCGGACCCTGCGCTCGGTGAAGCCCGCGCTGGCGCACCCCGGCCCGTTCGGCGCGGCGGCGTCCGCGCTGGACATCGTGTGGCGGTTCCTGCTGGTGCTGACCCTGATCGATCCGCACCTGCAGCTGCGCGGCACCGGTGACCTGATCTTTACCCTGATGGGCATTGTGGCCACCGGTCTCGATCAACGTGGCCTGGCCAACGAACGGCGCGGGCTGCCCTCGTTCATGATCGGCAAGCCGCGTCGGGCGCGAGAGCCGGTCGAACGCGCCGAGGCGCACCCACCGCCGGAAGAGTCTGACCAGATACCGCGTCGACCGGCGACTCAGCCCGCCTAGGTCAGCTGCCAGCCGATCAGTGTGGATACCGCCCACAGACAGAGCACGGTCACCAACGGCAGCCAGACCAGCAGGAGCACGATCAGCACCACCCAGCTCATCGCGCCGGTCTCGCGCTTGGCGGCCAGGCTGTAGATGGCCAACGCGGGAACTCCGCAGAGCACCGCCCAGACCAGCATCCCGGCCACGCCCAGCAGCGTCTGTCCTAGCGGCACGTCGTCCATGCGCGCCTCGCTCCCCGGTGCCGTGCCTAGGCAATTCCGTCATCTTACGGAGTTGCTCTGCGTGTACCCGTTCACCTACTTGGCGGCATGAGGCGCCTGGCGTGGGCGATCACCAAGCCTTACCACGTAACGCTGCGGGGTGATCTGTGACGAGTTCCGCGCTCTTTCATCCGTGTGGGTGTCCAAGCGACGGCTGCGCCGCGTTTAGGTTCAAAACATCATGTACGGGGATCAGCACTGGCTTGCGGAGCAGCGACCGGTAGCCGCCTTTCTAGCGGGCGGTCCAAGTAATCGAGCAATTCGTCGGCATGCATGCCGACACGGGCAACTCACCCTGGCCGATCAGGTGGCGTTCTGGCGGGCCCAACGGCTGGGCCAGCAGTGGTCCCGAGGCCCCGACGCGATCGGCTGGCCGGCGCACATCCGGGTCTTGGTGCTGCTCTTCCTGGTGGCCGGTCTGACCGTGGGCGCCTTGTTCGCCTGATCCGCGCGCGCTTACTCCGGCCCGGGCCGTCAGGCGATTCGGCGTAGTTGGGCGGTGGGTTCATCAGCGCTGAGATGTCGGCCATGATGCGCAGGTGGTGGGCGATCGGAGAGGATGCCGGGAGTCAACTGGTACGCGTTGAACCGGAGGTTCGGTGAAGGTCCTCTACCCGACGAATGTCAGCCGTGCGCCCGAGGTGCCCGGCGACGTCGACCTGGTTCTCTACGAGCCCACCGCGCCGATCCCCACCGAGCACCACGACGCCGAGGTCCTGGTCTCCTGGGGCAGCACCACCGAGTTGCTGCGCGCGGCGGCCGGTGAGCTCACCAAGCTGCGCTGGGTGCAGAGTCTGGCGGCCGGGCCGGACGACGTGCTCGCCGCCGATTTCCCGCCCGGCGTACGGATCAGCACCGGTCGGTCGCTGCACAGTGACACGGTGGCCGAGCACACGCTCGCGCTGATCCTGGCCGGCCTGCGCGGGCTGAACCTGTTGCTCGCCGCGCAGCCGGAGCACACCTGGCGCGGCGACCTCGGCGGGGCCAGGGTGGAAGGCGCCGACGGGCGGGTCGAGACGCTGTCCGGGGCGAACGTGCTGATCTGGGGCTTCGGCTCGATCGCCGAGCGGCTGGCCCCGCTGCTCACCACACTGGGCGCGCGGGTCACCGGGGTGGCTCGCCGGGCCGGCACCCGCGCCGGCTACCCGGTGATCGCGGCCGACGGGCTGCCGGAGGCGCTGCCGGACACCGATGTACTGGTGATGATCCTGCCCAACGCCCCGGACACCCAGAACGCGCTGAACGCCGAGCTGCTCTCGCTGCTGCCCAGCCGGGCATGGGTGGTCAACGTCGGCCGGGGCGCCATCGTCGACGAGGATGCGCTGGTGGACGCGCTGCGCGCCGGCTCCATCACCGGCGCGGCGCTGGATGTGTTCCGCACCGAGCCGCTCCCCGCCGACTCGCCGCTCTGGGAGCTGCCCAACGTGATCATCACGCCGCACACCGCCGGCGGCCGCCCCCGCGGCGCGGCCGACCTGGTCGCGGCCAACCTGGACGCCTACCGAGCCGGCCGCCCCCTGACCAACGAAATCGACCGCTAATCCGGCCCCTCAGCCGCCCGCCGCCGTCTGACCCGCCCGCCCCCAGAGCCGCCGCCCCACCGCCGAGCTCTGAGCCGCCGCCTGCTCCCACTTCGCATACCTGCGGTGCACTTCGCACAGGTTGTGAGGTATCTGAGGTATGCGAAGTGCACCCTGGGTATGCGAAGTCGGGTTCACTCACCGCAAACCCGACGGCGTCGCGCCGGCTGGCTCTGGTTGCCGAGCTGCACAGGAGGCAGGTCCGGGGCGCCGTACACCTGTCGGGTGTGGAGTTCGGTAACGGCAGGCGGCTTCGGCGCGCGCCTGCGAGATGGCGGCTCAGCGGCGGCGTCTCCGGCGGCTACGCGCCTCGGGGGCGGCGGTGGAACAGCAGGTCGCGGGCCACGTCCAGGGCTCTGGCGACCGCGCCGTGCAGCACGCCGCTGTCGCCGAGTGCGCTGGCCACGATCTGCGGTCGCAGCGGGCCGAGCTCGGCGATGCGTCCGGTGATCGCCTCGGAGAGCATGTCCAGGTTGCGGCCGACGCCGCCGCCGAGCACCACCAGGTCCGGGTCCAGGATCGCGGTGACGGCGGTGATCAGCGCGCCGATCCGGCGGCCCTCGGCGATCACGATGGCCTGCGCCAGTGGATCTCCGGCGGCCGCGGTGGCGAACACCTCCTTGGCCGAGCGGGCTGGCAGTCCGGCCTGCTCGGCGGCCTTGACCACCCCGCCGGCCGAGGTGATCGTCTCCGTCGGGCCGCGCTGCCGGGCGTCCAGCGCGGGCACGCTGAGCTCGGCGGCGGGCAGGTAGGAGACCTCGCCGGCGGCCCCGCGCCCGCCGACGTACAGCGAGCCGTTGATCACGATCCCCATTCCGACGCCGGTGCCGATGGAGACCAGGACGAAGTTGCGCACCCCCTGGCCGGCGCCCCGGGCAAGCTCGCCGACGGCGGCCAGGTTGATGTCGTTCTCGATCGCCGACTCGACCTGGAGCGCGGCGCGCAGCTGCTCCACCAGCCCGGGGCGGCCCCAGCCGGGCAGGTTGGGGGCGAAACCGAGGCGCCCGGTGAGCGGGTCGAGCACGCCGGGGCTGCCGATCACCGCATAGTTCACCGCCGACCAGTCCACCGCTGCCTCGCCGGCCACCTGATAGGCCAGCGAGCGGACCCGGCGCACCAGGTCGGCCGAGGACCGCGCCGTGTTGCGCACGTCCTGGCGGCCGATGAACTCCCCGCGCAGGTCGGCGATGGCCAGCCGGAGCCAGTCCCGGCCGATGTCCACCCCGGCCACCAGTCCGGCTCGGGTGTTCATGTCGTAGATCGCGGTGGTGGGGCCAGGGCGCCCGGACAGCGAGCCGACCAGTTCGACCAGTCCGGCGGACTCCAGGCTGGCCAGCGCCGAGGAGACGGTCGGCTTGGACAGCCCGGTGACCTTGGCCAGCTCGCCGCGAGACGCCTCGCCGTGCTCCCAGAGGTGGTCGAGCAGCAGCCGCTCGTTCATGGTGCGCAGCAGCTGGGGATTGCCCACCTGGGCTTTCATCCTCGGCCTCCCGCTGTCGTCGCACCCTGTGAATATCGCAGTGGGGCAAAGGGTAGACACCCTTGAGTCAGTAAACTACCTTTCTTATCAACGCTCAATCGGGCGGACGCCACTCGAACCAAGAGGGTGACCCCATGCGCCGAGGTCTGCTAGTCCCAGCGGCGGTAGCCGCGGTCCTGCTCGCGGCCGGCTGCGGGGGCTCCGGTGGTTCCGGGGGTGGAGGCGGCGCGACGCCCAGCGCTGGCCCCGCGCCGGCCGCCACGACCATCGCGCTGTTCCTCCCGGAGTCCAAGACCACCCGGTATGAAGCGTTCGACCGGCCACTGTTCCAGGCTAAGGTCGCCCAGCTCTGCCCGGACTGCAAGGTGCTCTACGCCAACGCCGACCAGGACCCGGCCAAGCAGCAGAGCCAGGTCGAATCGGCGCTCACCCAAGGTGCCCAGGTGCTGGTGCTGGATGCGGTCGACGCCGAGGCGGTTGCCCCGCTGGTGAACCAGGCCAAGCAGAAGAACATCCCGGTGATCGCCTACGACCGGCTGATCTCCCGGATCGGCTACGACTACTACGTCTCGTTCGACAACGTGAAGGTCGGCCAGGTGCAGGGGCAGGCGCTGTTGGACGAGATGAACCGGCGCGGCACCACCGCCAACGGGCAGATCGTCATGCTCAACGGCGCGCCGACCGACCCGAGCGCGGGCGACTACAAGAAGGGCGCGCACCTGGCCCTGGACGGCAAGGTGAAAATCGGCCGGGAGTTCGACACCCCGGACTGGAGCCCGGACAAGGCGCAGCAGGAGACCGAGCAGGCGATCACCGCGCTCGGCCGCGATTCCATCGTCGGCGTCTATTCGGCCAACGACGGCATGGCCGGCGGCGCGGTGGCCGCGCTCAAGCGCGCCGGGTACGCCACCCTGCCCCCGCTGACCGGTCAGGACGCCGAGCTCACCGCCGTGCAACGGATCCTGTCCGGCGACCAGACGATGACTGTCTACCTGAACATCCGGGCACAGGCGGAGCAGGCCGCGACGCTGGCCGTCGCGGTGGGCAGGGGAGAGCACCCGCCGGCCCCGACGAAGGTCAACAACGGCACCGCGGACATCCCGGCGTTCCTGCTGGACCCGGAAGTGGTGACCAAGGCGAACATCAAGGACACCATCGTGAAGGACGGGTTCTACACCGCCGGGCAGATCTGCACGCCGGACGTGGCCACGGCGTGCCAGCAGGCCGGCCTGCAGTGAGCCGGGTCAGTACCGAACCCGGGGCCACCCCCAATCCGGCGCCCCGGACCGAGAAGCCGTTGGTGCTCTCCGTCCGGGGCGCTACCAAGCGGTACGGCGCGGTGCAGGCCCTCGCCGGTGCCGACCTGGACTTGTACGCCGGCGAGGTGGTCGCGCTGGTCGGCGATAACGGGGCCGGCAAGTCAACGCTGGTCAAGGTGGTCTCCGGGGCGGTCACCTCGGATACCGGGACGATCACCTTCGAGGGCCGCCCGGTGCGGATCGGCCGCCCGCAGGACGCCCAGGCGCTGGGCATCACCACGGTGTTCCAGGATCTGGCGCTCTGCGAGAACCTGGATGTGGTGGCCAATCTGTACCTGGGCACCGAGGCGCGCCACTACGGCGTGCTCGGCGAGATTCCGATGGAGCGCCGCGCCAGCGACCTGCTCACCTCGCTGGACGTCAAGATCAAGGATGTGCGGGCGCCGGTGGCCACGCTGTCGGGTGGGCAGCGGCAGTCGGTGGCCATCGCCAGGGCGCTGCTCGGCGAGCCGAAGGTGGTCATCCTGGACGAACCCACCGCCGCGCTGGGCGTGGAGCAGACCGCGCAGGTGCTCGCGCTGATCGACCGGCTCCGCGAGCGGGGCCTGGCGGTGCTGCTGATCTCGCACAACCTGGCCGACGTCCGGCAGGTGAGCGATCGGATCGTGGTGTTGCGGCTGGGGCGCAACGCCGGCACGTTCGACACCGCGGCGGTCAGCCAGGAGACCGTGGTCGCCGCGATCACCGGAGCTGGGGCATGAGCGTGAGCGAGTCGGCGATCTCCAACGGAGCTCCGGGGCAGCCGCCGGCCAGGCCGGTCGGCTCCCCGGTACCGCCGCCCCCGCCGACGCCGCGCCGAGGGCTGTTCGACTCGGCCAGGGACCGGCTGCGCCGGGGTGACCTGGGCTCGCTCCCGGTCGCGGTCGGGCTGGTGCTGATCGCGGTGGTGTTCTCCTCGTTGAACAGCCACTTCCTGTCGCCGGAGAACCTGACCAACCTGGCCCTGCAGATGGCCGCCACCGGCACCATCGCGCTGGGCATCGTGCTGGTGCTACTGCTCGGCGAGATCGACCTGTCCGCCGGGTCGGTGAGCGGGCTGTGCGCGGTGGTGATGACCCTGCTCGCGGTGCATCGCGGCTGGCCCCCGGCGTTGGCGGTGCTGGGCGCGCTGGTGACCGGCGCGGCCATCGGGGCGATCCACGGGTTGATGCGGACCAAGCTGAGCATGCCGTCGTTCGTGGTCACGCTGGCCGGGCTGATCGGCTGGCAGGGCCTGATGTTGTACCTGCTCGGCGACGAGGGCACCATCAACCTCCCGTTCGACCGGGGCATCGCCACACTCAGCGACACCTGGCTGCCCCGCTGGTTGGGCTGGCTGATCGTGGCGCTGCTGGCCGGTGGGCACTTGGCCGCCACCCTGGTCACCCGCCGGCTGCGGGCCCGCGCCGGGCTCTCCGTGCTGGGGATCGGGTGGGTGGCGGCACGCTCCGGCGGGCTGGCCGTGCTGCTGGCCGCGGCGGTGCTGGTGCTCAACTCCGACCGGGGCGTTCCGCTCACCCTGGTGATCTTCGGCGGCCTGGTGGTGGTGCTGGACCTGGTGCTGCGGCGGACCGTGTTCGGCCGGCGGATGTACGCGGTGGGTGGCAACGCGGAGGCCTCCCGGCGCGCCGGAATCAACATCACCCAGGTACGGATCATGGCGTTCACCGGGGCGGCGATGCTGGCGGCGGTGGGCGGCATCCTCGCCGCGTCCCGGCTGGCGGCGGTCAACCAGAGCTCCGGCGGCAGCGACATCCTGCTCAACGCGATCGCCGCCGCCGTGATCGGCGGGACCAGCCTGTTCGGTGGCCGGGGGCGGACCTACGCCGCGCTGCTCGGCATCCTGGTCATCCAGTCGATCACCAACGGCATGCTGCTGCTGAACGTGAACTCCTCGGTGCGGTTCATGGTGACCGGGTTCGTGCTCGCGGTGGCGGTGGCGATCGACTCGCTGGCCCGGCGCGGCGCCGCGGACGGGGTCCGGTGACCGAGCCCTACGTGTTGGCCGTCGACTTCGGCGGTACCAAGGCGAACATCGCGGCGGTGGACGGCGCCGGGCACACGCTGGCCGCCCAGCGACTGCCGATGCTGCCCGAGCGGGGTGCCGAGCAGGCCCTGGTGCGCACCTTGGACGCGGCGCGAGCGCTGATCGCCGAGGTGGGCGCGGACCGGTTGGGCGCGGCCGGGGTGGCCAGCCCGGGCATCGTGCACCGGGACGGGGTGCTGCTCGCGCCGAACGTGCCCGGCTGGTCCGGGCTGCGGCTGCAGGACCGCTTCGAGGAGGCGCTCGGGGTAGCCACGGTGTGCGCCACCGACGTGAAGGCGGCCACCCTGGCCGAGGCGCGCTGGGGCCAGCTGCGCGGGGTGTCCACCGGCATGCACCTCAACCTGGGTACCGGGATCGCGGTCGGTGTGCTGGTCGGCGGCAGCGTGCTGACCGGGGCGCACGGGGCGGCCGGCGAGATCGGCTACAACCTGCGCCAGGTGGACAGCCGCTCCGGTCCGCACGAGGGGCGTGCGCCGCTGGAGGAGTGGAGCGGCGGGCGGGCGATCGGGGAGCGCGGCCGCTCGGTCGGCGGTGACGGCAGCGCCGCGTCCGTGTTCGGCATGGCAGGGACCGACCCGGCGGCGCGCGCCTTCCTCACCGAGACGCTCGGCGAGTTGGCCCTGCACCTGGCCAACGCGGCGATCCTGGTCGACCCGGCGCGGATCACCGTGGGCGGCGGCATGGTCGAGTCGGCGCAGCAGGTGCTGCCGCCGCTGGGCGAGGTGCTGCGGCGCGCGGTGCCGTTCCCGCCCGAGCTG
>DATHIT010000544.1:0-4629 GCA_035489915.1 Pseudonocardia sp. | reverse complement strand
TCATCGGTCTCGTTGCGGCGCGGTGCGTCGTAGTCGGTCGCCATTGCTCCCACCCTCAACAAACTCAGTCCTATGTCGTGCCGCAGCACAACGTCCCAGCTCCAGCTTTTGTGCCCGGCATCCGAGTGACGCGCGTCTCATCCTGAGAGGGGTCCTCGTCCGCCCTCCGGGCGCCGTCCCCCCAGGGTGCGTCGCTGTCGGAGGGGGAGAGGGTAGCCCAGCCCATCGCAGATAGGGGCACCGCGATGCTCGCGCGCCGCGCGAGCTCGGACACACACCACATTAGGGTGCTCGATGTGACCCAGACGCCCGCTGACCAGGCCAACCCGGGCACCACCGTGCTCAAGGGCGCCGACCCGGCCAGGGTGGGGCGCTGGCTGGCCGAGCGGCTGGGCCAGCCGGCCTGGCGGGACTGCTCGATCACCGGCATCGGACACGGCCGTTCGAACCTCACCTTTCGGGTGACCAGCTCGGCCGGCGCGGGCAGCGACAGCGAGCCGGTGGACGCGCACGGCGACTACCTCATCGACAACCTGATGTACGACCGGGACGACCCAGGCCGGGTGCGCGCCGTGCTGGACTGGGAGATGTCCACGCTGGGTGATCCGTTGGCCGACCTGGGGCTGCTGATGGTCTATTGGAACGGGGCGGATGACCCGCCGGTGTGGCGGCGCGCGCAGCTGCTGCCCAGCCCCAGCCAGGCACCCGGCTTCCCGAGCCGCCGCCAGCTCGCCGAGCCGGTCGGTCGGCAGGTGTTGCGCGAGAGGCTGGCGTGACCGGCCCCCGAGGAAGCCGGGCCTACCAGCGGCGGACCGCCCGTCCGGTGGCCGTCCTGGTCAGCGTGCTCGCCGTGGTCGCGGTGGCGACCTGGGCCCTGGTGCTCAGCAAGGCCTCCACCGGGCCGACCGGTTCGGTCTGCCCCGCGCCCAGCGCGATCCCCGCCGGGCAGCCCGGCCTGGGCGGCGTGCAGCCGGGGAACGCCCTGGATCAGGTGGCCCCGGCGCCACCCAGCGTGGTCCGGATCCGGGTGCTGAACGGCGGCGGGCAGCGCGGCCAGGCCAACCTGGTGGCCAGCCAGCTCGGCGAGCTGGGCTTCACCGAGGCGAGCGAATCCGTCAACGATCCGTACTACCCGGACGGGAACCTGGCGTGCCGGGGCAACCTCCGGTACGGCCCGAACGGCGCGTCGGCCGCGCGCACGGTGAGCCTGGTGCTGCCGTGTCTGGCGCTGCTTCCGGACAACCGCGCCGACGACTCGGTGGATGTGGCCATCGGGACCTCGTTCGGCGAGGTCAACCCGAGCAAGGCGGCCAGGGACGCGCTGGACCAACTCGGCGGACCGGTCGGGCAGACCGAAGTGGGTGACTCGGGCGCGGTGACCGCCCCGACCGCCGACCCGGACCTGTTGGTCAAGGCCCGCGAGGTGGCCTGCTAAGAGCGGGTCCTAGACCGCCGCGGCGCCCAGCTCGGTCAGCGCGCCGGCGAGTTGGGCCTGGATGCCCGGGGCGGCGGCCACGATGGCGTCGCCGTAGGCGGCCGAGGGGTCCGGCGGGTGCACGATGGCGCCGGCCTCGGTGGCCACCAGAGCGCCGGCCGCCCAGTCCCACGGGTTGACGCCGTGCTCGTAGTAGCCGTCCAGCCACCCGGCGGCGACCGCGCACAGATCCAGCGACGCCGAGCCGGCCCGCCGGATGTCCCGCACCCGGGTCAGCAGCGCCCCGGCCAGCGCGCCCTGCCGCTCCCGTCGGTCCCTGGAGTAGCTGAACCCGGTGCCGATCAGTGCCAGGTCGAGCTGGCTGGCCGAGGACGCCCGCAGCGGCTGGCCGTTCAGGCTGGCCCCACCCCCGTCCGCCGCGCTCCACACCCGCCCGGAGTCCGGCTCCACGACCGCGCCGGCCAACGGCACGCCGTCCCGGGTCACCGCCACCGAAACCGAGTACCACGGAAATCCGTAGAGATAGTTCACCGTGCCGTCGATCGGATCGATCATCCAGCACAACTGGCCGGGCCGGGACTCCCGCTCGTCGCTGGACAGGCCGCCCTCCTCGCCGAGGACCGCGTCGGCCGGGCGCAGCTGCGCGAGCCGGGCCCGCAGCAGTTCCTCGGTGGCGGTATCGGCGCTGGTGACCGGGTCGGTGTCGGTGGACTTGGTGCGAACCTGGGTGATCGCCTCCGCGCGCAACCGGGCCACGACCCGGGCCGCTTCCTCGGCCACCCGCACCGCGACCTCGCGCAATTGCCACGGATCCGAACCGTCAGGGTTGCCGTTCATACCCGCTATTCGAGCACAACTTCCGGCCCAGACGGGCGCCCGGAATAGCTCCGCTCAACGCGCCGGAGCCCGAGGCCAGCACACCCGGCCACTGGCTCGTTACAATGTCGAGTGCCCGCACCGGAACGCACCGGCCAATCGACCGATCACGGCTCGACGGGCACCCACAGAGCTGAGGGCAACCGGCCAGGTCGGAATGTCACTCGCCAAGCCGTAAACGTCGCGAAAGGGCCCCTGTGGCAGCCGTAGAACCCGCAACCAAACCGGACACCACCGTCGACGGTACGGCGGCCTCCGCGCGACGCGCGCGCCGTGGCTCCGGGACCGCAACGCAGACGGCAACCCGGGCCCGCGGCGCCAGCAAGGCCGGCTCGGCCAAGCCCGGTCCGAGCAAGGCCAAGGGCGGTCCGGAGGACGAGGCGGCACTGGTCGACGGTGAGGATCTCGACCTCGACGCGGCCAGCCCGGACGTAGAGGATCTGACCGACGTGGACGTCGAGGTCGACGTGGCGCTGGAGGAGGCCGAGGAAGAGCCGGTCGCCGAGGGCGTCGTCGTCGCCCCGGCGGACGACGACGACGAGGACGAGGCCGAGCCCGAGCCCGAGGTGGCCGCCGGCGCGCCTCGCGGTCTCCCGCCGAGCGCGCGCAAGTCCGGCGACTTCGTCTGGGACGAGGAGGAGTCGGAGGCGCTGCGGCAGGCCCGCAAGGACGCCGAGCTGACCGCCTCGGCGGACTCGGTCCGGGCCTATCTCAAGCAGATCGGCAAGGTGGCGCTGCTCAACGCCGAGGAGGAGGTGGAGCTGGCCAAGCGGATCGAGGCCGGGCTCTACGCCGCCGAGCGGGTGCGCAAGTTGTCGGACAGCGACAAGGCCTCCAGCCCGCAGATGCGCCGCGACCTGAACTGGATCGTCCGGGACGGCGAGCGGGCCAAGAACCACCTGCTGGAGGCCAACCTGCGGCTGGTGGTCTCGCTGGCCAAGCGCTACACCGGTCGCGGCATGGCGTTCCTGGATCTGATCCAGGAGGGCAACCTGGGCCTGATCCGCGCGGTGGAGAAGTTCGACTACACCAAGGGCTACAAGTTCTCCACCTACGCGACGTGGTGGATCCGCCAGGCCATTACCCGCGCCATGGCCGACCAGGCCCGCACCATTCGTATTCCGGTGCACATGGTTGAAGTCATCAACAAGCTAGGCCGCATTCAGCGCGAGCTGTTGCAGGATCTCGGCCGCGAGCCCACCCCCGAAGAGCTCGCCAAGGAAATGGACATCACCCCGGAGAAGGTGCTGGAGATCCAGCAGTACGCCCGGGAGCCGATTTCGCTGGACCAGACCATCGGCGACGAGGGCGACAGCCAGCTCGGCGACTTCATCGAGGACTCCGAAGCCGTCGTGGCGGTGGACGCGGTGTCGTTCACGCTGCTGCAGGACCAGCTCCAGTCGGTGCTGGCCACGCTGTCCGAGCGGGAGGCCGGCGTGGTTCGGCTGCGCTTCGGGCTCACCGACGGCCAGCCCCGCACGCTGGACGAGATCGGCCAGGTCTACGGGGTCACCCGGGAGCGGATCCGGCAGATCGAGTCGAAGACCATGTCGAAGCTGCGCCACCCGTCCCGATCCCAGGTGCTGCGCGACTACCTGGACTGATCCGAACACATTCGGCGAACCTCGTGTGACGAGCGCCGGACGGCCCAAGGGGCTGGCCGGCGCTCGCCGCGCGTCCGGGGCCGACCGACCCCCGCGCGGCCCGGGTTTACCCGGTCGGGTGAAGATGGCTGCTATCCCCGGCGCCCGGGTAACAGCCGGTATCCCGATCCCGATCTTCCAGGTACAACGCTCCGCTCCCCGCACAGAATTGGAGACGCCGATGTCCGCCATCGAGAGTGCGTCCCTGACCGGGACTCGTCCGTTCGAAGTCAGTGAGCGCTGCGACCGCTGCGGGGCCAGAGCCAAGGTCCGCGCGGTCCTGGCCAACGGCGGCGAGCTGCTGTTCTGCGGGCACCACGCCCGCGCTCACGAGGGCCGCCTGCGCGAGGCCGCAGTCGCCCTGCAGTCGGTCTCCTAGGCTGTTCCGCCCGGGGGCGCTCGGGTTGTTCCCGGGCAGGCCCTCTCAGGCGCTCTGCGGCCCTTTCAGCCGGCTTTTCCGGTGCCTTCAGCGGTCCCCGCGTCCGCGTCCTCCGGCGGCGGGTCCTCGTCCCTGGACCGCAGCGCCACCGCGGCGACCACGGCCAGGATGCCGGTCAGTTCGGCCCAACCGGGCACCTGGCCCAGCGCCACCAGCCCCACCAGCGCCGCGGTGACCGGCAGCAGTGCCAGCAGCACAGCGAACCGGGCCCTGCCGATCCGCCGCAAAACCACCTG
>DATHIT010000543.1:0-19751 GCA_035489915.1 Pseudonocardia sp. | reverse complement strand
GGGAGCGGATCGAACGCCATGGCGTGCTCGTGGTCGGGCCCAACCCGGCGTTCCTGAACCACATCAGCCGCGTCCTGCCGTCGCTGGGCGAGTCCGACGTGGTGTTCATGACCACCGGCGACCTCGTGCCCGGCCTGCACGCCACCGCCGAGGACAGCCCGGAAGCCGCGCGGCTCAAGGGCTCGCTGAAGATCATCGACGTGCTCGCGGCGGCCGTTGCCCACCGGCAGCGGCTGCCGGAGGATCCGCTGCCGATCACCCTGGCGGGCGTCCCGTTGCAGATCGACGGCGAGATCTGCGAGTGGGCCAGGGAGGAGGCGCGCGCGAGCGGGCGGCCGCACAACGAGGCCCGCGCGGTGTTCATCGAGATCGTCACGTATGTGCTCACCGAGCGGGCGATAGCCCGGATCGGCCGTGGCTGGCTGACCCGGGCGGACCGCGAGGCGTGGGAGCGCCTGCGCTCGGAGCTGCTCAAGGAGTTGGCCGGCGATGACAAGTTCACCGCCGCGCTCGACGATCTCTGGCCGATCCTGACGCCGGAGACGGTGCTGGCGCCGCTGTACACGTCCCCCGAACGGCTGCGGGCGGCCGGTGCGAATCCGGCATTGGCACGTGCGGACGGCACTGCGTGGACGGTGTCGGACGTGCCGCTGCTCGACGAACTGGTCGACCTGCTCGGTCGCGACAAGGCGGCCGACCAGGCCGCGGCGCGGGCCGCCGAGCAGGGACGGAAGGCCGAGGCCGAGTACGCCGATGCTGCGCTGGACATGCTCGCCCGCCGCGAGGACTCGATGGACGACGAGGACCACCTGTTCGCCACGGACCTGCTCTACTCCGAGGACCTGGCCGACCGGTTCGTCGAGCGCGACACCCGTGAGCTCGTCGAACGCGCCGCCGCGGACCGGGACTGGACCTACCGGCACGTCGTGGTCGACGAGGCCCAGGAGCTGTCCGAGATGGACTGGCGGGTGCTGATGCGGCACTGCCCGGCCCGATCGTTCACCGTGGTCGGCGACCTCGCCCAACGCCGGTCGGCGGCCGGAGCCACATCGTGGGACACGATGCTGGAGCCGTACGTGCCCGGACGTTGGGTGTACCGGTCGCTTTCGGTGAACTACCGCACCCCGGCGGAGATCATGACCGTCGCCGCCGCCCTGCTCGCCGAGTTCGCACCCGGGGTCCGGCCACCGGAGTCGGTCCGCGCGTGCGGCGTCCAGCCATGGTCGCGGCGGGTCACCGAGGACGAACTGTCCGGTGCCATCGAGGAGTTCGTGCGGGACGAAGCCGGCCGCGAAGGCACCAGCGTCGTGATCGGGCCAGCTGGAGTGCCGGGCGCGGTGGTGCCGTCCGAGACGAAGGGCCTGGAGTTCGACGCCGTCCTGGTCGTGGAACCGGAACGGATCCTCGCCGACGGCCCACGGGGCGCGGCCGAACTCTACGTCGCCCTCACCCGCGCCACCCAACGCCTCGGCGTCCTGCACCAGGGCCCACTGCCGAGGGCCCTGACCGGACTCGCCGAAACCGGGACACCCGCCCAGGCCGGGCAGCAACGGTCGGGCTAGCGATTCAGGTGCCGGGCTGCACCCGCAAACTCGGCAAGAGCATGATCGCGGCGAGGGCGTGCATCAGCCTGGCGGTGCGAGAAACCCTTCGAGCACGCGGCGAACCTTGTCCACGACCGCTGTGTCGCCGAGCCGCAACGCGGTGTTCGCGGCGTACAGGACCGCGTCGATCTGGAACGCGGCGAGGTCCGCGTCCAGGTCGGCGATCTCGCCCGCACCGACGGCCGTGCGCAGTTCGCTGGCGATGAGACCGCGCCAATCCTGCTGGTTACGGACGAGCGCGTCCCGCACCTGACCTGGCCGACTGTCGAACTCGGGCAGGGTCGCCACCCAGAAGCACCCGCCCGGGAACAGCGGCGCTTCGACGTAGTCGATCCACCGATCTACCAGCGCGCGCAGTCGGGCCGCACCGGGAGGCAGGTCCTGGGTGGGACGGATGACCGCGTCGACGAACTGCTCACTTGCACACTCGACGGCGGCGAGCTGCAGCTTCTCCTTCGTCCCGAACAGAGTCTGCACGCCGCTTTTGCTCAGCCCGAGGTCGGTCGCCAGCCGGCCGAGGCTGAGCCCGTTGAGCCCTTCGAGGGACGCGATGTCGACGGCATGCCGGGCAATGGTCCGTCTGGCCCGCGCGCCACGCAGGAGGCGTCCGTCGGACACGACCGCATCCTCTGGTTCGGGCGGACGGACGTCGACATCCGGACCCGGCTGCTGCGCAAGCTCGCTCATCGACTCCATCCTGCCACAGTTGCACTAAACATACGACCGATCGTATGGTTAGTTCCGGAGCGACTACTTGGCACGTTCCTCGGACGCCGACTGAAGGAGTGCGCACGTGGATGGCGATCGAATGTTCGAGCTGGCGCAAGCGCTGGCTGTTGCCAAGAGTCGCCAGGACGTACCCGCCGCCGTGCGGCTTCTCCATCAAGACATGTTGCTCGAGGCCCCAGCTTTCGGGACGACGGCCCGAGGCCCGACCGACAATGAGACCGCGCTGACCCGGTTCTTCGCGTCCTTTCCGGACTACCACGTCGCCCTGGAAGGCCACGCCGGCAACGGCGACACGTTGATCTGCTGGGGGACGGTGCGGATGACCATGACCGGCGATCGGTTTGGCGTGGTGCCGAACGGCACGCGCGCCGAGCTACCGGTTTTCATCCAGTTTTCGTTCAAGGATGACCTGATCGCCGGCGAGCGGTTCTTCTTCGACCTGTCGGCGCTCTGCGCTCAATCGGGTGTGTCAACGGACGCGGTCCGGCGCAGAGTGTTCGGAGACAAGACATGACGTTGGACTCACGGGTAAAAGACGTCGGCGAGATCAAGACCGTGCATCTCTTCGACATGGTCGTCGATCTGGACCCGCCCCTGGATATTGGCAGCGGTCCGTTTGGTCGGCGGATTCTCTTCGGCTCCGCCGGCGGATCGTTCGAAGGTCCGGACCTGCGCGGCGAAGTGCTGGCGGGCGGCGGCGACTGGGCGCTGTTTCGTCCCGACGGAGCGATGGCGTTGGATGTCCGGCTGACGCTGCGTACGCACGACGACGCCCTGGTGCACATGACGTACGGCGGTCGCTGGACCACCCCGAGCGAGCTCCGAGCCGACATGGCCGATTCGGTGAAGAGAGATCAGATCGACCCCGCTCAGTACTACTTCCGAACCAACCCGCTCTTCGAAACCGGCGCGAAGCAATACGCGTGGCTGAACGACGTCGTCTGTGTAGGGGCCGGGTACCTGGTCGAACGCGGCGTTGCCTACAAAGTCGCTCGAGTTGCGTAACAGCTCAGATCAAGACGGGGCGGCGCCGATTCGGTAGCGGAGGAATAGCGCACTGTCTTCTTCCAGAATGTGCTCGAGTTGAACGGCCGCGAGAATTTGCTCGCGGGTCTGCACGAGGCGATGCGCCCGATCCCCGGCAAGCACAGGTGTCAAAGTTAGACACAGCTCGTCCGCCACCGATTTCTCAATCAGTGCGCCGAACAGGGAGGGCCCACCCTCGCAGAGCACCTTGTGCAGGCCATCGCGGGCAAGGAGCTGGATGGCCAGCTCGAGATCGACGCTGGTATCACCGCAGACCATGAGGTCCGCGACCTCCGCGAGCTCGGCTTTTTTCTTCTGGTCGACCGCATGATGGGTGATGACGATAGGACGCGGTCCGGAAAAAACGGGTGCCCGAGTATCGAGGTTCAGTGCATGGCTCACGATCGCTTTGCGCGGGATGGGAGCAAGCCCGAGGCTGGTTCTGATGTCGCGCTGGTGGTCGTCGACCAGGTCTCCGGCGTACCCCTCGGCGCGGACGGTGCCGGCCCCGACCAGCACGACATCGGCGAGCGCACGCAGGACCCGGAAGATCCGCTGATCACCGGGGCTGCCGAGGCTCGCCGAGCGGCCGTCGATCGTGCTGGCCCCATCCAGGCTGGTCACGAAGTTGACCCGGACATGGTCCTGGCCAGGCGGAACGCCGTAGGCGGCGAGGAGATCGTCCTCGGTGAGATCGTCAGCGGGCGGCCAGGGCAACAGGCGGCGCATGCGCTGATCAGATCACACGCCTGCGCAGCCCCACGTTCTCGTCCGGCGGGTAATCACCCGCATTGCGAATCAGCGACACCGTGTCGATGACGGTGCGCGCCATCCGGACGTCGTGCACCCGGAATACGGCGGCCCCGGCGGCCGCGGCGGTGACGATAGAGGCCAGGGTTCCTTCCCGGCGTTCGGTGACGTCGGTTCCGAGGGTTTCGCCGATGAAGTCTTTATTGGACAACGCCATGAGCACCGGCCACCCGGTGGCGACCAGCTGATCGGTGTGCCGGAGCAGCGCCAAACTGTGCCAGGTGTTCTTGCCGAAGTCGTGGGTCGGGTCAATCAACACCGCTTTGCGGGGAACGCCGTGCCGGACCGCTTTCTCGGCGCTGGTGACCAGGCTGGTGATGACCTGGCCGAGGAGATCGGGATAGCGCGGCCGGAACGGGTCGGTCCTGGGCGGAAGCCCTCCGGTGTGGGAACAGACGTATCCGGCTTGGAACTCGGCGGCGACCTCCAGCAGCCGCGGGTCCGCGCCGGCCCAGGAGTCGTTGAGCAGGTCGGCGCCGGCTTCACACACGGCCCGCCCGACCTCCGCGCGCCAGGTGTCGACACTGATCACCAGCTCTGGGTACTCGCGACGAGCCCACTCAACGGTCGGCATCACCCTGGCCAGCTCTTCGGCAACGTCGACCGCGGCCCCGTTTCCGGCCTTCACTCCCCCGATGTCGACGATGTCGGCCCCGTTGGCGACCGCTTGTGCGATCGCCCGCCGCGCTGCCTCTTCCTTGAATGCCGCACCCCGGTCGTAGAACGAATCCGGCGTGCGGTTGATGACCGCCATGACCAGGGCACGATCGCGTACCACGGGCCGTCCACGGAACTCGAACTCAAGCTCGACGGCAGCCTCTCCCACCAGTCCCATCTTGCCTGGTGCCGGAACCGCCGGCGAGGCGGTCTCAGACCAGCCGGCAGAGCTAGGTTCACCAGAGGTAGCCGCCGACGGGGTGCGGCGCAGTGCCGCCTCGACACCGTCATCGGGCGGAGAACATTGACGTGCGAGCCGAAGGGGTGGCCGTGGAGGAGTTGGCGCGGGCTGGTCGGGAGGTGGCCGATCTGGTCGCGGATCATCTGGACACTGTCGGCGGCCGTCGAGTGTGGGGGCCGCTCGATGCGGCGGATCGGGCCTGGCTGACCGATCAGCCCCTCCCAGTGGAGGGTCGGTCGCTGACTGAGTTGGTTCAGGATGTGCGCACCCGGGTGATGCGCTACCCGATGGGCAACGGGCATCCGAGGTTTTTCGGCTGGGTCAACTCGCCGCCCTCCCCCGCCGGTGTTCTTGTCGAGCCGTTGGCGGGGGCGCTGAACCCCAGCTGCGCCGGCGGCGAACACGCCGGCTCGATGCTGGAACGCAGCGTGGTGCGTTGGCTCGCCGAGCTCGTCGGATTTCCACATCCACCCGGCGGGGGCCTGCTGACGAGCGGAGCGTCGATGGCCACGATCGTGTGTCTGGCTGCCGCCCGGCACCGGGCCGCGCGCCGGGCCGGCTGGGACGTCCGGGAGCAGGGCTTGTTCGGTCAAGCGCCGCTGGTCCTGTACCAGTCCGAGGAATCCCACAGTTGCGTGTTGAAGGCCGCCGAGCTTCTCGGGATCGGACGACGCAATGTGCGGACGGTCCCGGTCAACGCGCGATTCGCCATGGACACCGCCGCGCTACGGGCGACGATTGCCGACGACATCGGGCAGGGTTTGCGCCCGTTCTGCGTGTGCGCGAGCGCGGGCACGGTCAACACCGGCGCGATCGACGCACTCGACGACATCGCCGCGATCACCGACGAGTTCGGGCTGTGGTTCCACGTCGATGGCGCCTACGGGGCACTCGGCGTGCTCGCCGAACAGAATCGCGCCGCTTACGCGGGCCTCGAACGCGCGGACTCGCTGGCCTTGGACCCGCACAAGTGGCTCGGCGTACCGGTCGACTGCGGATGCGCGCTGGTTCGAGATCCCACGATGTTGCGCGACGCGTTCAGCTTCGTCCCGCCGTATCTGCGCGACGAGAGCGCCGACGACCTGGGCTGGTTCTCCGAGTACGGGATCGAGCAAACCCGGCCCTTTCGCGCGCTACGGGCCTGGGCCACCATGTCGCACCTGGGCCGCGACGGCATCATCCGACTGGTCCAGCACACCACCCGGCTCGCCCACACGCTCGCCACCATGATCGAACAGGCTGACGACTTCGAACTGCTCGCCCCGGTCAGCGCATCCATCACCGTGTTCCGCCACCGACCTGATCCCGGTGGCGACGCGGGCCGGTGCGACGAGCTGAACCGCGAGATCCCCGCCGCCGTCCAGCACCGTGGCAGGGTCTTTTTCACCGGAACCACGCTGGCCGGACAGCACGCGCTTCGCGCATGCTTCCTCAACCCGGCCACCACCGAAGATGACCTAATGACCCTGCTCGACGAAATCCGGGCCGCCGCGGCCCAACTCACGCGGTAACAGGGAGATGCCTACTTGGGTGGGGCCTGGCGACGCAGGGCGTCGGTGAGCGTGGTGCGGAACGTCTTGGCGTCGCGGCTGCGGACGTAGGTCGCGACGGCGTCGTAGAAGCCCTGCTGGAACTGCGGCCGCATTGCCTCCCCGTGCACGATCGACCACAACACCGTGCCGCCGCGCAGAGCCGCCGCGGCCGAGCGCTGGTAGGGCGTCAGCGACGAGACGTCGACGTCGGTCCGGATCGGCACCGAGCCCTTGGCCTTGCTGAAGGCGAGTTGGGTGTCCGGCGCGCCGAGGACGGCGAGGAAATCGGCCGTGTTGCGCGCGTTCGCGGCCTGCCGAGCCTGTACGAACGTGTCCACCACGGCGACATACGTGCCGTCCGTGCCGGGGTAGGGCACCTCGCCGAAGGTCTTGCCGTCCACCGCTCCGGCGCTGATCAGCTCACCGAAAGCCGAGTCGTTGAGGGTCTCGAAGGCGCACTCGCCGGCCGCGAGCTTCTTGGTGGCCGCGTCCCAGGTCAGTGCCGCCGCCCGCGGGTCGGCGAAGTCCAGGATCTGCCCGAACCGGAGCAGCGCATCCTCCACGGAGGCGGAGTTCCAGTCGAACCGGTCCTGCGCGATCCGCCGCCACCCGTCGGCGCCGACCACGCTCAGCAGGGTGTTCTCGAACAGCGCGGTGGTGGTGAACGGGTCCTTGGCTCCCAGGCACAGCGGCGTGACGCCGGCCCGATCCAGCTTCTCCAGGTCGGTGAGGAAGGTCGGGAGCGAGTAGCCGGGGCCCGGCGGGGCCACGCCGGCCTTGGCCAGCAGGGCGATGTTGTAGAACAGCATGTTGCCGCGGTGAGAGCTGGTAGGCACCCCGTACTGCCTGCCGTCGACCGTCAGCCCGTCGCGGATGACCTCTGGTAGGGCCGCCGCCAGCCCGCTCTGTCCGTACAGGTGGCTGACGTCGGCGACCTGCCCCTGATCGACGTACGCCCGCAGCGCTCCGCCGGGGAAGGTCTGCCACACGTCGGGCGGGTTGCCGGACAGCAGGCGCTGGGCGAGCACGACCTGGGCGTTGCTGCCGCCGCCTCCCACGACGGCGCCGTTGGTGACGGTCACCCCTGGATGTGCCGCCCGGTAGGCGTCGAACAGCACGTTGAGTGCTTGCTGCTCGGACCCGGACGTCCACCACGAGACCACCTCGAGATTGACGGTGGGCGTCTGGTTCGAGCGCGGGCCGGGCGCGCACGCGACCGACAGGCACGCGACGACGACGCCGAGTGCGGCGAGGTAGCCTCGGAGCTTCATGCCGCACCCGCCTTGCTGGTCGCGATCGCGGGCTCGTCCTCGGCCCGGAGGTCATAGAACGCAAACGCCGCGACCACCGCGAAGCACACGGCCGGAACGATGAAGGAGATAGCCGGGCTGGTGGCGTCCAGCGTCGCGCCCTGAACGACGGGCATGATCGCGCCGCCCACGATGGCCATCACCAGTCCGGCGGCGCCGAGCTTGGTGGCAGGGCCGAGGCCGTGCAGCGCCACCCCGTAGATGGTGGGGAACATCAGCGACAGGCAGAACGAGATCGAGACCACCGCGATGACCCCCGTGATGTTGGGTACGGCCATGGCGTAGAGACACAGGAGCACGGCGAGCACGGCGAGGGCAGCCAGCGCCTTGGTCGCGCGGATCTTTCCGATCACCCAGGTCATCAGGAACCGGGACAGCAGGAAAATGATCAGGCTGGCCTGCAGCAGGTAGGCGCCGAGCTCGAGACTGCCGTTGATGGCCTGCTGGACGTACTGCAGGATGTACGTCCACGTGCAGACCTGCGCCGCCACGTTGAAGAACTGCGCCACTACGCCGAACCGGTACCGCTTGTTGTTCCAGAGCATGCGGACGAGCGCGCCCTTGCTGGTGTCCCCGACGTCGGGGAACTCCTCGATGATCTTGGGTGCCTTCTGGGTGGCGATCACCAGCCAGATGGCCAGGAGCAGCAGACCGAGCCCGATGTAGGGACCCATCACCGCACCCAACTGCCCCGCACGGATGACCTGGACCTGCTCTGGCGTGGCCGAGGACAGGTCCACCGGGGACTCCAGCTTCGGCAGGATCAGGGTCGCGGCGATCAGCACGCCGATGTTGGTGCCCAGCGGGTTGAACGCCTGCGCGAAATTCAGCCGCTTGGTCGCCGTCTCCTCCGGCCCCATAGAGATCACGTACGGGTTGGCCGAGGTCTCCAGGATGGAGCACCCGGCAGCCAGAGCGAACAGCGCGACCAGGAATGCCTCGTAGGTCAGAATCTTGCTCGCGGGATAGAACAGGAACGCCCCGGCGGCGGCCAGGCCGAGGCCGGTCAGCAGTCCGGCCTTGTAGCCGAACCGCTCGTTGATCAAGGCCGCCGGCAGGGCGAGGAGGAAGTAGGCGCCGAAGTAGGCCAACTGGACCAGGCTGGCCTGGAACGTACTCATTTCGAAGATGTGCTTGAAGCCGGCGACCATCGGCGTGGTCAGGTCGGCGGCAATCCCCCAGGCGGTGAAGCAGCCTATGACGACCGCGAAGAGCAGCCCCATCTTGGGATATACAAGCCTCGGCTTCGCGGGCTCCGCGCGATCGGCGTCGTGGTTCGAGACTGCGTGCGCCATGACGGTCCGTCCCTTGCTCGAGACAACGCCGGTGTGGCCTCGTGGGATCTGCCGCGTGGATCTACGACAGAGCCTTACTCGTCCGACGTATGTCGTCCCGCCCGGCCGTGGACATAGTCACCGTCGGGCCGACCACGTCGGAGGAGCGACCGTAGCGACGGCCAGCAATCGCCGCGAGGGCTGATCGGGTCGATGCGACGCCGGAAGAAGGTTTGTGCGCCCGGGCCGGCGCTCAGCGGTGTTCGAGCACCGCGAGCAGGTCCTCACGGCCGAACATGCGCGCGGTGTCCAGGGCGGTGGGGTGGCCGGCGCCCGGATCCGCGCCCGCCGCGACCAGGGCTCGCACCACGTCGTCCTCGCCCTTGAATACCGCGCCGGCCAGCGGAGACTGGCCTCGGTCGTTGAGTCGGTTGACCTCGGCGCCCCGCTCGACCAGCGCGGTCACCGTGGCCGGGTGACCGTGGTAGGCGGCGAGCATGACCAGGGTGTCGCCCTTGTCGTTGGCCAAGTCCACCGGGACGCCCGCGTCGAGGTAGGCGGCCAGGGCGTCGGCGTCGCCCTCCCGGGCCATCGCGAATATCCGCGTGGCCAGCTCGACGACGCCGTCCTCCGCTGTGTCCGACTGATCGCTCATCACCGGCGAGTCTAGGACGCCTTTTCTTGGAACACGCTGAGCCCGGGCTCTCCCGAGCCGCGGTTCGCTACGGGGTGATGTGCGCGCCGAGGATCTCTCGGGCGGCCGTGGCTGAGCCGGAAAGGCGCAGCCGGGCATCCTCCAGGCTAGTTCGCTTCCACAGCAGCAGGAGCAGCGCCTCGGCCGGGCCGGTGATCGTTGCGTCGACGAGCTCGGTTGAGAGGTTGGGCCGCTCGGCGAGCGTGTGGGTAGGCCCACCCGTCACCTCGATACGCAGGCTGTGGGTGAGCGGCGCCTGGCGCCCCAGGCGCACCTGCCGGGGGTAGAACATGTCAACCACCTCGGCGACGCCGTCGGCGGCCAACGCCGGATCGAGCGGTTCCGGCTGGCCTTGGGAGCTTTGGGCATCCCAGCGGTGGATGGCGGTCTCCTGGGCCTGGCGGCGGATCCAGAACGCGGCGGTGGCCGGGGGTGCGATGGTCCAGCACGGCTTCTCCGGCTCCGTGTCGCGCAGCACATGTTCCAGCGCCGCGGCGCCCTCCTCGAACCAGTGGACCAATGCTTCCCGGCCCTCCGGCGCGGGGTACTCGCCGCTGTCGGGTCCGGTCAGGACGGCCAGCCGCGCCCACCGGTGTATCCCGCCGAGGTGGGCGGTCAGCGCGGCGAGGTCCCAGCCCGGGCAACCTGGCACCGGCGCGTCGAGCTCCCCGGTCTCGAGCACCTGGCGGAACGCGGCGCGCTCGGCGGCGAACCAGTGCAGGTACTCGTCCGGCCGGACCTGCATTACGCCGCGCGGCCGGTGCGGAAGGCCCGCACGCCCATGCCGGTCAGGGGTAGCGCTGGGCGGCGGCCACCGATCAGGTCCGCGACGATGCGGCTGGATCCGCACGCCATTGTCCAGCCCATGTGGCCGTGACCGGTGTTGTAGTAGAGGTTGTCGTGTCTGCCTCGGCCGAGGATCGGCGGCCCGTCCGGGGTCATCGGCCGAAGGCAGGCGCGCATCCGGGCGTTGTCCCAGTCCGCCGCGGCACCGAACAGCTCACGACCGGTGGCCAGGATGTTCCCGAAGTCCGCCTCCCGCCACCCCCGACCGTGCCGGGCGTCGACGAGATGCGCAGCTGCTCCCCCATCCGCGACCACGCCACCAGGGTCTTCTCGTCGACGCCCGGCACGGTCGGGGCCTTGTCCGGGTCCACCACCGGCACGGTGAGCGAGTAACCCTTGGCCGGATAGATCGGCAAGGACTGACCGGCGGTACGGGACAGGAACGGGCTGCGCACCCCGAGAGCCAGCACGAACGTGTCGGCGGTGAGCGCGCCCTGGTTGGTCTGGACCGCGCTGGTCCGGCCCATCTCCGCGACGAAGCGCCGCGCGGTCGTGCCCAGCTGGAACTCGACCCCGAGCTCCCGGCACCGCCGGGCGAGGGCCTTGGTGAACCGTTCGGAGTTACCGCTGGCGTCCGAGACGACGTGAATCGCCCGGGCCACCGCATGCCGGGCGGGGCCGAAGGCGGGGTCGAGTGCGGCGAGCTCCGGGCCGGTCAACGCGTCCATCTTCATTCCGTGCCGTCGCAGCAGCTCCATCTTGGCCCACCCGCGCTCGAATTCGCCCAGGTCCCGGTAGAGGTAGCACGCGCCCCGACTCACCTGCTGGTAGTCGATGGATTCCTCGGCCGCCAGGTGGTCCAGTTCGTCCTGGCTGTACCGGCACAGTCGCAGCTTGACCAGGGTGTTCTCCGCTGCCCGGGTGGTCGTGCATTCGCGGAGGAACTGAGCGCCCCACCAGACCAGTCGGGCGTCCAGGCGAGGCTTGACCCGGATCGCGGTGGCCTCGCCGCGCAGCGACTTGAGCAGCATCTTCGGCGCGGCGGGTGAGGCCCAGGCGAAGGAGTGGCCTGGCGCGATCAGTCCGGCGTTGCCACCGGTCGCATCCTGGCCGACTTCGGATAGTTGATCGACCACGGTCACCTCGTGGCCGTCTCGGGCGAGGTAGTAGGCGGTGGTGACGCCGACGACACCGGCGCCCAGCACCACGGTCTTCATCGGTTGATCACCTGGACGGGATGCCGGTGCCGGTCAGCAACCGGTCGGTGGTGCCGGAGCCGTTAGCCACCAGCACGCCGAGCTTGCGGCTGGCGCCGAGCATCGACGTCAGCATCGGCACCTGGAGCAGGCTGGACATGAACACCGGGACGTCCACCTTGGCCGCCACCGATCTCTGATAGCAGGCCATGAAGCCACAGTTGCTGGTGATCGCCCGGACGCCCTCCCGTTCCAGCTGCTGGGCGGCCTCGATGAACAGCGGCTCGAAGTCGGTCCCGTGCAGGATGCCGGCGCCCGACGCGCCGGGCACGGTCAGGTACCGGACCGGGAAGTCAAACGTGTAGGCGTTGTTGAGGTCGCCGGGAATGAACGGAATGTGCCATTCGGCGCAGAGGATCCCGATCGGATAGCCGTAGCCCACCTGGCCCGGCCGGGCATGGAAAACCGCCATCGCGCACTCCCTCCCGGGGCGTCCGAGCCCGGAGATTCTGTATACCTGCACGGCGCGCCACAGCGAAGAACAAACGCACTAGGCGACCGCCGCCGCCATACAGCCGAAACCGATCAGCGCAACGACGCCGCGGATGGCATGGAAGCGACGCCAGCGGGCGCGGTACCGCTCCGCTCCGACCGGGACCTGCCCTTCCGCGAGTCGCCGGAACTTTGAGTTGATCGGTTCCGCGATCACCATCGAGCAGAGGATGACCGCCGCGATCAGCGCGAGGCTGATCCAGCCGAGAAGCTGAGCACGCCCGTGGCTGCCCAGGGCGAACACCGCCGCGCCGCCGCAGCTGATCACCCCGAGAGCGGGCAGAAGTGGGTCGACCCGGTACAGGGACCGCCGGAAGTCGACCGTGTACTGCTCGATCGGCATCCGCGCCCAGAGATTCGTGCGCTCCACAGCGAAGATCAGGATCGCCCCGGTCCAGAGACCGCCCGAGACCAACATCAGCCAGGTGCCGAGCTGAACGACACTCATCCGACACACCCGCTGCCGGCGCGGCACGCCCATCCGCGAAGACTTCCATGGCTTGCCATGGACATAGAGTATGGCTAGCAATGCAAACCGTCCAGCGCATTAAGGAGCACCGGCCATGCAGCGCACGGAGTCGATGGGCTACCTGGTCAACCACCTGGCCCGCCTACTGGCCAACGCGTTGCGGGCGCGCACCGCTCCGGACGGAGTCGTACCCGGTCAGTTCGCCCAACTGCTCGCCCTCTACGAGCAGGACGGGGTCACCCAGGCCCAGCTGTGCGAGCAGGTGTCAATTGACCAGTCCACCATGGCGCACACGTTGAAACGGATGGAGCGCGACGGGCTCATCCGGCGGGTACCCGATCCGCTCGACGGACGTCGGGCCATCATCGGGCTCACCGACCGGGCGCGCGAACTCGAGGACAGGCTGACCCGCTCCGCCCAGGAGATCAATGCGCTGACATTGCGCGGGTTCACCGACGACGAAGTATCCCTGTGCTACGACCTGGTCACCCGAATGATCGGGAACCTGGAACGGGACGCGGCCGGCCACGCTCGCGTCAAGTCACCTGGAAACTAGTATTCTTGGCACAGCAGGTCCGAGGCTCGGCGGTAGAGCTCTCGTCCGGGTCCGTTGAGCAAGAGAGCTACAGGTGGTCGACATGGTGGAGATCCAGCCCGCGCGGCCGATCGGGCGGGGACGCGTAGCTGACCAGATCCTCGATGACCTGCGGGAGCGCATCCTCAGCGGGGCGCTCCCGGACGGCACCAAGCTGCCGGCCGAACGAGACCTGGCAGTGCAGTACGGGGTCAGTGGGGCCACCGTGCGAGAGGTGATCCGGGCGCTCTCCGCGATGGGGTTGATCAGCTCGAAGCACGGAAGCGGTTCGGTGGTCACCGCGCACGGCGACACCCTTGTCGGCTTGTCCCTGGCGTCGGTGGCGCGGCTGGAGAAGATGGGGCCGGCCGACGTGCTGGGCATCCTGAATGCGCTACTCGGCCACGCCGCCGAGCTGGCTGCTCGAGCCGCGTCGACGGAGGAACTGGCCAGCCTGCGCGAGGCGGCCGAGGCAATCGTGCCCATCACCAGCGTGGCCCAGGCGTCCGAGGGCCTGCGGCTCTATCTGCGCACGCTCGCCGAGATCTCGCACAATCCGCTGCTGGCCACGCTCTGTCGGTATCTGATCGACCTGCAGATCGACCTTGCGCTCGAGCGGTCCGGTCGGTCGCTCGCCTCCTGGAAGCAGATAGCCGGGGAGCTGCACACCGAGCGGCTGGACATCGTGGACGCACTGGATCGCCGCGACCCCGGGCGAGCCATGCAGCTGACTCGGGCCTACCAGGAGCGGGCTCTCACCCTGGTCGACTCGCCGAGGAAGGGCAAGGCGCGCCGGGCCCGCGATGCCGATCTTTCGCCACTGCTGCGAGCCTGGGCCTAGCCAACGGCCGCGGGCCTAGCACGGTCACTGTTTGACGTGGGCCGCTTTGAGCGAGTCGCGGCGTGGCAGGAACCGCCACAGCGCGAAGGTGGCGATCGCGGCGCCTATTGAGGCCGGCGCGATGGTGACGAACAGCTCCGGAGCGCTGATGCCGGCTCCGATCAGGGCACCGCCGAGTAACGGGCCGACGATCGCGCCGACCCGGCCCACGGCCATGGAAAAACCGATTCCGGTGGTTCGCAACGCCGCGTCGTACAAACTCGCGCTCAGCGACACCGCGCACATCTGCGCGCCGAGGCTGAAGAACCCGGCCACGAATGCGGTACCGATCAGGGCGGCGTCGGAGTGACCCGCCTGCCCGATCGCCGCGATAGCGAGCGCGCCGATCAAATAAGCGGAACCGATCACGAGCGTGGTGTTGTAGCGATCCGCGAGCCGGCCGATCACCAAACAGCCGACTACCGCGCCGAGGTTGATAACCACCGCCGCGAAAGTCGCCGCCTCCGCGTCGATGCCGGACCGCTGTGCGAGCACCGGGATCCAGCTGGAGAGCAAGTACGTCAGCAACAAGCTCAGGAACAGGATCAGCCAGAGCAACAGCGTGCCGGCCGCCCGACCGTCGGTGAACAGCTGGACGACCGGGGACCGCGTCGCGGGGGGCTTGGCTGACTCCGGCAATGCCCACCACAGCAGCGGCAGCAGCAGGAGCGGAATTCCGCCGCCGACGTAGAAGACGCTCGTCCACCCGTAGCTCGGTATCAGCGCGGCGGCGCAGAGCCCGCCGAGCACGGCACCCAGCGGGAATCCACAGAACATGAGTCCCACGACGGTGGTCCTGAGTCTGCCGGGCGTGTATTCGGAGGTAATCGAGATCGCGATGGGCAGAGCGGCACCGAGCCCGATACCGGTGATGAACCGGACCGTGTCGAGGGCGGCCAGCGAGTGGACGCTCGGGGTGAGCAGGGTGACCGCACCGAACAGCGCGATAGTCACCAGCAGGATCGGTTTCCGGCCGAACCGGTCGCCGGCGGAGCCGAACACCGCGGCGCCGACCAGACCGCCGACCAACCCGACGGCGAACACGACCCCGAACGCCGAGACCTTGACGTGCCAGGCGGTGGCGACGTCCGCCGCGACGAAGGCGATCGCCTGCGTGTCGAAGCCGTCGATCAGTGCGATCGCCGCGCAGAGCACGACGACCAGCACCTGGAACCGGCCCATGGGCGCGGAATCGAGAATCGTGCCGAAACTCTTGCCTGCCAGCTCCCCGTTGGCCATGTCAATCACACTAGTGTCCTAGACACTTCCGATCCACCCGCCTGGTACCGGCGCTTGCTTCATTCTCAGTTCGCACGGTGCATTTTCCCCGCTCCTGGCACATCAGCTGAGGATTCCTAGATCAACTAAATAGCAAGACACTAGGAGACCTTGACACCAGGAAACACGCGGTCGAACATCGTGCTCGGAGCCGGCCAAACCCCCGGTAGTCAAGAGCCCACACGAGAGGATCATCGTGCGCCAGCGAAAGCGGCTCACTGAGCTGCTCAACCAGAAGACCGTGCCGATCGGCATGCAGTGCTTCACCGGCGACCACACCCTCATCGAGGTTCTCGCCGCCACCGGATTCGATTACGTCTGGCTCGACAGCGAGCACACCGCGCTCAACCCTCGCGCGCTCGAGGACACCATGCGGACCTGCGATGCGGCCGGGATCATCCCGCTGGTCCGGATCCCGGAGCCCACCGACGGCACCTCGGCGCGGCGGGCTCTGGAGGCCGGCGCCGAAGGCATCATCGTGCCCATGGTGCGGTCCGCCGCCGACGTGCGGGGCATCGTCGCCGCGCTGACGTTTCCGCCCGCCGGCATGCGCGGGCTGTGTCCAGCGCTCCGGATCCCCGGCTACACCGTCACGGCGTTCAACGGCTACATGCGTGACAACAACGCGGACCTGTTGATCATCCCAATGATCGAGACGGTCGAGGCACTCGAGCACATCGACGAGATCTGCGCGATCGAGCAGGTCAAGATGCTGGTCTTCGCCAACGGCGAGCTCGCTTTCGCCATGGGCGAAGGCCCGACCATGGACAGCAGCGCGAAGGTGCAGGCGGCGCGGAAGACGGTGTTCGCGGCGGCGCAGCGGCACGGTGTCGGGGTGATCGGCGGACCGATGCTGAATCCGACGAAGGACGGCTGCGCCAAGGCGCTCGACGACGGAATCTCGATGTTCTGCCTCGGGCTGGACGTTCTCGCGTTCCGCCAGCTCTGTGAGACCACCGTGGCCGCGGCGAACGCGGCCGTCGGAGCGAACTTGACCTACAACCGGCCGCCGGCTCCGCCGAGCGGGTTTCCGTCCTCCTACTGATCACCCACCGGCAACGGAAGGAACATCATGGCAGACCTCAAGCGCTACGTTGTTGGCCTGGATGAGAAGGGCAAATCGGCCGTCGTGATGAGCGGCGTGCCGAACCAGCAGGAGCTCAAGGACTTCTACCACCGGGCGACCCTGTGGAAGACCAGGGAGACGCCGGTCGACAACAGCATCCCCGGTGACCGCTCACTCGACGGCGGCCCGGCTCGATCCCCGTTCCCCGGCGGCATGCTCGTGCGGGCGCTCGAGCTCTGGCCGGACCCGGACCCGGGGACAGCCCAGAAGATGTTCGTCGAGGTCAACAAGATGGTTGGGCACACTCAAGAGATCAGCGAGGCTGACCGGCAGCGCAGCCCCTCGATGCACCGGACCGACACCCTCGACGTCATCATCGTGGTCCGAGGCGAGATCTACCTGATCCTCGACGAGGAGGAGATCCTGCTGAAGCCGACCGACACGGTGATCGTCCAGGGCACGAACCACGGCTGGAGTAATCGTTCCACCGAGCCGTGCCTCTCCATCGGTGTGATGATCGATGCGATCCCGCGACAGTGAGAGCTCGAGCAATCTGTCGCCGTACCTGCTAGCAGGAGTCAAGGACTGCAGCTAGCAGCCAAGCGCGACAACCGCTGGCGGTGATGCGCCGGGTGGACATGTGCCGCGACGCTGTCCATGGCCCCGGCAACGACACTTTCTCGTATCTGGAGTAATGCACGAGCACCACGCTGTTCTCGTGGCGAGCCCGAGTCGACCTACCGCCGGCGCCTGGACATCACGAGAGAGGCACCCGACGCCATGGCTGTCAGGACCGTTCCCACTCCCGTCCAGTTGGGCGCCCCCTCGGCAATCAGCCCGCCGGGCTGGTTCGCCGGCGCGGGCGACGAACTAGACCACTCCCTGCGCTCCTGGATACCGGACCGCGCCGGCTTCCTCACGACTGTGTGCGGGAAGCCGAGCGCCCACGCGGGGCGCAGCGTCAATCGGCCCTGCCCGGACTGCGAGAAGATCGTCGCCGGGGCCCAGGCCGGGCCCCGGTGAGCTCCATGGACCACAACGAGCGGAAGCGGCTGCGGGCCGCGGCGTTCCGGGTCACCCGGGTGTACCCCGGCCCGGTCGGTGAGCTGCTGGCCCGGGAGCTGATCTCCTGGGAGGAGTTCGGCTACCGGCTCGGGGGCCGAGGCTTGATCATGGGGATCGTGGACACGGTGATGACGGCACCGGAACCCGTCTAACGCAGGTGTAACCCCCCGCGAGTCGGGAGTGTCAGCACACTGTGTCGGGCGTTTCAGCACATCAGACAGCTGTGCTGAAAGCCGCGACACAGTGTGCTGAGAGCCCCGACTCGCGGGGAGGTATTACGCGGCGTCGCCCGCGGACCCGACGGGACCCATTCCTGTCGACTCTGTCTCAAGCGCTGAGTTCGCTGGCACCGAGCACATCCTCGCCGTAGAGACCGTGCACCCAGTTGGTCTGGTAGATGGTGTCCAGGTAGCGCTCGCCGAGGTCCGGGGCGATTGTCACCGCGGTGAGCTGGGGTGCGTCATGCTCGGCCAACCAGTCCATCGCACCGCTGACCACCGTGCCGGTGGAGCCGCCGAACAGGAAGCCGCCACGAGCCAGGCGGTGGCAGGCGCGGATGGCGTCCGCCTCCTCGACAAATACCACCTCGTCCACGTAGGACTCATCCAGAATGTCCGGACGGACGCTGGTACCCAGGCCGGGGATCATCCGGCGTCCGGGGGGGCCGCCGAAGGTCACCGAGCCGACAGCGTCCACCGCGACGACCCGCACCGGCCGGTGCCACTGGTGGAAGAAGCGCGCGCAGCCCATCAGGGTCCCGGTGGTGCCCGCCCCGACGAACAGCACATCCAGCGCAGGGAACGCGGCCGCGATCGCCGGCGCCGTCGTGTTGTAGTGCGCCATCCAGTTGTTCGGGTTGGCGTACTGGTTGAGCCACACGTAGCGGCGGTCGGAGGCACGCAGCGAGCGGACGTAGTTGATTCGCGCGGCGAGGAAGCCGCCGATGTCATCGGGCTCGGTGATGATGTGCACCTGGCTGCCCAGCGCCTCCATCATCCGCCTGGTCGTCAGGTTGCAGCGGGAGTCGGTCACGCACAGGAACTGGTAGCCCTTGCTCGCCGCGATCATGCTCAGCGCCACGCCCAGGTTTCCGGACGACGATTCGACAATGATCGAACCCGGCCGCAGCCTTCCGTCCTGCTCGGCGGCTTCGATCATCTGGGCCGCGGCCTTCAGCTTGATCGAGCCGGCGAAGTTGAAACCCTCGCACTTCAGGAACAGGGACTGCCCGAAGATCGACCGAAGGTCGACGTAGAGCTCGTCCTCATTGAACTCTTGTGGAACCGAAATTACGGACACAATGACCCCCTCGGTCGGCGGTTGGACACTCGGCGGCGGCTCATCCGTGCCGCCGTAGATCGTGGAAGAAGCCGTCGACGACGTGTAGCTCGCCGGAGCGGAGCACCTCGTCGTAGACGTATTTGCCGACGGCCAGGTCGAGGACGCCGAGGCCGAAGGGCGAGAAGATCAGCGGCCGGTCGGTCGGCGCGTTGATCCGGCCGGACATGACGTCGTCCAACGTGCCGGCCAGGAAGTCGCGGTTGCCGGTGAGTTGTTCGGCCAGGTGCGGCGAGGTGTCGGCCTTGAGGCAGTGCTCCACGTCGTCGACGATGTTGGTGGAGCCCAGCACGATCTCCGGTGACAGGTCGCGCAGCGACACGTGCAGCACCAGCGGGTTGTGCTCGAACCAGGACAGCTCGTGCACGTGCGGCTTGCCCGCCACGGTGGCGAACACCACCAGATCGCTGGAGCGGATCAACGCCTCGGCACTGTCGTGCACGGTGACCTGGGCATCCGGGTCGCTGCGCTGCAGGTAGTCGCGGAACCCCGCCGCGCTCTCCGCGGACAGGTCGTGCACACCGATCTCCTCGAACGAGAAACCGGTGCCGGCCAGGAAGGTGTGGATGTAGCGGGCGATCAGGCCCACCCCGAAGAATCCGACCCGGGTCGGGCGCTGCCGGCCGCGGCTGAGCCAATCGGCCGCCAACGCCGCCGACGCCGCCGTGCG
>DATHIT010000542.1:0-4215 GCA_035489915.1 Pseudonocardia sp. | reverse complement strand
ACGCCGACCGATGTGGTGATGGAGCCGGACCGAGGCGCGATGCTCGCGCTGGGCATGAACTCCGCGCCGCTGCCGCTGGAACACGGCTACCCGGTGCGCATGGTGGTGCCCGGGTTGTACGGCTACGTCTCGGCCACCAAGTGGCTGGCCGACCTGGAGCTGACCACCTTCGACGCGAAGCAGGCGTACTGGCTGCAACGCGGCTGGGCGCAGCTGGCACCGATCAAGACGCAGTCCCGGATCGATCGGCCCCGGTCGGGTGATTCGGTGGCCGCCGGTCGGGTGACGGCCGCGGGCATCGCCTGGGCGCAGCACCGGGGCATCGCCAAGGTGGAGGTCCGGGTGGATGCCGGCCCGTGGCAGGAGGCCCAGTTGTCCACCGAGGTCAGCGCGGACACCTGGCGGATGTGGCGGGTGGACCTGACCGTGCCGCCGGGTGACCACACCCTGGAGTGCCGGGCCACCGACACCACCGGCGAGACACAGACCGCGGTTCCCGCGCCGCCGGTGCCCGATGGCGCGAGCGGCTGGCCGAGCATCGAACTGAATGCGCATTAGGCAACGGCAGCCCCGGGAGCTGGGCGGGAACGATCAGCGCTAGCCTCATCCGACGTCGGTCCGTGTTCGGCAGGTGACCGACCGTGTTCGAGTGACGGCGTCCCGGCTGCGAAGACGTGACTTCGAGTCCGGCCTGAGGCGGATGTTCAAGGAGGAACAGACACGTGAGGAAGATCCAGCGTCTTCGACCCGCGAGTGTGGCCGGCGCCGTGGCGGTGCTCGCCGTCGCGGTTGCCGCCTGCGGTGGCCCGGCTCCGACCGCTGCCGCCCCGACATCCACCGCACCGGCCGCCGCGCCGACCTCGGTGAGCGCGGCGCCGGGCGGGGTCACCCAGCCCGGTGACGTCTTCGGCCCGGCGTGCAACCAGCTGCCCCAGGACGGTCAGCCAGGTTCCGCGGTGCGGGTGGCCTCGGTGCCGGTTGCCTCCGCGATCGAGGCGAACCCGCTGCTGCGCACGCTGACCACCGCGCTGCGCAAGGGCGCGCTCATCGACACGCTCAACCAGCAGAAGGAGATCACCGTCTTCGCCCCCTACGACCGGGGATTCGAGAACTTCCAGCAGAACCTCGGCGCGGACCGGTTCAACGCGGTGCTGGCCGACCAGAACACGCTGGGCGACGTGCTCAAGTACCACGTGGTGGCCAAGCGGTACGACCGCGCGGGACTGGTCGCCGCCGGAACGGTGACCACGCTGCAAGGCGGCAGCGTGCGGATCAAGGATGCCGGCGACACGATGGAGATCACCGACAACACCGGGGTCACCTCGCACGTGCTGTGCGGCAACATCCCGACCGCGAACGCCACCCTGTTCATCATCGATCAGGTGATGCAGCCCAAGAACCCCTGACCGACCGGGCGACGCCACCGGCGACGGGGCGGACCTACCGGCGAGGGGCGGACCCGATGCTTCGGGCCGCCCCTCGCTGTCGTTCCCGGACCGGTTTCACGGTGGGCTTCGCGGGTACCGATCGGGGGCGGTGTCCGGCCCCGGACACCGCCCCGGGGTGACTTGCTCCACATGAGGTGCGGCGCACACCTGGCTGAGCATCGATTCGATGTTTACCCAGGTCACGGCGGGTAGAATCGCTTACACGAGCGCCGACCAAGATCGCTACTTTGTGCCTGCGTTCACAAGCGGCTACCGTAGTCGGCACGCCACGACGCATGGCGGCCACGCAATTTTCCGCGGGCGCCGCAATCGCCGCGTCGGCGCAACTTACTAGTCGTAGGGATCGAGGAGACGCCAGCGTGACGTTGCATCCGCAGGCTGATCCGTCCGGCGAGGATCCGGCCCGCGAGGACGCGGTGAAGCTGGACCGGGCGATTCCGGAAGCCACCGTGGCGCGGCTTGCGGTCTACCTCCGCGTGCTGGGCGAGCTGGCCACCACCGGGAGCGAGACGGTCTCCAGCGAGGACCTGTCCGCCGCCGCCGGGGTGAACTCGGCGAAGCTGCGCAAGGACCTGTCCTACATCGGCTCGAACGGTACCCGTGGCGTCGGCTACGAGGTCGCGCGGCTGGTGCAGCAGATCGAGCAGACCCTGGGGTTGACCCGCCGGCACGCGGTGGCGTTGGTCGGGGTGGGCAACCTGGGCCACGCGCTGGCCGGGTACACCGGCTTCGCCGGCCGGGGCTTCCCGCTGTGCGCGCTGTTCGACGTCGACCCCGACCTGGTCGGCATCCACATCGCCGGCATCCTGGTCGAGCACATCGACCGGATCTCCGAGGTCTGCGTCCAGCGCGGGGTCACCATCGGAGTCATCGCCACCCCGGGCGCGGCCGCGCAGGCGGTGTGCAACCAGCTGGTCGGCGCCGGCGTCCGCTCCATCCTGAACTTCGCCCCGGTGGTCCTCCAGGTGCCCCAGGAGGTCGAGGTCCGCAAGGTCGACCTGGCCGTGGAGATGCAGATCTTGTCCTTCCACGTGGCCCGCCGGCACGGCGAGCCCGCGCTGAACGGCGCGCCGGCCAGCGGTTCGGCGAACGGCACCGCGATTCTCAGCAAGCCAGTGGACGCCGCGGCCGGCGGTCCGGTTAATGGAAGTGTGAACCCTTCTGTTCTGCGAGACCCAGCGGTGTCCAGGGACGGCCTGGTCGGTCGGGCGGTGATGCCGTAATGAGCGTTCTCGTGGTCGGGCTGTCGCACCGGAGCGCGCCGGTCGAGGTTCTGGAGCGGGCCTCGGTGTCCAGCCAGGACGTCCCCAAGCTGCTCGACGAGCTGACCCGGTCCGGTCGGGTGGGCGAGGCCGTCGTGCTGTCCACCTGTAACCGGGTGGAGGTGTACGCGGTCGTCGAGGCATTCCACGGCGGCCTGGCCGACGTCTCCGGGGTGCTCGCCCGGCACACCGGGATGGACGTCGGCGCGCTGAGCTCCTATCTATATGTGCACTACGCCGCCGCCGCGGTGGAGCATCTGTTCTCAGTGGCCGCCGGGCTGGACTCGATGGTGATCGGCGAGGCCCAGATCCTCGGCCAGCTGCGCACCGCGTACAACACCGCGATCGAGGCGGACAGCGTCGGCCGGGTCATGCACGAGCTGGCCCAGCAGGCACTCCGGGTGGGCAAGCGCTCGCACTCCGAGACCGGGATCGACGCGGCCGGCGCCTCGGTGGTGTCCGAAGCCCTGGCCGACGCCGCGAGCGCGCTGGACGGCCTCGCCGGTCGCCGCGCGCTGGTGATCGGCGCTGGTTCGATGGGCGGCCTGGCCGGAGCCCAGCTGCGCCGGGCCGGGATCGGCGGGCTGGTGCTGGCCAACCGCACCCCGGAGCGGGCCGCCCGGTTGGCCGCCACGCTGACCGCCGACGGCGTGGCCTCCCGGGCGGTCGGGCTGGACCAGGTGCCGGCCGAGCTCGCGCTGGCCGATGTGCTGATCAGCTGTACCGGCGCGGTGGGCACCGTGCTGAGTGCGGACATGGTGGCCGAGGCGCTCGGCGCTCGGGACGGCCGCCCGCTGGTGATCTGCGACCTGGGGCTGCCCAGGGACGTGGACGCCACGGTCGGCGAGCTGCCCGGGGTCACCGTGATCGACCTGGCCAGCCTGAACGAGCGACTGGCCGACGGGATCGAGGGCGACACGGTGCGCGCCGCCCGGCGGATCGTGGCCGACGAGGTCGCCCACTACCTGTCCGCGCAGCGCTCCGCCGAGGTCACCCCGACGGTCACCGCGCTGCGCCGCAGGGCCGCCGAGGTGGTCGACGCCGAGCTGCTGCGGATGTCCGGCCGGCTGCCCGACCTGGACCCCCAGGTCCGCGACGAGCTCGCGCACACCGTCCGCCGAGTGGTGGACAAGCTGCTGCACACCCCCACCGTCCGGGTCAAGCAACTGGCCGAGGCGCCCGGCGGCGACACCTACGCCGAAGCGCTGCGCGAGCTGTTCGAGCTGGACCCGCAGGCCCCCGCCGCGGTGGCCGCCGCCCGCGCCACCGAGTCCACCGGCCTGGCCGACGGCCCGGTGGACGGCATCACCCTCGACCAGATCCCCCAGGACGGCGTCCGATGAGAGACAGAGTCCGATGAGCCAGCGGTTGTTACGGATCGGCACTCGCGGCAGCGCATTGGCGCTCGCCCAGGCCGGCCACATCGCGGACACGATCCGCGCGGCCGGTTGCCCGGTCGAGCTGATCGTGGTGCGTACCACCGGCGATGAGTCGCTCGCCCCGGT
>DATHIT010000541.1:0-2525 GCA_035489915.1 Pseudonocardia sp. | reverse complement strand
CGAGCCCGAGCTGTGCGCCAAGGCTTGCCTGCTGCACACCGACGCCGAATTCGACGAGCTCGAGGCTGGCATCGGGCGCTTCCTGGACACCACCGCCGACACCGACGAGATCTACCGGGCGCACCGCGCCTTCCACACCCGACTGCTCGCGCCGGCGGCCACCGCATGGGATCTGCGGGTGCTCACCCCGCTCTGGCAGGAGACCGACCGCTGTGTGCGGGCCTGGCTGAACCGGCTCGGCATCCACCCGGCGGTGCTCCCCGGCCAGCCGGCCTGTCGCGAGCTGCTGGCCAGCTTCCGCACCAGGGACCCGGAGTTCGCCCGCGCGGCCTGCCTGCGCGAGCTGGACGAGACCGCCGACCGACTGCGTCAGTTCTTCGCGCAGGCCAACTGACCCCAGCACCCGGCGATCCCGGGCGAACCGCTCATTTCAGGCGCTCGATCAGCTCTGGCGGCCCGCTGGTGATTGCCGCCAGGCCGCCGACGGCGAACTCGGTGAGCAGGTCGATCAGGGTCTCCGTGTCCGGCCGTTCGCCGCTCCAGGACAGCGAATTCAGCGCCTCGGCCATGCCCACCGCCATGGTGATCAACGCCTCCGCCGCGCGTCCGAGCCGAACCCCCCTGAGCTCGAACCGCCGCTGCAGTGCCTCGACGTACACCACGGTCAGCCGCACCCGGACCTGAGCCAGCATCGGATCCCGGGTACGCACCGCTTCCTGTACCAGCAGTCCGCAGTCCGGATTGCAGTCCAGGTAGTGCAGGACCTGGCTGAAATGCGCCCGCACCCAGGTCGCGTCGTCCACCTCGTCGGCCAGCTGGGGCGGGGTGGCGAACAGCCCGTTCAACTCGTCCATCAACGCCGCGATCATGGCGTCGAACAGTGCGTTCTTATCCCCGAACTGCTCGTAGACCGCCTGCCGGGTGACCCCGGCGCGGTGCGCGATCTCCTCGATGGTGGCCGCCCGTAAACCCTCTCTCGCGAAGACCCGGCGCGCGGCCTCCAGGACCAGTGCGCGCTGCTGCACCGCCGGCACCTTGCGCGGGCGGCCAGGACCACGACGAGGTGGGATGGACATCAACTGACACCCTAGCCACCCAGTTCTCGACAATGCTGACGAAAACTAGCTCGACGGCGCGCCTGGGACCTGCGAGGTACGGTGCGAATAGCCCCGTCACCTGCCCGCTGAGCTGATCATGACTAGCTCGCGGAGGGAAGCGGTCGGGCCAGGGCAAGGCGCCACGCCGGGGACGACTACGGATGCGCCACAGACCTACTCGACCGGGTGATATCTTCCCGTGTTTCGGCGTGCGCTACGGTACGAGACAGTCACGGTCAGTCATGCTGCCTGTTGGCTTACGCTCCCCGCGCCCCGCCATCGCGGACCCCGGAAAGGACCGTAGGCATGTCCGCCCCGCTGCCCTTCGCGTCACCCGATCCGTGGTGGCGCCCCGGGCTGCGGGAGTTGCGCCCTGGCCTGGGTGAACTGGTTCTGGAGGTGGCCGGCACCTCGGTCACCGAGCACGACGCGGAGGCCCTGCTGCGCCACGTGTGCGCCCGGCTCACCGAGCTGTGCGGGCTGACCGGTTGTGCCGCGGTGCTGTTCGACGGCTCCACCGGCGCGGTACGCACCCTGGTCGCCTCGCACCCGGAGGCCGAGCAGCTGACCCGGCTGGTGCAGCAGCTCGGCCTGGGCATCGGGTCGGCGGCCATCCGGGCCGGCCGGGACTCGGCCATCGAAGATCTCACCCAGTCGGTGCGCGCCGGGCTGGCCGAGGCGGCACAGCGGGTCGGGCTGCCGGCGACCGCGGTGGTCGCGCTGCGCGGGGCCGACGAGCTGGTGGGCTGCCTACAGCTCTACAGCCGCACCCTGGACACCCTGGCCAGCGGCCTGCTCACCGAGCTGGCGCCGCTGGCCGACGTGCTCGGCACCGTGCTGGGCAACGTCGAGTCCTACCGACACTCCGCCTCACTGGTGGCCAGCCTGACCACCGCGCTGGACCGACAGGGCCCCATCGAGCAGGCCAAAGGCATGCTCGCGGAGCGCCACCAGGTCGACCTGGACACCGCCTACCGGATGCTGCGCGAGCAGGCACACCGACAGGCCACCACGGTGGTCGCGGTGGCCGCCGAGCTGGTCAACCAGTCGTGGCGGGCCACCGGGCCGGTGCCCGCCCAGGCCGAGCGCGCCTCGACACCCGAGCGGAACGGCGCGGAGCCGGCCGACCAAACCCCACTGCCCGAGCAGCGCGGCGTCCCGGCCGCCACCGCCGAGGTCGACTCCCGCGGAGCCTAAACAACCCGTGAGTGGTTGGCGTTGCTCTGGCAACGCCAACCACTCACGGGTCGGGATTACGCGGCGCTGGTGCTTGAGCCGGCCTCCGCGGCGGCGGCGCGCAGCGAGTCCGGCACGGCGAACCGCTCGCCGTACTTCTTGGCCAGCTCGTCGGCGCGGGCCACGAAGCCGGCCTTGCCTCCGGCGTAGCCGTCGATGTACTGCAGCACGCCACCGGTCCACGGCGGGAAG
>DATHIT010000540.1:0-4722 GCA_035489915.1 Pseudonocardia sp. | reverse complement strand
GTGCTGCTGACCATCGGCGCCGGAGCGGCGAGCAGCAGGCTGGCCCGCTCGCACACCGGCTCGCTCACCTCGCGGATGGACGTGGTGGACGCCGCGTGCCGCCGCTTCGGGGTACCCCGGGTGGACACCCCGGCCGAGCTGCTCCAGGTGGCGCGGGCCTACCTGGCTGGCGTCGCCGTGCCGGCCGGCCGACGGGTCGCGATCATCGGCGACAGTGGCGGGCAGTGCGGGGTGGCCGCCGACCAGGCCGGCGCGGCTGGCCTGGCGGTGCCCTCCTTCCGCGCACCGGTAACCCGCGCGCTCACCGAGGCACTGCCGCCAGGCGCCGCCACCGCCAACCCGGTGGACCTGGCCGGCGCCGGTGAACGGGACCTGGGCAGCTACGCCACCACGGTGCACACCGTGCTCGCCTCGGACGAGGTGGACGCCGCCCTGCTCACCGGTTACTTCGGCCGCTACGGCGAAGACGTGCCCGAGCTGGGCGCCCAGGAGCAGCGGGCCGCGCGGCGGCTCGCCGAGGTGGCCACCGAGCACGGCAAGCCGATGGTGGTGCACAGCATGGCGGAGTCCGGTCCGACCACGGGCGAGCTGTGGCGCGCCGGGGTGCCGGTCTTCGGTGACATCCACGCGGCCGTGCGCGCCCTGGCCGGGCTGGCCGCGCTGCGCCCCCGCGAACCCGAGCCGATCGAACCGCTGCCCGCGCCGGAGCCTGGCCCGCTGGCCGGCTACTGGGCGGCACGGCGGGCGCTACTCCCCCTCGGCGTCCGCTTCCCCGAGGCGCGGCTGGTGCGCAACCGCGCCGAACTGCTCGCCTCGGCGGCCGCGCTGCGGGCCCCGTTGGTGCTCAAGGCCGGGTGGCTGGCGCACAAGAGCGAGCTGGGCGGCGTCCAGGTCGGGATTGCCGACCCGGGCGAACTGCCCACCGCCTTCGACCGGATGCACGCCGCCCTCGGCGACGGTGACTTCGTGCTCGAGGAGCAGGACCGCCGGGCCGGTGTGGTGGAAATGCTGGTGGGCGCCCGCCGGGACCCCGGGTTCGGCACCGTGGTGGTGGTCGGCGCGGGCGGCACCGAGACCGAGGTGCACGCCGATGTGGCGGTCGAGCTGGCTCCGGTGGGCGCCGCCACCGCCCGCGCCATGCTGGACCGGCTGCGCTGCTCGGCACTGCTGGACGGCTGGCGCGGCCGGCCCCCGGTGCACGTCCCGGCGCTGCTGGAACTGATCACCTCGGTGTCCCGGTTCGTCGTGGCCAACGAACGGATCACCGAGCTCGAGCTGAACCCGGTACGGGTCGGGCCGGACGGCGCACTCGCCGTGGACGCCCTGATCACGACCGACCACGCCACGACCGACCACGCCATACCGCTTGCCGACCGCCCCCTGGCCAGCGCCGAGCTGTCCGACTAGCCCGAGGAGAAACCGAGGATGAAGAGCGTTCCGGCCTGGCCGCTCAGCGAGGAGCAGCGGCAGATCGTCGACCTGTGTCGGGAGTTCGCCGCCAAGGAGATCAGGCCGCGCGGGCGGGAGGTGGACGAGGCCGACGTGGTCACCCCGGTGGACCTGTTCGCCAAGGCCGCCGAGGTGGGCATCACCGACTTCATGATTCCCGAGGAGTACGGCGGCGGCGGGTTCACCGACGTGTTCACCCAGTGCCTGGTGCAGGAGGAGCTGTGCTGGGGCGACCCGGGGATCGGCAACCTGGTGTGTTCCAACGGGTTCTTCGCCGACCCGATCCTGGTGCTGGGCAGCGAGGAGCAGAAGCGCACCTGGCTGACTCCGCTCACCGGCGAGGGCGCGCCGATGACCGCGCTGGCCACCACCGAGCCGGACTCCGGTTCGGACGCCGCCTCCATCGTCACCACCGCGCGGCGGGTGGACGGCGGCTACCGGATCAGCGGGCAGAAAGCGTGGATCTCCAACGCCGGCGCCGCCGAGTGCTACGTGGTGTTCGCCAAGACCGACCGCACCAAGCGCTCCGCCGGGGTGACCGCGTTCCTGCTGCGCCGGGACGCCGAGGGGCTCAGCTTCGGTGAGCCGATGCGCAAGATGGGCCAGCGGGCGATCGTCTGCCGGGAGATGTTCTTCGACGACGTGTTCGTGCCCGAGTCGCAGCGGCTCGGCGCGGAGGGGCAGGGTTTCTACGGCCTGATGGGGACCTTCGACATCTCCCGGGTGGTGCTCGGCGCGGCCGCCCTGGGCGCGGCGCGGGCCGCCTACGAGTACGCGCTGGACTACGCGCGCACCCGCACCCAGTTCGGCGTGCCGATCATCGAGCACCAGGCGGTGGCGTTCCGGCTGGCCGACATGGCCACCCGGATCGAGTCGGCCCGGCTGCTGGTGCACCACGCGGCCCGGGTGATCGACTCCGGGCAGCGGGCCACCGGGCTGGCCGCGATGGCCAAGCTCACCGCGTCCGAGACGGCCATGTTCGCTACCTGGGCGGCGGTGCAGACCCTCGGCGGCTGGGGCTACTCCCGGGAGCACCCGGTGGAGCAGTGGATGCGGGACGTGAAGCTGGAGGAGATCGAGGAAGGGACCTCCGACATCATGCGCCTGGTGATCTCCCGCAATCTGGGCTGACCGGCCCCGGCGGTAGGATTGACCGGCCGACCAGTTATGTGGGAGTGACCTTGCCCCGGCCCAGCGTGGAAGTCGAACGCCGCAAGCAGATCCTTGACGCGGCCTGCACCGTGATTGCCAAGAATGGCCTGCAGGACCTCCGCCTGCTCCAGGTCGCCGCGGTGGCCGGAGTCAGCTCGGGCACCATCCATTACTACTTCGACACCAAGAAAGAACTGATCAACGCGGCCTTCGAGTACAACTTCAAGCACTCGCTCGAACGCCGCAAGTGGCTGCGCGACGAAACCCGCGAGCCGCTGGAATTGCTCGGTGAAATCGTCGAGTCCTACCTGCCGACCCGGGGTGTGTCGCTGCGGGCATGGCGGGTCTGGGCGAATCTGTGGGCGGAGGGAATTCGCGACCCCGCATTGCGGAAAATCAATGAGGAGCTCTACGACCAGTGGCGGGAGCTGGTGCGGCACACCATCGCCGCCGCGCAACGGGCCGGCACCGCGCGCGAGGGGGATCCGGAGTTACTCGCCAACATGCTCATCGGCATGGTGGACGGGTTGGCGATGCAGGTGTTGTTGCACGCCAAGGCGATGTCGCTGGACACCATGCGGGAAACCTGCCGAGCGTTCATCGACGAACTGATCGCTCGCTAACCCGTGGGAAGTTGAGCCTGTAGCTCGGCAATTCGTGGCCGCATGGTTTCCGAGGGCACGTACGCCAGCTCGGGCGCGTCGAATGGGATGCTGCTGATGAGAGCCGAATTGTCGAACAGGTCAATGCGGCTCACGCTCGGGCAGGCGAGACCACGCAGCGCGCCGTCCGGTTCGAGGCTGTCCATCGTGGGCGCGATTCCGCCGCCGGTCCACACCGGGACCCCGGCCAATACGCCCGCGCTGACCACGTGGGTGTGACCGGCCAGCACAACCCGCACATCGGTGCCCGCGATCACCTCGCCCAGCTCGTCCCGGTTCCGCAGCTCGATCGCGCTGGACAGCGGCACCGGCGTGGGCAGCGGCGGGTGATGCAGCGCCAGGACCGTGCCGTGCCCGGCTGGCGAGGCCAGTTCGGCGCGCAGCCAGGCAAGTTGGTCAGCGCGCAGCTCGCCGTAGGCGCGCCCCGGCACCGTGCTGTCCATGGCGATCACTCGAAGATCACCGAGGTGTGCGACCTGGTCGAACGTCCCTGTGCTCGGGGCCTCGCCGAGCAGGTGCTCCCGCAGTGCCGCCCGGTCGTCGTGGTTGCCGGGCAGATACACCGCCGGAACGCCGATCCGCGCCATGGCTGGCTCCACCAGGGAACGCAGGCGCTGGTATTCCTCCGGGCGGCCGTGCTCCACCAGGTCGCCGGTGAACAACACGGCGGCCGCTCTCACCCCCGTCTGGTCGACCGCGTCCAGGGCACGGCTGAGCACCACGAGGGTGTCCACTGGTTCACCGGCGGCCTCGTCGGCGGTCCGGATGTGTACGTCGGTGATCTGGATCAAGGTGTACGCCGGTTCGGCAGTCATAGTGGAGATACTGCCGTGCCTCGGTAAACGAAGGCTTTCATCGAAAGGCGGCGGTGCGGGCTTCGGCCGTTCCGGTGTAGTCGGGTCACGGTCTGATGGAGATACGAGCGCCGGGGGGTGACCCGGTGGTTAGTTGGATTCGTGGGGGGACAAATGATGGCGGGGCTTGCGGTCGCCGCCGTGCTGGTCGCTGGCTTTAGCTATCTCTGGGTTCACTCGCCGACAGGTGCCCTGACCAGCCCAATTACCCTCCCGAGCTTCGCCACCGGGGACGTCACGACGCCGGAAACGGCCCCGGGGAGGACCACCCTGCTCCCCACCGACTGCGCCGAGCTGCTGGTCGGCTCCCCCGACATGTCCGCGCTGCTGGGTCAACCCCTCGGGACCGTCGGCACCCGCTCGGTGGTCGGGCAACCATCACCCTCAGTGGGTCAGCTGGAGCGGCTCACCTGCAGCTACAGCGTGCCCGGCCAGGGCGCCCCGGCGTTGATGCTGACCGCGGCCGGGTTCACCGATCCTGACGCGGCGGCGGAGCAGCGGGGGCGGAACGTGGCGGCCGAAAGCCCGGACACCCAGGCGTCCCGACAGGTCGAGCTCGGCGGGGCCAAGGCCACCCTGCTCACCGAGCCGAGCCGGACGCTGCT
>DATHIT010000539.1:0-15348 GCA_035489915.1 Pseudonocardia sp. | reverse complement strand
CCGGAGAAGCCGGTTCCGGTGTCCCCCTCGGACGTCGAGAAGATCCTGAAGTGCCCGCTGAAGTGGGTGCTGGAGCGGCACGGCGGGGACGACGGAGCCATGCTGCCGTCGGTGACCGGCTCGCTGGTGCACGCGCTTGTCCAGGCCACCGCCGCCGGGGCCACCGAAGCCGAGGTGGACGCCGCGCTGCGCCGTGCCTGGTCGGCGGTGGACGCCGGGGCGCCCTGGTTCGGCCGCCGCGAGCTGGAACGGGTGCGCGGCATGCTCGCCGCGTTCCGGGGCTGGCTGGAGGAGAGCCGGCACGGCGGCCTCACCGAGCTGGACGTCGAGCGCGGCCTCGAACTGGCTCTGCCCGGCGGGGAGCTCGGCCCGGACGTGCTGCTGCGCGGCCGGGTGGACCGGCTGGAGCTGGACGCCGAGGGCCGCCCGGTGATCGTGGACGTGAAGACCGGCAAGACGGCGATCAGCCGGGAGGACGCCGAGGCGCATCCGCAGCTCGCGGTGTACCAGCTGGCCGCCGCGCTCGGTGCGTTCCGCGACGCGCTGGGCCCGCCGGGCGGCGCGCGACTGTTGTTCCTGGCCGACCGCGGCGCCGACGGCCGGGCCAAGGAACGCATCCAGCCGGCGCTGACCGAGGACGACGTGCACGCCTGGCGCCGGGAGCTGCACGCGGCGGCCGCCGAGACCGGCGCGGCCGAGTTCACCGCCAGGCAGAACGGCGACTGCGAGCGCTGCGGGGTGCGCACCAGCTGCCCGGTGGCCGACGACGGCCGTGGGGTGCCGGGCGGATGACCGTCACCGACAGCCGGACCGAGTGGCTCACCCCGGCCCGGTTGGCACATGCGCTGGGGGTGCCGCCGCCCACCGAGGAGCAGGCCGCGGTGATCGCCGCCCCGGCCGAGCCGGCGCTGGTGGTGGCCGGCGCCGGGGCGGGCAAGACCGAGACGATGGCGGCCAGGGTGGTCTGGCTGGTGGCCACCGGCGCGGTGCTGCCCGAGCAGGTGCTCGGCCTGACGTTCACCCGCAAGGCCGCCCAGCAGCTGGCCGACCGGGTGCGCTCCCGGCTGCGCCGGCTGGCCGGGTCCCGGCTGCTCGACGACCTGGACCCGACCGGCGCGCGCAAGGCCGCCCTGGTCGGCGAGGCGGGCGATGTCACGGTGGCCACCTACCACGCCTACGCCGGTCGGCTGGTCGGCGAGCACGCGCTGCGGCTGCCCGCCGAACCGGGAGCGCGGCTGCTCTCCGAAACGGCGGCGTGGCAGTTGGCGCACCGGGTGGTGTCCACCTGGGCCGCCGACCTGGACATCGACCGGGTGCCGGCCACGGTGACCAACTATCTGCTCGCGCTGGCCGGTGAGCTGGGCGAGCACCTGGTCGAGCCGGGGCAGCTGCGCGCGCACGCCGACGAGTTCATCGCGCTGGTGGAGAACGCGCCGAGGGCGAAGGGGCAGCGCGCCGCGCTGGCCATGGAGTTCCGCAAGATGTGCGACAGCCAGCGGCTGCGGCTGTCGTTGCTGCCGCTGGTCGAGGCGTTCGCGGCACGCAAGCGGGCCGAGCGGACGGTGGACTTCGCCGACCAGATGGCCATCGCGGCCCGGATCGCCGCCGAGCATCCCGAGGTCGGCGCGCTGGAGCGGGACCGGTACCGCGCGGTCCTGCTGGACGAGTACCAGGACACCGGGCACGCCCAGCGGGTGCTGCTGCGCTCGCTGTTCCGGGTCGAGGACGGTGACCCGGTCGCGGTCACCGCGGTCGGCGACCCATGCCAGTCGATCTACGGCTGGCGCGGTGCCAGCGCGGCCAACCTGCCCCGGTTCAGCACCGACTTCCCGACCAGGGACGCCACCGGCACGCCGCGTCCGGCGCCTCGCTACGGGCTGCTCACCAGCTTCCGTAACCCGCCGGAGGTGCTCACCCTGGCCAACGCGGTATCCGCCGAGCTGCGCGCCGGGAGCGTCGAGGTGGACGAGCTGCGCGCCCGCGAGGAGGCGCCGCCGGGCGCGGTCCGGCTCGCGCTGCACCGCGACGTGACCGACGAGGTGGCCTGGGTGGCCGACGCGCTCGCCGCCCGCTGGCACGCCGCGTTGGACGCCGATCAGCCGGTGCCCACCGCGGCGGTGCTGGTCCGTCGGCGGGCCGACATGCCCGCGATGGCCGCCGCGCTGCGCGCCCGCAATGTGCCGGTCGAGGTGGTCGGCCTCGGCGGGCTGCTGGCCGAGCCCGAGGTGCGTGACCTGGTCAGCGCGCTGCGCCTGGTCGCCGACCCGCTGGCCGGGACCGCCGCGATGCGGCTGCTGACCGGCGCCCGCTGGCGTCTCGGCGCCGCGGACCTGGCCGCCCTGTGGCAGCGGGCCAAGGAACTCGCCCAGCCAGCCGGCCGCGTTCCGCTGAACGCTGGGTCTGGGGTTCGAGCCGGTGGCGACGGTGGTGGGAGCGTTCCGCTGAACGCTGGGTCTCGAGCGGACAGCGGCGGCGGCAGCGTTCCGCTGAACGCTGAGGCGGGTGTTCAAGCGGACAGCGGCGGCGGGAGCGTTCCGCTGAACGCGGCGGCGGGCGCGAACGGGGCCGACGACGCCAGGTTGGTGGCTGAGCTGGTGGTCGGCGCGCTGCCGGGGGAACATGCCGAGCAGGCCGGGTTGGTCGACGCGCTGGACGACCCCGGGCGGGCGGAGCGCTACTCCGAGGCCGGTTACCGCCGGATCCGCCGGTTGGCCGGTGAGTTGGCCTACCTGCGCGGGAGGGCCGGCGGGTCCAGCACGTCCGGGTGGGCCGGGCTGCCCGACCTGGTCGCGGACGCCGAGCGGGCGCTGCTGCTGGACGCGGAGACCGCCGCCCGCCCCGGGCCGGTCGGCCGGGCGCACCTGGACGCGTTCGCCGATGTGGTGGCCGACTTCGCCGCCGGCGCGGAGGTACCCACGCTGCCCGCGCTGCTGGATTATCTGGCCACCGCGGAGCAGGCCGAGGACGGGCTGACCCCTGGCGAGGTGGAGGTGGCGCAGGGCCAGCGGGGCCGGGTGCAGATCCTCACCGTGCACGCCGCGAAGGGCCTGGAGTGGCAGGTGGTCGCCGTGCCGCACCTGGTGAAGAAGGTGTTCCCGGGGGCGCCGCGCAGTGGTTCCTGGTTGACCAATCCGGCCGAGCTGCCGGTGGTGCTGCGCGGCGACGCCCCGGACCTGCCGGATCCGGCGCTACCGGAGGATGGCGACCGCAAGGAGGTCACCGACGCGCTCAAGGCGCACAAGGAGTCCCTGGAGCAGCGCCGGCTGGCCGAGGAGCGCCGACTGCTCTACGTGGCGATCACCAGGTCCGAGCGGGAGCTGCTGGCGTCCGGGCATTGGTGGGCGGCCACCGGAGACACCCCGCGCGGGCCGTCGGACTTCCTGCTGGAGTTGCGGCAGATCGCCGAGGAGCATCCCGAGCTGGTCGTCGAGCACTGGGCCGAGCAGCCGCCGGAAGGCGAGCCGAACCCGGTCACCGCGACCCCGCACACCGAACGCTGGCCGGTGGACCCACTGGGTATCCGGCACGACGCGGTGCACGCCGGCGCGGAGCTGGTCAGGGCCGCACTGGCCGCGCTGCCGGCCGAGGATCCGCAGCTGGCGCTGTTCGACCCCGCCGAGCCGACCCCCGACGACCAGCCGGGCTCGCTGGAACGCCCCGAGGACGGTGCCGAGGACGACCCGGAGGGGTGGGCCGCCGACGTCACCGTGCTGCTGGCCGAGCGGGCCCGCGCCCAGGCGGCCCGGCCGGAGGTGGCGCTGCCCGCCGCGCTCTCGGTGAGCCAGCTGGTTGAGCTGGCCGCCGACCCGGAGGCGCTGGCCGCCCGGCTGCGCCGCCCCATGCCCTACCCACCGAACCCGCACACCCGCCGGGGCACCGCGTTCCACGCCTGGCTGGAGCAGCGGTTCGGCGCCACCCGGCTGCTGGACCTGGACGAGCTGCCCGGCGCCGCGGACGACGGCGCGGCCGCCGACGTCGAGCTGGACACGCTGCGGGCCGCGTTCCTGGCCTCGGCGTGGGCGGAACGGCGGCCGACGGAGGTGGAGGTGCCGTTCGAGACCGAGGTGGACGGCATCGGGGTGCGCGGGCGGATGGACGCGGTGTTCGCCGACCCGGACGGCGGCTGGACGGTGGTGGACTGGAAGACCGGCGCGGTGCCCGACCCGTCCCGGCTGCCCGCGCTGTCCGTGCAGCTGGCCGCCTACCGGCTGGCCTGGGCGGCGTTGTCCGGCAGCCAGGTGGACCAGGTCAGGGCGGCGTTCCACTACGTGCGGGCGGACGTCACGCTCCGCCCGGCCGACCTGCTGGACGCGGACGGCCTGCGCGAGTTGCTGCGCGGCGTGCCGGCCGCCGGGTCCACCCGCTAGCGGCTGGGAGCGTAGCTGGGCCGTCGTCGTTACCCTCAGCGCCATGACGGCGAAGATCGTGCTTCTCGGCGCCACCGGGTACACCGGCGCCCGTACGGCGGAGGCGATGACCCGGCGCGGCCTGCGCCCGGTGTTGGCTGGGCGGAATCGGGAGCGGTTGGCCACCCTGGCCGAACGGTTCGGTGGGCTGCCCATCGCCACGGCGGACGCCACCGACCCGGCGTCGGTGCGGGCGCTGATCGACCGGGGCGACGTGCTGGTCAGCACGGTGGGGCCGTTCGCGCAGTTCGGCGAGGCGGCGGTGGCCGCCGCGGTGGACGCCGGGGCGATCTACTTCGACTCCACCGGGGAGCCCCCGTTCATCCGCCGGGTCTTCGAGCAGCACGGCCCGGCGGCGGCGCGCACCGGAGCCGCGCTGCTGCCGGCGTTCGGCAACGACTACGTGCCGGGCACGCTGGCCGGCGCGCTGGCGCTGACCCAGGCGGGGGTGGCCACCGCCGCGGTGCACGTCGGCTACTTCATCATCGCCGGCGGCGCCGCCCAGCGCGGCCAGGCGTTCTCCAAGGGAACGCTGAACTCCCTGGTCGGCGTGTTGCTGGAGCCGATGTACCGGTGGCGGGACGGCGCGCTGCAGGATGAGCCGGCCGGGGCGCGGTACCGCACCTTCTACGTGGCCGGCAAGGACCGGCCCGGGGTGAGTATCGGGGCGACCGAGCAGTTCGCGCTGCCCCGGCTGGCCGCCACCGGGGTGGCTCCCCGGCTGCGCGAGGTGGACGTCTACCTGGGCTGGTTCGGCCCGATCAGCCGGGCGGTGCACCTGAGCTCCCGGGCCGCGCCGCTGTTCGCCAAGCTCGAGCCGGTCAGCAAGGCGCTCACCGCAGTGGGCCGGCTGGCGGTCAAGCGGGCCGCCGAGGAGCCGAATGCCGCCTCCCTGGCTGGATCCACCTCCTACTTCGTCGGCGAGGCGTTCGGCGCCTCCGGGCAGCGGCTGGCCACGGTCACGCTGACCGCCCCGGACGGCTACGCGATCACCGCCGACCTGCTCGCCTGGGGCGCCGGGCACGCGCTGGAGCACGGGGTGACCGGCTTGGGCGCGCTGGACCCGGTCAGCGCGTTCGGACTGGACACCTTGCGCGCCGGGGCCGCCGAAGCCGGCATCGTCCCGATGTAGGACCGGCCCCGGGGGCGGAGGAGCCACCCGGTGTAGCTCCGGCCCAAGGGTGCGAGCAGCCACGCTCTAGGCTGTTCGGGTGGTCGCGCCGCGGGTGGACAACGAGCTCGCCGGGCTGGGCGTCGTGCGCATGCCGGAGCGGGGGCATGGCCCGGCGGGGGCCATCCTGCGCCGGGTCGGCACCGCGGCGCTCGCGCTCACGGTCACCGTGGTCGTGGTCTATCTGGGTCGGGACGGCTATCGGGACGTCAACGAGGACGGGATCTCCTGGCTGGACGCGGTCTACTACGCCACGGTGTCGCTGTCCACCACCGGCTACGGGGACATCACGCCGGCTTCCGACTCCGCCCGGCTGATCAACATCTTGGTGATCACCCCACTGCGGCTGCTGTTTCTGATCGTCCTGGTGGGTACCACCCTGGAGCTGCTCACCGAGCGGTCGCGGCAGGCATTCAAGGTGCAACGGTGGAGGTCGAGGGTGCGCAACCACGTGGTCGTGGTCGGCTACGGCACAAAGGGTGGCGCGGCGGTGGACACCCTGCTCGGCGACGGCACGGACCCGTCGGCGATCGTGGTGGTGGACAACAACCCGGAGCGGCTCCGGCTGGCCGGTGCGCGCGGGCTGGTCACGGTGAACGGCAACGGCACCCGGTCCGAGGTGCTGCGCACGGCCGGCGTGCCCAGGGCGGCCTCGATCGTGGTGGCCACGTCCCGGGATGACACCGCGGTGCTGGTCACGCTGACCGCCAGGGAACTGGCCCCGTCCGCGACCATCGTGGCGGCGGTGCGCGAGACGGAGAACGTGCACCTGGTCCGCCAGTCCGGCGCGGACTCGGTCGTGGTGTCCGAGGAGACGGCGGGGCGGCTGCTCGGCATGGCCACCACCACGCCGAACGTGGTGAACGTGATCGAGGACCTGCTCACCCCGGATGTCGGGTTCTCCATCTCCGAACGCCCGGTGGAGCAATCCGAGAGGGGCGGCTCTCCCCGGCACCTGTCCGACATCGTGCTCGGCGTGGTGCGGGGCGGCGAGCTGCACCGGGTGGACTCGCCCAGGGTGGACGCGCTGGAGCCCGGCGACCGACTCCTCTACGTCAAGAAGGTCACCCCCGCCGAGGACAGCTAGAAGTTTGGGTCGGATCAGTTGCCCCTTTCCGGGCTCGGTTTGGAGCCGTCCGCCAGTTATTCGCGGTCCAGGTGGGCAGACGTCAGCTGTCACTGCTCATGTCGTTCCCGGGTGCCACCGAGCAGTTCGAGTGATAGCTCCCAGAGCCGGTTGGCATTGTCGGGGTCGAGCGCGTAGGCGGCGACGCCTGAGGTGGCGGTACTCGGGGCGTCGCCGGGGCCGAGGACCTGCGCTTGGTTGCAGTCTTCGAAGTAGCGCCCGCCGATGCCGTCGAGCTGTGGTGAGGTGGCGACCAGGACGGTTGTCGCCGCGCCTTGCTCGGTCGTCTTGTATCTCACTTTTGATTCGGCAAATGTCTCTGCGTAGGGGGCTGAAGTTTGCATGGCCGCCACGTCGTCCGGGTCGAGGCGTCGCTGCAGGTTGGTGGTCGCGATCGTTCCCGGGTGGATCGCGTTGGCGGTGATGCCGTCGCTGCCCCAGCGGCGTGTTGCTTCGACGGCGAAGAGCACGTTGGCGGTCTTGGACTGTCCGTAGGCGAGCCCTGGGGTGTAGGGACGGGAGGTGAAGTTCAGGTCGTCGAAGATCACCGCTGAGCGCCGGTGCCCGACGGAGCTGACCGACACGATCCGCGCCTTGTCTGCAGCGGCGAGCGCGTCGTGCAGGCCGAGCGCGAGCGCGAAGTGGCCAAGGTGGTTGATCGCGAACTGCATCTCCCATCCTGTCGGGGTCAGCTGAAGGTCGGGCACCACCACTCCAGCGTTGTTGATCAGCAGGTCGAGCGGCCCGGACCATTCCGCGACGAAGGTGGCGACGGACGCTTGGTCGGCGAGGTCGAGACGGCCGACATGGACCGCGTTTCCGGTGGCGGCGGTGATGTCGGTCGCGGTCCGGTGGCCAGCGCCGGTATCACGCACGGCGAGCGTGACCTCGGCGCCCGCGCTGGCCAGCGCCCGCGCTGTCTCAATCCCGATACCGGACGAGCCGCCGGTGACGACCGCGCGCTTGCCGGAGAGATCGATGCGCTCGATCACCTCGGCGGAGGTCGAGTCCGAGCTGAACGGAGTCTGGATGAGATTGGGGCTGGTTGTCATGTGCGCAGGCTCGGCCACGACGCGCAACTGCACCAGAGACCTGGTGTTCCTAGTAGTCGCAGGGCCAGGATCGACGCCTCGGCGGGCGTACCGTTGGGCAGGTGCCGCACGAGAACCCGATCGGCGAGTACCTGCGGGCCCGGCGTGAGCTAGTCCGGCCTGAGGACATCGGCATCCCCGACCTCACCGGCCGCCGGCGGGTGCACGGGCTGCGCCGCGAGGAGGTCGCGATGCTGGCCGGCGTCAGCGGCGACTACTACGTGCGCCTCGAGCAGGGACGCGACCAGCATCCCTCACCGCAGGTCCTCGACGCGCTCGCGCGCGCCCTGCAACTTGACGGTGACGCCACTGCCCATCTCCACCGGCTCGCCACCCCGCCGGCCCGCCAGCGGCGCAAAACGCCCCGTCCGGAGAAGGTGCCCGCGGGCATCCTGCAGCTATTTGCGTCCTGGACCCAGACCCCCGGGTACGTTTACGGCCGCTACATGGACGTGCTCGCCGTCAACTCCCTCGCGACCGAGCTCCTCCCTTACTACGTCAAAGGCGAAAACCTCGTTCGTGCCGCCTTCCTCGACCCGCGCGTGCACGACATGCACGGGAACTGGGAGCAGGTCACCGACAGCACGGTCGCCAGCCTGCGGGCGCTCGTCGGCCCCGACGTCGACGATCCCCGCCTCAACGAGCTCGTCGGCGAGCTCTCGGTCCGCAGCGAACGCTTTCGTCAGCTCTGGGCCCGACACGACGCCCGACCCAAGCGCAGCGGCACGGTGCGCATCGACCACCCCCTGGTTGGACCGCTGGAGCTCAGCTACGAGAGGTTGCCGATCCCCGACACAGACCGCCAGACGCTGGGCATCTATCACGCCGCGCCTGGCAGCGCCAGCGCCCAAGCGCTCGCGCTCCTAGCCACCAGCGCAGCCGAAGAGCGCGAACCGGCCAGGCCGTGTCCATAGCCAAATGCTTCGACTACGTGGTCACCGGGCAGATGCCTCAGCAGCCGCCGAGCTGAGCCACCGCGATCCCACCCGTTCATAGAGCTGCTGCCGGACACCGACCCGATCATCAATAGTCCTGGTTACCGGTAGGGGTCCAGACTCTCTACTCCATATCAAGAAGGTCACCCCGGCCGAGGACGGCTGACCCAGCCAGCTGACCAGGCCGAACAGTCGAGTTCATGAGGCCTTTTGTTTCCCTTCTTGGGTCGGGTGGTGCATGACGTTGGCGAAGAAGACGTGGCGAGTTCGCGGCCCGTGCTATCCGGCCGCCGCTACCGGCTCGCCTGTTGCCGCTGGTGCGGAGTCCTTGACCACGGGCGGCTCGAGACGACGGGTGGCCCACGCAACCGGTATGGCAATGACGGCGATGACCAGGCCGGTGAGGATCGCGGCCGAGGCGGTGAAGCCGCCGACGGCCACGCCGCCGGCGAAGGAGCCGAACGCGATGCCCAGGTTGATCGCGGAGGCGGGCAGTGATTGCGCCAGCTGACCGCCGGGGCCGGCCAGGGCGACGACGCGGTACTGCAGCGACGGACCCGCGCCCATGGCGCAGACGCCCAATGCCAGCAGCAGAAACGCCACGAGGAATGGGTTCGTGCCGAAGAGGTAGAGCGCGGCCAGTGAACCCGCGGCGCCGATGGCCGCGACGACCAGGGTGCGCGCGGCATTCCGGTCGGCGAACCGGCCGCCGCCGAACGAGCCCACCGCCGCGGCCACGCCGTAGGCCAGGAGGAAGACGCTGATCAGCGCGTTGGAGATACCGGTGACGTTCTGCAGGAACGGCACGATGTAGGTCAGCGCCGCGAACGTCGACCCGAACACCAGGGCGCACAGGACCAGCACCGCGAGCACCCGTGGGGCGAAGGCGTACTTCGCCTGCCCGCCCACGCCGCTGCCGCCGCCGGTGCTGGGCACGGACGGAACCAGCGCCACCGTGGCGATGAGCGTGATCGCGATGAGCACGACTATCGCGGTGTAGGAGCTGCGCCAGCCGAGCGCCTGGCCAAGAAGAGTACCCAGCGGCACACCGACCGCGGCGGAGACGGCGACGCCGGAGATGACCACCGCGATTGCCCGGCCGGCTCGCTCAGGCGAGACCACGGCGATGCCCACCGCGAACGCCGCCGCGTCGAACAGTCCCGCGAGCGCGCCGGAGAGGGTCCGGGCCACGAGGGTGAGGTCGTAGCTGGTGCTCAGCGCCACGATGAGGTTGCATGCGATGGCCAGCATGAGTGTGCCGCACAGGATCGTGCGCCTGTCCAGCCTGATCGTCAGTGCGGTCAGGATCGGACCGCCGATGGCCAGCCCCAGCGCGTAGCCGGTCACCAGCTCGCCGGCGGCGGACACGGAGACGCTCAAGTCGCCGGCGATCAGGTCCAGCACCCCGACAATGAGCAGTTCAGAACTGCCCATGACGAACGCTCCCAGGAAAAGCAATGCCAAAGCTCGGGTGGCGCCGCGGGGGCTCGCTGCCGCTTGCGGAGTACTCATGAGACTTCCCTCCGTCTGGTGGTCTTTGCCCCACCGACGAAGGAGGCCGCCCGGGATCGACATCGGCCGGGCGAAAGTCGAGGACAGCCTTCAGAGCTCGCGGAGGCGCTCGGACAGGTAGCGGCGCTCGGCCTCGGTCGGCGCCAGCCTCAGGGCTTCCTCGTACGCCGCCTTGGCCTCGGCGGAACGGCCGACCCGGCGCAGCAGGTCGGCCCGGGTGGCAGGCAGCAGGTGGTACCTGTCGAGCCGGCCGGACGACGCGAGCTCGTCCACCAGGGCCAGGCCGGCCGGGATGCCGTCGGCCATCGCGACCGCGACCGCGCGGTTGAGGTCCACGACCGGGGACGGCGCCAGTCGTGCCAGCTCGGTGTATAGGGTGGCGATCCGCGGCCAGTCCGTGCTCGCCGCATCGGGCGCGGTCGCGTGGCAGGCCGCGATCGCGGCCTGCACCAGGTAGGGCCCGGTACGCCGCATCGCCAGCGCCTGATCGAGCGTCTCCACGCCCTCGTCGATCAGCGTCCGGCCCCAGCGGGACCGGTCCTGGTTCTCCAGCGTGACCAGCACACCGTCCTCCGTACGGGTCGTCCGGCGGGCCTCGTGCAGCAGCATCAACGCGAGCAGTCCGCGCGGCTCGGGTTCGGGTGGCATCAGCCGGACCAGGATCCGGGTCAGGCGGATGGCCTCGGCCGTCAGGGCCCGGCGTACGTCCGCCTCGTCGTAGCCCTCGTTGAAGATCAGGTACAGCACCGCGAGCACGGCGGCGAGTCGCTGTGGCAGGAGCTCGGCGGGTGGGACCCGATACGGGATGCCGGCCTCCCGGATCTTGCGCTTGGCGCGGACCAGGCGTTGCGCCATCACGGGCTCGGCGGTCAGGAACGCGCGGGCGATCTCGGCGGTGGTGAGGCCGGCCAGCGTACGCAGGGTGAGCGCGACCCGGGCCGGGAACGGCAGCGCGGGATGGCAGCAGGTGAAGATCAGCCGCAGCCGCTCGTCCGGGATCTCCTCCACCGGCGGCTCGTCCGGGGCGCGGGCCAGCACGGCGAGCTGACCGAGCTTGGCCGCACCGGCGGCGGCGCGGCGCAGCCGGTCGGTCGCACGGTTGCGAGCCGTCGTGGTGAGCCAGCCGCCCGGGCGGTGCGGGACGCCGTCGCGCGGCCAGGTCGCCAGCGCGGCGGCGAACGCGTCCTGCGTGCAGTCCTCGGCCAGGTCCCAATCCCCCGTGAGCCCGATCAGGGTCGCGACCACCTGGCCCCACTCGTCGCGGTACGCAGCGTCTACGGCCGTCCGGACGTCGTCGGGTGCGGTCATTCCCAGACCGGGCGGATCTCGACACCGCCCCGGCGCGCGTACGGATGGCCGGCGGCGATCTCGATCGCCTCGTCCAGATTCGCGCACTCCAGGATCACGATGCCGCCCACGAAGTCCTTGGTCTCGGCGAACGGCCCGTCCGATACCAGGGTCTCGCCGTCGCGGACCCGGACGGTGGTCGCGTCCACCACCGGCCGCAACCGCTCACCAGCCAGCTCGGCGCCGCGCCGCTCCAGGTCCGCCTCCCAGGTCTGGTGCACCGGGTCTGCGGCCAACTCCTCGTTGGTCGGCGGGTTGGTCTCGTCGTCGCAGATCAGCAGCACGTACTTCATGCGGCCGATTCTGCCCGACGGCACTGTCAGGAGACGGGAAGTGCGCGATCGGGGACGATGGTCGTCGTGGCGGCATTGTCAACGAGTGGTGCAACGGTTTCCACTGCGCCCGAGCGGGTTGCTCTGCAACTGCGCGACGAGTTGCTCGACGGGCAGTACGCGGCGGGAACGCGCCTGCGGGAGGAGGAGCTTGCGGAGCGATTCGAGGTCGCCCGGCACACGGTGCGATCCGCCATCCGCCTGCTGGTGGAGCGGGGCCTGGTCGTCCACGAGCGCAACCGGGGCGCTGTGGTGCCGCCGCTGACGCAGGGCCGGATCGACGAGATATTCGGCTTCCGCAAGGTGCTCGAGATCGGTGCGCTGCGCATGGCACTCGCGGACGGCGCCGATCTCACGCCGGTGGTGGCCGCGGTGGAGGAGCTCGAGGGGTTGGTTGGTCGGGATCCGGTGCCGTCGTGGCGGGAGCTGACGGAGTTGCACGCTCGTATCCACCGAGCGATCGTCGCAGCGGCTGGCAACTCGCACCTGTTGTCGGCCTACGCTCGCTGCGAGGACGAGACCCGGATCCTGCTGGCGGTCCTGCATCCGGACTTCGACGCCTGCCGCCTGGCCACCCTGCACCGGCAGCTGCTGGACAAGCTGCTCATTGGCGGCGACGTCGCCGTCCAGGCCCTGGCTGACGATCTGGAGCTTGCCGGGCGGTCCGCGCTGCTGGTGGCGCTCCGCCGAGCCGAGACAGTCGCGCGCGCGTTGTCACGCTGAGGCCCACGGCTCTGGGATAGGTTGACCGCGCTAGATTGTTACACAATACTCGCCCTGTTTGTTGTCCAGTCTTCAAGGTGGAGGACCGGCATGACCGCACCGACCGTGCGCACCCAGGACATCGACCGGCTCCTCATTGCCTCCGTCGACACCGGCGAGATCCCCGGCCTGTCCGCACTGGCCGTCACCAGGGACGGCACTCGCTACAGCGGCTCGTTCGGCGATCGCGCCGGTGGAGCGCCGTGGACGGAGAACACCGTGGCCTGGCTCGGCTCGATGACCAAGATGATCGTTGCGATCGGGGCATTGCAACTGGTCGAACAGGGCCGGCTCGACCTCGACGCCGACATCGGGACCGTGGTGCCCGCTCTGGCTGAACCGAAAGTCCTGGAGGGTTTCGACGACGAGGGCCGCCCGAAGGTCCGCCCGGCGAACGGTGCGGTCACGCTGCGGCGACTGCTGTCGCACACCGCGGGCAATGGCTACCACTTCTGGAACGCAAACGTCCTGCGGTACCAAGAAGCGGAGGGGCTGCCCGGCATCATCGAGTGCCGCGAGGCAACCCTGACCACTCCGCTGCTGTTCGACCCGGGTACGTCCTGGGAGTACGGCATGAACATCGACTGGGTCGGGAAGGCGATCGAGGCCGTCAGCGGCCAGGACCTTGAGCAGTACCTGCGCGGCTCAGTCCTCGATCCGCTGAAGATGTCGGCCACGAGTTTCCGGCTCGGCCCGGCGCTGCGCGATGAGCTGGCCGCGATGAATTTCCGCTCGCCCGACGGTCTGGTGCGGATCGAGTTCGAGATGACTCAGGAACCGGAGTTCCTGATGGCCGGCGGCGCGATGTACGGCTCCCCGGCCGACTACCTGACGCTGCTTCGGATGATCCTCGGGGGTGGTGAGGTGGACGGGGTCCGGATCCTGCGCGAGGACACCGTGACCGAGGCCCTGTCCAATCAGATCGGCGACCTGACGATCGGGAAGATCACGACGGTCGATCCGGGCAGCTCGAACGACGTCGAGTTCCTGCCGGGCACCACGAAGAAGTGGAGTCTGCTTGGCATGCTCAACGTCGAGGAGACGCCGGGAGGGCGGTCGGCCGGCAGCCTGTTCTGGGCTGGGCTGCCGAACGCGTACTACTGGGTCGACCGCGACAAGGGCAACACCGGAGTCCTGTTCACCCAGATCCTGCCATTCGGGGACCACGCCGTGCTCGAGTTGTTCGAACGCTTCGAGAACGCCGTCCGCGCGCTCTGAGCCAGGGCTTCCCGGAAGCGAGCTGGTATTTGCTCCACCGGTGAGGTCAAGATCATCGAAGGCTCGGTGGTGGACGGACGTGCGGCACCGCGTGGCGCCAGATCAACGGCCCGCCTCTGGGTGGGTCTACCTGCGACCGAGCGGGTCGTGCTCGAGGCCTGACCGAATCCCACCTCGCCGACGCCGAAGGAGCCTGTCATGGACCGCGAGGACCACTTCAACATGTGGACCGACGCCCAGCACACGTTGGGCTACACGCAGGGCATCAAAGTCGGCCCGACCGTCTACCTGTCCGGGACGGCCGCCCTCGACGAGAAGTTCCAGGCGGTGAGCCCGGGCGATCTCGGCGCCCAGATGCGGTACGTCTACGAACGTATCGCGGAATCACTCCAACACTGGGGCCTGGACTTCAGGAACGTCGTGCGGGAGAACATGTACGTGACGTCGATTGACGATCTGCTGCCGCACATGGGATATCGCAAGAGCATCTACGGGGACGGCCCGTTCCCGACGTCCACCACCCTCGAGGTGCAGAAACTCTTCGCGCCCGGCCTCATGATCGAGATCGAGGTGACGGCCGTCGGCGGATGAACAACGGGTGAGAATCCGGTCGCCGATTCCGGCTCGCTCGCGAACAGTCGAGATTTGACGGCGTCGAGCATCCTTGCCGAGGGCGTATAAATCGTCTATACAGGTATCGATATTCCCGGCAGCGGCATGGAACGATCCGGGGTGATTCCGATGAATACGGCACCTGACGAACGTCCTGAGCCGGAGCGCCACGCGGCCGTTCCCCGGCGTGAGCTGACCGCCCGCGTACTACCTCATCGCGGCCGCCCTGGTCGCGCTGTTGGTCGTCGGGGTAGCCCGCCGGACGTTGCGGCCCGCGGCGCCCGCTCGCTGGCCGGGCCGGGAGGACAAGATGGCAGAGCTGCCCGGGGCGTGGCCCAGCTGGAACCGGTGCTGAGCGTGAGCTATGTCGACCAGGGCCTCTGGACCGACGAACGAGTGGGGTGGCTGCTGCCCCGCGCCGCGCACCGGTGGCCGCATCGCACAGCGCTCGTGATCGAGGGTGACCGGCTCACCTTCGTCGAGCTCGAGTCGTGGGCCGACCTGGTCGCCGCGCGGCTGCGGGCGGCGGGCATCGAGCCCGGGGACGTGGTGCTCACGCAGCTGCCCAACAGCGTCGAGGGCATCGTGGCGCAGCTCGCGGCATGGCGCATCGGTGCCGTATCGGCGCCGGTCATCGGGGTGTTCCGGGCCCGCGAGCTGCGGCCCGTGGTGGCCGACGTCCGGCCGAGGGCCGTGGTCGCGTCGATCGGAGAGGGCAGCCGTCGGCCCGCCGACGAGCTGGACGGGGTGCTCGCCGCGGCGGGGTTGGACCCGGTTCTGCGCTGGAGCGTCGGCCCGGGTTCCGCGGAGGGCTGGCGCCCGTTCCCGCCCCGGCC
>DATHIT010000538.1:0-9400 GCA_035489915.1 Pseudonocardia sp. | reverse complement strand
CGGGTGTGGAAGGCGCGGTGCGCCCGGTAGATCTCGTCGGTGTCGGCGGTGGTGTCCAGGAAGCGCCCGATGCCAGCCTCGAGCTCGTCGAATTCGGCGTCGGTGTGCAGCAGGCAAGCCTTGGCGCACAGCTCGGGCTCGATCAGCCGGCGCATCCGGAAGATGCCGCCCAGCTCGGCGGCGTCCGGTGCCTCCGGCAGAGCCCAGGTGGCACGGGCGGCCCGGGTGCGGATCGTGTCCAGCTTCGGTTCCGGCACCGTTTGCGCTCCGCTCGTCGCTTGCTTCGCCCGGGCCCCGGTCCGGCTTCGCTTCAGTACGTTCCACTGAAGCTGCCCCGGGCGCGGAGGAACTGGGGATCTTTTTCGTCAACTCTGTCGGAAATATATGACGCTGCTCTCCGACGATGTCAAGCGAATCCCGCGCCGGTCGCCGAAAGTAGCCCACCAGCGTTGCATTCTGAGCCTTGGCTCAACCAATCTGCACCAATGTCGCGCCCGCAATGACAGGCCGGGCAATCCGGCGTAGCGTGCTAAGCGGGACGAATTCGGCCCTCATTGGTCACGATTGGTTGGAAGAGATGCGGCTTGCCACATTCCACCTCGGCGCCGAGCAGCGGGTGGGGGTGGTGGACCCGGGCGATGGCTCGCTGCGGGATCTCACCGACCTCCTGCCAGCGGGTACCGGGGTCACTGAGCTGATCGAGGGCTGGGCGGTGTTCGGGCCCGAGCTGGCCGCCGCCATGGCCGCCGCTCCGGCGGTCCCGGCCAACCGGGTGCGCCTGTGCGCGCCGATCCCGGTGCCCCGCCGCAACATCCTGTGCGTGGGGAAGAACTACCTCGACCACGCGGCGGAGTTCAACCGCTCGGGGTTCGACGCGAGCGGCAACGAGGACCGGCCGGAGCGGCCCATCTTTTTCACCAAGGCACCCAGCTCAGTGGTCGGGCCGTACGACCCGGTGGAGTTGCACCCAGCGGTGACCAGTCAGGTGGACTACGAGGTCGAACTGGCCGTGCTGATCGGCACCGGCGGGCGGGGCATCGCCGCCGAGGACGCCTACCGCCATGTCTGGGGCTACACGATCCTCAACGACGTCACCGCCCGCGACCTGCAGCGGGATCACAAGCAGTGGTTCCTGGGCAAGTCGCTGGACACGCACTGCCCGATGGGGCCGTGGGCGGTCAGCGCCGACGAGGTCGACGTCGAATCGCTCGAGGTGTTCTGCCGGGTGAACGGGGAACTCCGGCAGAAGGCCGCGGTCCGCGACCTGATCTTCGATATCCCCACGCTGATCGCCACGCTGTCCACCGGCATGACGCTGCAGCCCGGTGACGTGATCGCCACCGGTACCCCGGCCGGGGTGGGCATCGGGTTCAACCCGCCTCGGTTCCTGGCCCACGGCGACCTGGTGGAGGTGTCCATCAGCGGGCTGGGCGCGTTGCGCAACGAGTTCCGGGAAGGAGTTCTGTGAAGACCGGTTTCATCGACGTCGCCGGTACCGAACTCGCCGTGGAGATCGAGGGCAGCGGGCCGCCGGTGGTGTTGCTGCACGGGCTGGGCGGCACCGGCAACTTCTACCAGCCGCAGGTCGCCGCGCTGGCCGAGCGGTTCACCGTGATCCGCCCCGACCTGCGTGGGCACGGCCGCTCGCCGGTCTCCGGCCAGATCAGCATCGACGGCTACGTCAGCGACCTGGCCGGGCTGCTGGACGAGCTGGGCCACGACCAGGTGCGGCTGGTCGGGCACTCGATGAGCACGCTCACCGTGCAGCACTTCGCGGTGGCCCACCCCGGCCGGGTAAGTGCCCTGGCCCTGCTCGGCGCGGTGCACTCGCCACCGCCGGCCGGCCAGGACGCGCAGCGGGCCCGGGCCGCGACGGTGCGCGCGGACGGCATGCTCGCGGTCGCCGACACGGTGGTGGCCAATGCCACCTCGCCGGCCACCCGGCGCGACCGGCCGGTGGTGGCCGCCTTCGTCCGCGAGCTGCTGACCCGCCAGGACCCGGAGGGCTACGCGCGCGGCTGCGAGGCGCTGGCCGCCGCGACCGAGCCGGACACCGCCGCGATCCGGGTGCCGGTGCTACTGGCCACCGGTACGGACGACGGTGTCGGCACGCCCACGGTCAGCGCTGACCTGGCCGGGAAGCTCGCGGACGCGCAGACCGTGATCTACCTCGACTGCGGGCACTGGACCGCGCTGGAGGCGGCCACCCAGGTGACCGAGGACCTGATCAAGTTTTTCTGACCCATCGAACGAGGAGCCCACCACATGACGCTCAACGGCGAGTCCATGCTCCTGATGCACGGCCGCATCTTCGACGGAACCGGGGATGAGGAGATCCCGGACGGCGCCATCTGGATCGAAGGCGACGAGATCCGCCGGGTCGGCCCGGTGGACCAGTTCGACGACGTGGACCAGAGCGTGCCCCGGATCGACCTGGGCGGGCGGTTCGTGATGCCCGGGATGACCGAGGCACACAGCCACCTGTCCTACTTCAACGCCTCCAGCCTGCAAGACCTGGACATGAACTGCACCGCCGAGACCACCACGATCAGCGCGGTGCTCAACGCGCGCACCATGTTGCGCTGCGGCTACACCTCGTCGCACAGCTTCGGCTCGCTGCACGCGGTGGATGTGGCGGTGCGCAACGCGATCAACTCCGGGATGGTGCCGGGGCCGCGCTACGTGGCCTGCGGCCGGGACGTGCTGGGCACCGGCGGCATGATCGACTGGAACCCGGACCACCTGCAGCTGGGCATGGACGGGCTGGCCATGCTGGCGGACAACCCGTGGGAGGTGCGCAAGGTCATCCGCAAGATCCGCAAGTCCGGCGCGGACACCGTCAAGGTGTACCTGGACGGCGAGGGCATGATCGAGTCCGACCTGCCCGGCGAGCTGTCCTACACCCAGGAGGAGGCCGACGCCGCCGCCGACGAGGGGCACCGGCGCAACCTGCGGATCATCAGCCACGCCCGCTCGGCGGACGCGGTGATCATGGCGATGAAGGCCGGCTTCGACGTCATCGGGCACGCCAACTACCTCAATGACGAGGCGCTGGAGCGGATGCGCGAGGAGCGGCACCGGATCTTCGTGACGCCGGCGATCCACTGGCAGGTCGGCCTGTACTCCAACGGCGCGGAGTTCGGTTTCACCCACCAGGCGCTGGACTCGATGGGCTACAAGGACGAGATCGCCGAGACGATCAACAGCGTGGCGAAGATGAAGGCCGCCGGTATCCGGGTGCTGCCCGGCGGCGACTTCGGGCTGGCCTGGACGCCGCACGGCACGTACGCCAAGGACCTGCAGAACTTCGTCGAACTGTTCGGGTACACGCCACGGGAGACGCTGCTGGCGGCGACCCGGGACGCCGGCGCGCTGGTCGACTTCGGCGGCAAGGTGGGCACCCTGGAGGCCGGCAAGTTCGCCGACATCGTGGTGGTGGACGGCGACCCGCTCTCCGACATCACCGTGCTGCAGGACCTGGACAAGATCGTCACGGTGATCCAGGGCGGCAAGATCTTCCACAACGCGCTGGACTCCGGGCCGCGGTTCGACCTGTCCGCCAAGCCCGGGCTCAAGGCGTCGGTGGAGCGGCAGTTCGAGGCGGCCTCCGGGTGAGCTTCGACCCGGCGGCATTCCGGGCGCTCGCGGCGGAGCGCAGCGGCGTGATCGGCCCGTGCAACAAGCGGTGCGAGCGGCGCGGCCGGTGTGCCTTCGGTCGCGCCGACCTCGCCGCCGACCCGCCCTGTCGCTGGTGCCGGGAGCGCCGCCCACCCACCCGAACCGAAGCACTCGCGGCGCACCCCTCACCCGCCGCCCTCGACTGACCCGCTCACACAGCCCGGGTGGCTCGGCACAGCGCGTTGGGCGGCTGTGTGCGCCTACCGCGGGCTGTGTGAGCGGGCCGCGGCTGTGTGAGCGGCGCCGGCGGAGTGGCCCGCGGCGGACGGTCAGGCGTGACGCGCTATTTCCGTTGCTGGGGCACTCTTGGATGCGTTACAACATACCGACGGTATGCAGTGGCCATCAGCGACGAAGGTGAGGGCGCACCATGTCCGAGACCGCGACCACCGCCCCGGCCGGCGGCGCCGAGCCGTACGTGTTCAACCCGTTCGCACCGGGTTTCACCGACGACCCGTATCCGCACTACGCCCAGATGCGCGCCATGGACCCGGTGCACGAGCACCCGCTGGGTTTCTGGATCCTCGCCCGGCACGACGACGTGGTCGCCCTGCTGCGGTCGAAGAATTCGGTGGAAGACCGCAACGCCGCGCCGAGCCCGATCCTCGAGCTGCGAGTGGCCGCCGCTGGCGGCGACTACTCGCGCCCACTCGCGGCGTCCATGTTGGACCGCGACCCGCCCGACCACACCCGGCTGCGCAAGCTGGTCTCCCAGGCGTTCACTGTCCGGGCCGTGGAAGCGCTGGAGCCCCGGGTGATCGAGCTGGTAGACGCCGCGCTGGACCGCATCGAGGCGCGGATCGCCGAGTCGGGTCAGGCCGACCTGGTCGCGGAGCTGGCCTACCCCCTGCCGTTCGCGGTGATCTGCGAAATGCTCGGCATGCCGGACACCGACCACGAGCGGCTGCGCGAGCTGGCCGGAACCCTGGTCCGCTCGCTGGAGCCGGTCACCGACCCCGAGCTGATCGCGGCGATCTCGGCGGCCGGCCGGGAGATCTCCGAGCGGATTGCCCAGGTCATCGCGGACAAGCGGCGGGCGCCCGGGGACGACCTGCTCACCGCGCTGATCCAGGCGGAGGACGACGGCGATGTACTCAGCGACGAGGAGCTGCTCGCCCAGGTCGTGCTGCTCTATGTGGCCGGCCATGAGACCACGGTCAACCTCATCGCCAACGGCTCGATCGCGCTGATGCGCAACCCCGTGCAGCTCGCCTTGCTGGCCAGCCGGCCGGACCTGGACGCCAACGCGGTGGAGGAGCTGCTGCGCTACGACAGCCCGGTGCAGCAGTCGCGACGGATCACCCTGGCGCCCTACGAGGTGGGCGGCCGGGTGATCCCGACCGGCACGTTCGTGATCGCCAACCTGGCCTCGGCCAACCGGGACGAGGAGTTCTGGGGCCCGGACGCCGACCAGTTGCGGGTGGACCGACCCAATGCGCGCGGCCAGGTGTCCTTCGGTGGCGGCCCGCACCACTGTCTGGGCGCCTCGCTGGCCAGGCTGGAAGGACGGGTGGCACTCGGCCGCCTGATCCGCCGCTTCGCCACCCTCCACCTAGCCGACAGCATCACCTGGAACGGCCGCCTAAATCTCCGCGGCCCCCTCTCCGTCCCGGTAACCACCACCACGTGACCACCCGCCTGACACCCCAGTTCTTCCGCGAGTCGGGGCTCTCAGCACACTGAGTCGCCGGTTTCAGCACACCCCACCAGTGTGCTGAAACGCGCGACTCAGTGTGCTGTCACCGCCGACTCGCGGGATTTGGCGCCGGGCACGCCGGGCACGCCGGGCGCGCCGGGCGGGGGGAAGCTTTGAGTAATTGTCCGGGAGGTGTCGTATAACGACCAACCAGTTCGACGCTGTGGCACGGGCAAGGTCGAGCGGGAGGACGGGACAATGACGACATACAGCGGCTCGGTTGGGCGGCGCGGGGCGAACGTCGCGCTGTGGGTGCTGCAGGTGCTCACCGCGGCTCTGTTCGTGTTCGCCGCGATTCCGAAGCTCACGGCGGACCCGATGGCGGTGGCCGGGTTCGACATGATGGGTCTGGGCGCCCCCGGCATGTACGCGATTGGCGTGCTCGAGGTGTTGGGCGCGGTGGCGCTGCTGGTGCCGATCCTCTGCGGGCTGGCCGCGCTGGCCCAGATCTTGTTGATGATCGGCGCGGTGACCTACACCGCGATCTTCTTCGGCGGCGGGGCGATCCTGATCCTGCCGGTGGTGACGCTGATCGTGGTGTCGGTGATCGCCTGGGCCCGGCGGGATCGGACCATCGCGCTGCTCGGGCTGGTCCGCCGGCGGGTCGGGCGATAGCCGCCCCGGAGCCCGTGCCCAGCCGCCACAAGATGCACGCGGATCGGTGAGAAAGGCCTTTCCGCCGTGCGTCTCGTGGATATGATCCTCGGAGTGGAGCCACGTGCGCGCCGGCCGAGCCCCGGGTCGCCCTCCTCGCTCAAGGAAGCGAACCAGGCCCGGCTGATCGAGGCGCTGCAGTTCGCCGGAACGATGACGCAGGCCGAGCTGTCCCGATTCACCGGGTTGGCTCCATCCACTGTGTCCAACATCGTCCGCGAACTCACCACGTCCGGGCTGCTCCGGGTATCCCCCACGGTCAGCCACGGGCGCACCGCGCAGGCGGTCCGGCTGTCCCGCGGCGCCGGCGTCCTGGTGGCCGCTGACTTCGGGCACCGGCATCTGACTGTGGCGATCGCCGACCTGGCCTACGAGATCCTGGCCGAGGAACGGGTGACCCTGGAGTGGGATCACCGGGTGGATGACGGGCTGGCCGAGGTCGCCAGGATCGTGGCGCGGCTGCTCGCCGAGGCCGGCATCGACCCGGCGCTCGTGGTCGGACTCGGCATGGGCCTCCCGGCGCCGATCGACTCGCGCACCGGTCAGGTGGGGGCGCCCTCGCAGCTGCCCGGCTGGGTGGGCGTGGACGCGGCCGCGCTGGCCACCGAGCGGCTCGGGGTGCCGGTACGGGTGGACAACGACGCCAACCTGGGCGCGTTGGCCGAGGACCGGTGGGGCGCCGGGCGGGGCGCGGACAACGTCGCCTACGTCAAGTTGTCCGACGGGGTGGGCGCCGGCCTGGTCATCAGGGGCGAGCTCTATCAGGGCTCGATCGGCACCGCCGGCGAGATCGGGCACGCCACGATGAACGAGTTCGGTGCGCTCTGCCGGTGCGGGAACCGGGGCTGTCTGGAGACTCTGGTGGCCACATCGGTGCTGCTCGACCAGCTGGCGCCGAACCACGGCACCAGTTTGAGCATCGCCGACGCGGTGCGGATGGCGCACGCCGGGGACGTCTCCTGTCGCCGGGTGCTCGAAGACGCCGGGCACCACGTCGGGGTCGCTGTGGCCAACCTATGCAACATCTTCAACCCCGACCGGATCATCATCGGTGGCGAGCTGGCGCAGGCCGAAGACTTGATCGTAGGGTCCATCCGGCGGGCGCTGAACCGGCAGGGCATTCCGAGCGCCGCGGAGGCCGTCAGCATCGTGATGGCCGAGTTGGGTGCGCGGTCCCACGTGCTCGGCGCGCTGGTGATCGCATCCAGTGGAGCGTCCCCGGAGGCGCTCGGCGCGGCGTTGCGCGACACTGTTGAGACCGACCAGACACTGCTCCGAACGGTCGAACATTAGTAGGCTTATCAATGCGTTCTAGTGTTCAACTCTTGTTTTCAAGATGTGGCGGGCGCCACACTGTTTAAGCGGGGCACCGGCCTGGATCAAGGAGGATCGCGATGGCCACAGCACCAGAGGGCGGATCCCAACAACTCGGCGACGTCGGCCCCCACATTGGTCGAACCATCCTGGTCGCTGGCACCGCCGCACTTGGCGGGTTCCTCTTCGGCTACGACACCGCGGTGATCAACGGAGCGGTCAAGGCGGTGGGCGAGGCCTTCCACGCCAACGCCTTCCTGCTCGGGCTGGCCGTGGCCATCGCGCTCATCGGCGCCGCGATCGGGGCCTGGACAGCCGGCGGCCTGGCCGACCGGTACGGCCGGATCCGAGTGATGATCATCGCCGCGGTGCTGTTCCTGGTCAGCGCGTTCGGCTCCGGGTTCGCGTTCAGCATCTACGACCTGGCGTTCTGGCGACTGGTCGGCGGGATGGGCGTGGGCGCCGCCTCGGTGATCGCGCCCGCGTACATCGCGGAGATCTCCCCGGCGGCGCTGCGCGGCCGGCTCGCCTCGTTGCAGCAGATGGCCATCGTGGTGGGCATCTTCGTCTCGCTGCTGGTGGACTACGCGCTGGTCGCGACCTCCGGTGCGGCAACCGCCCCACTCTGGTTCGGGATCGACACCTGGCGCTGGATGTTCCTCTCGCTGGCCGTGCCGGCGTTGGTGTACGGAGGGCTCTCGCTGACCATTCCCGAGTCGCCCCGCTACCTGGTGGCGAAGCACGACGAGGCGCAGGCGGCCGTCGTACTGCGCCGGTTCGTCGGCGGGGACGTCAAGGCCAGGATCGCCGAGATCAACCGGACGCTGAAAGGCCGCAGTGAGAAGCCCAGCCTCTCGGTGCTGCGCAAGCCCGGCGGCGGGCTGCTGCCGATCGTCTGGGTGGGCATCCTGCTGTCGGTGTTCCAGCAGTTCACTGGCATCAACGTGATCTTCTACTACTCCTCGGTGCTCTGGCAGGCGGTGGGCTTCAGTGAGAAGGACGCGCTGCTCACCACAGTAATCACCTCGGTCACCAACATCCTCACCACGGTGATCGCGATCGCGCTGGTGGACCGGATCGGCCGCAAGCCGCTGCTACTGGTCGGCGCCGCGGGCCAGGGCGTCTGCCTGCTGGTCATGGCGATCATCTTCGGCACCTCGCCGGTCGTGGACGGCGTCCCCCAGTTGGGTGCGGGCGGCCCGATCGCGGTGATCGCGGCCAACCTGTACGTGGTGTTCTTCGGCGCCTCCTGGGGCCCGGTGGTCTGGGTGATGCTGGGCGAGATGTTCAACAACAAGATCCGAGCCGTGGCGCTGGCGGTGGCGGCCGCCGCGCAATGGATCGCGAACTTCATCGTGTCCACCACCTTCCCGCCGATGGCGAACATCGGCCTTGGCCTTGCCTACGGGGTTTACACGCTGTTCGCTTTCCTCGCCGCGGCGTTCGTGATCAAGTACGTTCAGGAAACCAAGGGCAAGGAACTCGAGGACATGGTCTGACCTGCGCCGGGCGGGGTGGCCGGTTGGCCAGCGACAGGACGCGAGGCGAGGAGGAGCGGGCGATGGGGCTGGTCATCGGGGTCGACATCGGTGGCACGAAGGTGGCGGCGGCTGTCGTGGACGAAGACGGCGTCATGATCGAGAAGCTGCGGGTGGACACTCCGGCGAAGACGCCAGGCGCGATCAACGACGCGATCGCCGACCTGGTGTGGAAGCTGCGCGAGCGGCATGACGTGGAAGCGGTCGGGATGGGCGCGCCGGGCTTCGTCTCGGCCGACCGGTCCACCGTGCTGTTCACCCCGAACCTGCCCTGGCGGGCGGAGCCGCTCGGCGCGGAGATGACCGAGCGGCTCAACCTGCCCACGGTGGTGGAGAACGACGCCAACTGCGCGGCGTGGGCGGAAGCTCGGTTCGGCGCCGCCCAGGGCGAACAGAACATCGTGGCGCTGACCATCGGCACCGGCATCGGCGGCGGCATCATCATCGGCGGCCACCTGGTCCGCGGCGAGTTCGGTATCGCCGCCGAGATCGGCCACATGAACGTGGTGATCGAAGGCGG
>DATHIT010000537.1:0-13725 GCA_035489915.1 Pseudonocardia sp. | reverse complement strand
GGCCGCGGTGGCCCGCCGGGTGCGCAACGCCGGGGCGATCTTCGTCGGGCCGTGGGCGCCGGTGTCCCTGGGCGACTACTGCGCCGGCTCCAACCACGTGCTGCCCACCGGGGGCTGCGCCCGGCACTCCGGAGGCCTGAGCGTGCAGACGTTCCTGCGCGGCATCCACTTGATCGAGTACACCGAGCAGGCACTCGGCGAGGTGGCCGACCAGGTGATCACCCTGGCCACCGCCGAGGATCTGCCGGCGCACGGCCAGGCCGTGTCGGCTCGGTTCCCCGCGAGGTTCGGCCGATGAGCGAGCCCGGGTCAGCCGACCAGCCGGTGGCCGCCGAGGTCACGCTGGACGCATTGCCGTTGCGCGACGATCTGCGCGGCCGCAGCCCGTACGGCGCCCCCCAGCTGGACGTGCCGATCCGGCTGAACACCAACGAGAACCCGTTCGCGCCGCCGCCGGAACTGGTCGCCGAGCTGACCCGCGAGGTGGCAGCTGCCGCCCGGGACCTGCACCGCTACCCGGACCGGGACGCCGTCGAGCTGCGCACCGCGCTGGCCGAGTACCTCTCCGGCGCGACCGGGGTGCGGCTGGCCACGGCGAACATCTGGGCGGCCAACGGCAGCAACGAGATCCTGCAGCAGGTGCTGCAGGCGTTCGGCGGCCCGGGGCGCACCGCGCTGGGCTTCGAGCCGTCCTACTCGATGCACCCGATCATCGCCTCCGGTACCCGCACCGAGTGGGTACCCACGCCGCGCCGGGCGGACTTCACCCTGGACGCGCGGGCGGCCGCCAAAGTGCTCGCCGAGCACGCCCCCGACCTGGCCTTTGTCACCAGCCCGAACAACCCCACCGGCGGCGCCATCGAGCCCGACGACCTGGCCGAGCTGATCGACGCCGCGCCCGGGATGATCGTGGTCGACGAGGCCTACGCGGAGTTCTCCGGCCGGGCCAGCTCGGTCGAGCTGCTCGCCGAGTACGGCCACAAGCTGATCGTCAGCCGCACCATGAGCAAGGCGTTCGCGTTCGCCGGCGGCCGGGTCGGCTACCTGGCCGCCGCCCCGGCCGTGGTGGACGCCCTGCAGCTGGTCCGGCTGCCCTATCACCTCTCGTCGCTCACCCAGGCGGCCGCTCGGGCCGCGCTGCGGCACGCGGACGCCACCCTGGCCTCGGTGGCCCGGCTGCGCGACGAGCGCGACCGGGTGATGAGCGAGTTGACCGCAATGGGCTACCAGGTTGTGCCGAGCGACGCCAACTTTGTGTTGTTTGGCCGATTTACTGACGCGCCAGCCAGTTGGCGTGCTTTCCTGGACCGAGGTGTGCTGATCCGGGACGTAGGTATCCCGGCACACCTGCGGGTGAGCATCGGAGCCCCCGAGGAGAACAACATATTTCTGCAGGCAGCCAGGGAGATTGCAACGTGAAGGTCGAAGGAGCTCGCACCGGCCGGGTGGAGCGGATCACCAAGGAGTCGTCGGTACTCGTCGAGCTGGACCTCGACGGCACCGGGCGGACCGAGATCAGCACCGGGGTGCCGTTCTTCGACCACATGCTGACCGCGCTGGGCAAGCACGGCGCGCTGGACCTGGGGGTGCGGGCCACCGGCGACCTGGAGGTGGACGTGCACCACACGGTGGAGGACGTCGCCATCGTGCTGGGGCAGGCGCTGCGGGCCGCGCTGGGGGAGAAGGCGGGGATCCGCCGCTTCGGCGACGCGATGATCCCGATGGACGAGTCGCTGGCGCAGGCCGTGGTCGACGTGTCCGGCCGGCCCTACTGCGTGCACACCGGCGAGCCGGAGTCGATGGCCGGGTTCGTGATCGGCGGGCACTACCCGACGGTGCTCAACCGGCACATCTTCGAGTCGCTGGCCTTCCACGCCGAGCTGGCGCTGCACGTGCGGGTGCTGGGCGGGCGCGACCCGCACCACATCACCGAGGCCCAGTTCAAGGCGGTGGCCAGGGCGCTCCGTGCCGCCGTCGCCGCTGATGACCGGATCAGCGGCGTGCCGTCCACCAAGGGCGTGCTCTGACCGGCTAGCTGTGTGTGCGCAGGTAGATGCGGGTGGCGCTGCCGTTGTCGGCCTGGTGCACGCGGACCAGGTCGACCAGGTGATTGATCAATAAAAGGCCACGGCCGCGCCGCTGCTCCGGGTCGACGGGCCGTCGGCCGGCCAGCGGGTCGCGCCACCGCCCGGCGTCGCGTACCTCGGCCAGCAGATGGCCGTCCTCCACCCAGATGCGCACGCTGCCCCGGTTGCCGCCGTGCTCGATGCTGTTGGTCACCAGCTCGTTGACGGCCAGCGCGAAGTCGGCCGCTCGCCCCGGGTCCAGGCCGGCCCGGTACGCCTCGGCCTCGGCGAGTTGGCGCGCCTCGGTCAGCCGCGCGGCGTCGATGGGCAGCGCGATCGGTGGCCGGGTCGGTTCCGGAAACGGCCGGTTGTGGTCGGCCAGCGCGAGATCGGGGGCAAAGCTGGCGCTGACCCGCGACACCCCGTCCTGCACCACCACCGGGTGGGTGAGCTCGGCATCGGCCAGCACCGAGGGCGGCAGCGCGTCCACGTCATACGGGCAGAGGATCTCCACCGCCCGGCCGGCGAAGGCCATGTTGATCAGCGCTTCGTGCTGCACACAGGCCGGGTACTCCGCCTCGCTGCGGCCCAGCCAGATCGGCTCGCCGATGATCCGCACCCGGTCGGCCTCCGGGTGCGCCTCGGCGAAGGCCAGCAGTACGGCGGGCAGGATCCGCCCCGGGTTGCGCCCGACCTGGCTCATGTCCAACAACTGGACCCGTGCCTGCGCTCCGGCCAATTCGGCTCGCAGCGGCGCCAACCGGTCGCCCGGCACCGCCACCGCCACCGGCTCGCCATTGGCCAGGCCCTCTTCGATGAAGGGCACGGTGCCGGCCAGGAACTCGGGTAGGCCTCGATAGAACAGCGCGGGGTGCGCGAACGGCTCGTCCTCCCGAACAGAGATCGGGGAGGCGGAGACCACGCTCATGCAGAGACCGCGCTCATCAAATCGCCCTCTCGGTGGCGAGGACGCGAGCGCCGATCCGAGGGCACCGACTACACCGCCTGGCCACAGCGCTTCCCAGGGTACGCGTGCGCGGCGGCAGGGTGAGGGCGACTGGGTGTGGGCGGCGGTAGCCTTGCGAACGTGTCGAGGATCGTCGTGCTGGACTACGGCTCGGGCAACCTGCGCTCCGCCGAGCGAGCGTTGCAGCGGGTGGGTGCCGATGTGCGGGTGACTTCCGACGCGGACGCGGCACTGGACGCGGACGGCCTGGTGGTGCCCGGGGTCGGCGCCTTCGCGGCCTGCATGGAGGGGCTGCGCTCGGTGGGCGGCGACAAGATCATCGACCAGCGGCTGGCCGGCGGCCGGCCGGTGCTGGGTATCTGCGTGGGCATGCAGGTGCTCTTCGAGCTCGGCGTGGAGCACGGCGAGCGCACCGAGGGCTGCGGCCAGTGGCCGGGCACGGTCGAGCGCCTGCACGCCGAGGTGCTGCCGCACATGGGCTGGAACACCGTGTCGGCGCCGGCCGACTCCACCCTGTTCGCCGGCCTGGACGAGGGCACGCGCTTCTACTTCGTGCACTCCTACGCGGTGCGCCGCTGGGAGCTGGAACCGAGCGAGCCGTTCCGCCCGCCGCTGGTCACCTGGGCCAACCACGGGGAGGACTTCGTGGCGGCAGTGGAGAACGGGGCGCTGGCGGCGACCCAGTTCCACCCGGAGAAGTCCGGTGACGCCGGCGCCACTGTGCTGCGCAATTGGTTGCGCGAAGTCGTGGGCTGAGCCGCTTCATGTTTCAGCCGTGGCACATATGTTTCGGCGCGGCTACGCGAACAGGCGAGTTCGGTCACCCGTTCGTGATTTCGATGTCACAGCTGGTGTAAAGAATCGGCGCACAGGGACCCCCGAAAGCGTCCAGCATCCCTGTGGAGCCGACATGACCGAAGTGATTACCCCGTCCGGCGGCGGCAGCGCTGGTCCGCAGGCCGCCGCACCCCCAGCCGGCCGGCTGGCTGACCAGGCGCTGGGCTTGCCCTCGGTGCTGTTCTGCATTGTCACCGGGGCCGCGCCGCTGACCGCGATGCTGTTCAACGTGCCGGTCGCGGTGCAGGGCGGGGGGTACGCCGCACCCGCCGCGTTCCTGATCGCCACGGTGGCGCTGACCATCTTCTCGGTGGGCTACATCGCGATGAGCCGGCGGGTCACCTCGGCGGGCGGTTTCTACACCTTCGTCAGCCGGGGCCTCGGCCGGGTCGCCGGCGCCGGCGCCGGACTGCTGATCGGGCTCTGCTACATCATCTTCGTCGCCGCGGTGGTCGGGGTGATGGGTTACTTCGCCGCGACCAGCGTGCAGACCTGGACCGGGATCGAGCTGCCCGCCTGGCTGTACATGGCGATCGGGCTGGCCGTGATGAGCGCGCTGGCCTGGTTCCACATCGAGCTCACCGCGAAGGTGCTCGGGGTCATGCTGGTCGGCGAGGTGCTCGCGCTGCTGGTGCTGAGCGTGGCGGTGCTGGTCCGCGGCGGCGCCGAGGGGCTGTCGCTCGCCCCGTTCAACCCGGCCGCGGTGTTCGGCAACCCGAGCGCGATCAGCGTGTTCGGCTCGGCGGCCTCCGGGGTGGCGCTGTTCGCCGCGTTCTGGTCGTGGGTGGGCTTCGAGATGGCGCCCAACTACGCCGAGGAATCCCGCGACCCGAACCGCATCGCCAAGATCGCCACCTACGGCTCGGTGATCGGGCTGGGCCTGTTCTACATGCTCTGCTCCTATGCCTACGTCGCCGGCTGGGGTCTGGAGGGCTCGGTGAAGGCGGTGTCCGACCAGTTCAGCGGGGTGTTCGCGTCGGCCTTCTACCCGCTGTCGGACCGCTACGTGGGGCACTGGCTGACCACGGTGATCGAGCTGCTCGCGGTGACCAGCTCGTTCGCCTGCGCGATGGCCTTCTACAACACCGGCGCCCGGTACCTGTTTGCGCTGGGGCGCGAGCGGGTGCTGCCCTCGGTGCTGGCCCGCACCTCCAGCCGGCACAGCCCAGCGGTGGCGTCGATGACCGTCACGGTCCTCGTCGCGCTGTACGGGTTGGGGTTCGTGCTCTACGACCCGAGCACCGAGGGCGCGCTGCTGAAGCTGGGCACCTGGTCCCCGCTGCTGGGCGTGCTGGGCATCCTGGCCGTGCAGGCGCTGGTATGCGCGGCCATCATCCGGTACTTCCTGACCACCGCGCGGGACGGCTTCAACTGGTTCAGCACGCTGGTGGCGCCAATCATCGGTGGAGCGGCCATGGTCGGCGCGTGCTGGCTGTTGGTGGCCAATCGTGCGACGCTGGCCGGAGCGGCGGACGTCCCGTTCATCACGCTGCTGCCCTGGCTGGTGGCGGCGATGTTCGTCGCCGGGATGGTCATCGCCGTGGTGATGCGTACCCGCAACCCGGCGCGGTATGCCGGCCTGGGGCACTTCACCCTGGCCGACCCCGAGCTCGATCGCGTCGAGCTGCACAGGCCGAAACACGCCGCCAACTAACCCGCCGACCCAGAGGAGCACCGAGCATGACCGCCGTCTCTGACAGCGCGACCGGTACCGCGATCACGCACCCGCTCGAACCGCTCACCGCTGACGAGATCGCCAACGCCGGAACGCTGCTGCGTGAGCTGGCCGGTCTCGGCCCGACGGCCCGGTTCGTGTTCGTCAGCCTGCACGAGCCGCCCAAGGCGGACGTGCTGGCCTGGTCGCCGGGCGACCCCCCGCTGCCCCGGGAGGTCGAGCTCACCGTTTACGAACGCGGAGACCGCACGACCTACGAGGGCGTCGTCTCGCTCACCACCCGCGACCTGGTGTCCTGGCGGCCGAGGCCCGGGGTGCAGCCACCGATCATGTTCGAGGAGTTCATGTCCTGCGAGGCGATCGTGCGGGCCGACCCGCGCTGGCAGGACGCGATGCGCAAGCGCGGCGTGACGGACTTCTCCCTGGCCATGATCGACCCGTGGGCGGCCAGCTGGACCGGGCCGGAGGACGACCCGGCTGTCCGGCGCATCACCCGCCCACTGACCTGGATGCGCTCCGCGCCCGGCGAGCACGGATACGCCCGCCCGGTGGAGGGCCTGGTGGTGATCGTCGATCTGGATGCCGGCGCGGTGGTGGACGTGCAGGACCACGGCGTGGTGCCGCTGCCGAGCAAGCCGGGCAACTACGAGGCCGCCTGGCAGTTCGACCCGGACAACGTGCCCGCGTTCCCGGAGTACCGCGACGGCCTCAAACCGATCGAGATCAGCCAGCCCGACGGGCCCAGCTTCACCGTCGACGGGCACTCGGTGACCTGGCAGAAATGGCACCTGCGCATTGGCTTCACCCCGCGTGAGGGCCTGGTGCTGCACCAGGTGAGCTATGACGACCGGGGCACCGTACGGCCGGTGATCTACCGGGCGTCGCTGGCCGAGATGTACGTGCCCTACGGCGACCCGAAGCCCACCCACCGGTTCAAGAACGTGTTCGACCAGGGGGAGTACGGGGTGGGCTGGCTGGCCAACCCGCTGACCCTGGGCTGCGACTGCGTGGGACACATCCACTACTTCGACGGCGTGGTCAACGACCAGGATGCCGCCCCGGTGACCATCCCGAACGCGGTCTGCATGCACGAGGAGGACGCCGGGATCGCTTGGAAGCACACCGACTTCCGCTCCGGCGCGGTCGAGGTGCGGCGGCGTCGACGGCTGGTCATCTCCACCATCGTCACCGTCGGCAACTACGAGTACGGCTACTTCTGGTACCTCTACAACGACGGCACCATCGAGTACGAGGTCAAGCTGACCGGGGTCATCTCCACGGCCGCCATTGCGGTCGGTGAGCAACCCACACACGGCACCCTGGTCGCGCCCGGCCTGTACGGGCCGAACCACCAGCACTTCTTCTGCGTGCGGCTGGACATGGCGGTGGACGGCCTGGTGAACCGGGTAGTCGAGGTGGACTCCCAGCCCAGTCCGCCCGGGCCGGACAACCCGCACGGCAACGCCTGGGAGACGGTGAAGACCGTGCTGGCCAGCGAGGCGGACGCGGCGCGGGACACCGACGCGAACCGGGCCCGCTACTGGCGGGTGGAGAGCGCCACGGAGAGCTCCGCGCTCGGCGCGCCGACCGGGTTCGCGCTGATGCCCGGTAGCAACACGCCGCCGATGTACTCGCCGGACGCGCTGTTCGCCCCGCGCGCCGGGTTCACCCAGCACCAGCTCTGGGTGACCGCGTACGACCCGGAGCAGCGGTTCGCCGCCGGCGACTATCCGAACCAGAACCCGGGTGGGGACGGCCTGCCGGCCTTCATCGCCGGCGACCGCCCGCTGGACGGCGCCGACGTGGTGATTTGGTACACCTTCGGTGCGCACCACGTGGTGCGCCCGGAGGACTGGCCGGTGATGCCGGTGAGCACCATCGGGTTCATGCTCAAGCCCAGCGGATTCTTCGACGGCAACCCGGCGCTGGACCTGCCGCCCAGCGAGGCGGCCGGCGGGCACTGCCACACCGGCTGAGCCGGGCCGGCGGGCCCCTCGGTCGTGGGGGGCTCGCCTTGTACGCTTTCCGGCGTGAGCTTTGTACTGCTTCCGGCCGTGGACGTGGCCAACGGGCAGGCCGTGCGCCTGGTGCAGGGCGCGGCCGGGACCGAGACCGGCTACGGCGACCCGTGGGAGGCGGCGTTGGCCTGGCAACGCGACGGCGCGGAGTGGATCCACCTGGTGGACCTCGACGCGGCGTTCGGCCGGGGCAGCAACGCCGAGCTGCTCGCCGGCGTGGTCGGCCGGTTGGACGTGGCGGTGGAGCTGTCCGGCGGGATCCGCGACGACGAGTCGCTGACCAGGGCGCTGGCCACCGGCTGCGCCCGGGTGAACCTGGGCACCGCCGCGCTGGAGAATCCGGCCTGGTGCGCCCGCGCCATCGCTGAGCACGGCGAGCGGGTGGCCGTCGGGCTGGACGTGCGGATCACCGACCAGGGGCACCGGCTGGCCGCTCGGGGCTGGACCACCGACGGCGGTGACCTGTGGGAGGTGCTGGCCCGGCTGGACGACGACGGGTGCGCCCGCTACGTGGTCACCGACGTGAGCAAGGACGGCACGCTGCGCGGCCCGAACCTGGACCTGCTGCGTGACGTCTGCAAGGTCACCGACGCCCCGGTGATCGCCTCCGGCGGGGTGTCCGAGGTGGCTGACCTGGTCGCGCTGGCCGGATTGGCCGGCGATGGGGTGGAGGGCTCGATCGTCGGCAAGGCGCTCTACGCCGGCCGGTTCACCCTGCCCGAGGCGCTCGCCGCGGTCGCCGACGCGTAGCCGGCGCGCACACGCGGAAACCCCGGCGCTGAGTGTTTGCCGGGGAAAGAGGTGAAAAGAAGAATTCTGGCAGCTACTATTCAATGAGGCTGTGTCACCAAAGAGGCTGTGTCACCAAAGGCACCAAAGAAAAGAATTGCTGAACCGGCCCTCATTATAGCAGATGTGAGGAATTCTTGTCCAACTCTCACTATGAGTGTGAATTACGTGACGAGCAGGCCTATGTGGCCCAGCTCTACAAGCGGCTGGACGCCGAGCGGATGTGGGTGTCCAAGGCGCTGAACGCGGCGCTGTCCGACACCGCGAAGGGCCCGGAGGCCCGCTGGCTGCGTGACGCCGCCGTGGACACCTGGGTGGATCGCCGGCGGCGGCTGCGGGTCGCGGACAGTGGGCTGTGCTTCGGCCGCATCGACACCGACCAGCACGGTCCGCTGCACGTCGGCCGGATCGGGCTGACCGATCAGGATGACGAGTCGCGCGCGCTGCTCACCGACTGGCGGGCGCCCATTGCGCGGCCCTTCTATACCGCAACGGGAGCGAACCCGGAAGGCATTTCCCGACGGCGGCATTTCCGCACCCGCGGCCGCGCCCTGGTGGAATTCCACGACGAGTCGTTCACCGGTGACACGCGCACCGAACCGGACATGTCGGACGCCGCCCTGCTGGCCGCGGTGAACGCCGCCCGTACCGACGGCATGCGCGACATCGTGGCCACCATCCAGGCCGCCCAGGACGAGGTGATCCGCCTGGGCTCGACCGGCGTGGTGGTGGTCGAGGGCGGCCCCGGCACCGGGAAGACCGCCGTGGCGCTGCACCGGGTGGCGTACCTGCTCTACACACACCGGGAGCGGATGGCCCGACGGGGCGTGCTGCTGGTCGGCCCCAACCCGGGCTTCCTGGACTACGTCAGCGCGGTGCTGCCCGCGCTGGGCGAGACCGACATCGTGTTCACCACGCCAGGGGACCTGCTGCCCGGGGTGCGCACGGCGACCCGGGACAACCCGGAGACCGCCAGGGTGAAGGGCGGCGAGGCGATGGTCGCGGTGCTCGAGGCGGCCGTGCTGGACCGCCAGGAGCTGCCCGAAGCGCCGATGGAGATCCCGCTGGACGACGTCACGGTCTGGCTGGAGCCGGATGTGGCCAGCGCGGCCAGGGACGCGGCCAGGGCCAGTCGGCTGGTGCACAACCAGGCCAGGGCGGTGTTCGACCACCACGTCATCGAGATGCTCACCACCCGCGCGGTGGGCCAGATCGGCGCCGGCTGGCTGCATCCCGAGCAGCCGGACGCGATCGCCGAGGAGGTGATCGACCAGTTCGGCGAGCCGATCGAGGATGACGGGCTGGCCGAGCACCTGACCGAGAACGTGCGCGCCGAGCTGGCTGGCAGCGCGGCGCTGGCCGACGCGCTGGACCTGCTGTGGCCGATGCTCACCCCGCAGCGGCTGCTGACCGACCTGCTCAGCTCACCGGAGCGCCTCGAGGTCGCCGCCGCCGGGCTCCCGCCGGCCGACCGGGATGCGCTGTACCGCGAGGTGGGGGACGCCTGGACGGTGTCCGACGTGCCGTTGCTGGACGAGGCGGTGGACATGCTCGGCTCGGACGGCACCGACATCGTCGCGATGGACCCCGAGGACGACGAGGAGATTGACCCGCTGACCCTGGAGCACGTGGACTACGCCGAGGGTGTGCTGGAGATCCTGGACACCGAGGAGGACCCGGACGAGGAGGTGCTCCGCGCGGTCGACCTGATGGCGGCCGACCAGCTGGCCGAGCGGCAGGAGGAGCTGGACCTGCGCGGCCTGGCCGAGCGCGCCGCCGCCGACCGGAACTGGACCTACGGCCACATCGTGGTGGACGAGGCCCAGGAGCTGTCCGAGATGGACTGGCGGGCGTTGATGCGGCGCTGCCCGGCCAAGTCGATGACCATCGTGGGTGACCTGGCCCAGCGCGAGTCGGTGGCCGGCGCCCAGTCCTGGGCGGCCATGCTGGACAAGCACGTGCCGGAGCGGTGGGCGTACCGGGAGCTGACGGTGAACTACCGCACGCCGGCCGACATCATGGACGTCGCGGCCGCCGTGCTGGCGCAGGTCGACCCGGAGCTGCGCCCGCCCACCTCGGTACGCCGTACCGGGGTGGCGCCGTGGGCCCGCGAGGTGCCGGCGGACGGGTTGGGCGATGCGGTGCTGGCCGCCGTCGGCACCCTCGCGGACCAGGTCGGCGAGGGCACCGTGGCGGTAATCGCGCCGTCCGGCACTGTGCTGCCGGCCCGGCTGCGCACCGAACTGTCCGCCCGGCTGGGCCGACGGGTCTCGGTGCTGACCCCGCACGGCGCGAAGGGCCTGGAGTTCGACGCGGTGGTGCTGTGCGAGCCAGGGCGGCTGCTGGACGGCTCCCGTACCGGGGCGGCCGAGCTGTACGTCGCGCTGACCAGGGCCACCCAGCGGCTGGGCGTGCTGCACAGCACCCCGTTGCCGGCGGCGCTGGCCGGGCTGACGGTGGACGTGGCCGAGGCGGTGTCCGTAGGTGGTGGCTGACCGGGGGGGCTGGCCGCCGCGACGCGGTGGCTGACCGGGGTGGCTGACCGGGGGGCTGGCCGCCGCGACGCGGCGCTCAGGTTGACTGGTCCGGCGGGGTGTCGGCCTGGTCCGGCACGGTGAGGCGGATGCCGACGGTGCCGGTGGGGCCTCGGCGCAGCCGGCTGCCGAGCATGGTGACCCGGCCGAGCAGCCCGTAGCGGGAGGCGATCAGCCCCCTGGCCCGCTCCGACTCGTCGACGTCCAGCAGCTCGGCGTGCCCGGCCACCTCCGGCCCGGTGGGCGCGCCGCGTACCGAGCAGGGCGCGAGCCGGACCGCGCCGTCCCGCCGGATCCGCTTGACCTTGCCCGCGTCGCTGGCCGACCAGACCACCAGGCTGTCCCCGTCCCTCGCCGCCCACACCGGAGTGGGCACCGCGCGACCGTCCCGGCGGAAGGTGGTCACCAGCAGGTACTTCTCGGTCGCCAGCCGGGTGATCTCATCCACGCGCGCACCCTACCCACCCCGCACCGCTGCTCAGCCCGCACCGCACACACCGTGATGACGCGGCGCACAGGTTGGGGCTTGTGTGCGGCGGCACGAGCCTGTGTGCGGCGCTCCGGAGGCCGGCGCTTAGGCTGGGATTCGTGGCGGTTGCGGTACGTGTCATCCCCTGCCTGGACGTGGACGACGGCCGGGTGGTGAAAGGCGTCAACTTCGCCGACCTGGTCGACGCGGGCGACCCGGTGGAGATGGCCAGGGTGTACGACGCCGAGGGCGCGGACGAGCTGACCTTCCTGGACGTCACGGCGTCCTCCGGCGAGCGGGCCACCATGATGGATGTGGTCCGGCGGACCGCGGAGCAGGTGTTCATCCCGCTCACCGTGGGCGGTGGCATCCGTGCCCCCGATGACGTGGACCGGCTACTCCGCGCCGGCGCGGACAAGATCAGCATCAACACCGCGGCCATCGCCCGCCCGGAGCTGCTCGCCGAGGCCAGCCGGCGGTTCGGCGCGCAGTGCATCGTGCTGTCGGTGGACGCGCGGCTGGTCCCCGACGGCGGGCTCCCGACGCCGTCCGGTTGGGAGGTCACCACGCACGGCGGCCGGCGCGGCACCGGTATCGACGCGGTGGAGTGGGCCGAGCGCGGCCAGGCACTCGGGGTGGGCGAGATCCTGCTCAACTCGATGGACGCGGACGGCACGCGAGCCGGATTCGACCTGAAGATGATCGCCGCGGTGCGCGCGGTGGTGGATGTCCCGGTGATCGCCAGCGGCGGTGCCGGCGAGCTGGCGCACTTCGCCCCCGCCGTGCGGGCCGGCGCCGACGCGGTGCTCGCGGCCAGCGTGTTCCACTTCGGCAAGCTGCGGATCGGGGAGGTCAAGGAGGCGTTGCGGGCCGAGCGGGTGGTAGTCCGGTGAACCGGCTGGCCGCGCTCGGCCGCGAGGGCCTGGTGGCCCTCGTGCTGCTGCTCGGCGCGGTCGCGTTCACCGGCACCGGCGTGGCGCGGCTGGTCAGCCACGGCAACCCCGAGGCGCTCACCCTCCCGCTCGCGCTGCTGGCCGCTGACCTGCTCATCGCCGGGGCGCTGGTCACCCGCTGGTACTCGATCCGCCCGGTGGCCCAGGGGCTGGCCATCTTCGGCGCACTGGTGCACGTGTTGGTGTTGCTGCGCAGCGGGCCGTGGTGGATCCGCGGCTGGTCCGCCGTGCTCGCCGCCGCGCACATCTACGCGCTGCTGCTGTTCTTCGCGCTCAGTGCCCGGGAGCAGTACGACGACGAGGACGACGAGCTGGACGACGAGGACGACGCCGTCGCCGTCGTGGAGCCGGAGAGCGTCGCGGAGTCCGAGACAGCCGTGGAGCCCGAGACAGCCGCGGAGCATTCGGAGACCGCCGCCGAGCAGCCCGACGTGCAAGCGGAGGAACCGGCCGAGGTCGACACAGCGGTTGCGGGGGTCACCGAACCGGACCAGCCGAACCAGTCCAACGGACGAGCCGGGCAACCTGATCCGGGCGAACCGGACCAGCTCGACGAACCGGAGCCAGCGCGGTCGGCGGCCGGCGGCTCAGGCGCGGCGGAGGGCAAGGAGCGAACGTCGTGAGTCTGAACCCGGAGATCGCCGCCCGGCTCAAGCGCAACCAGGACGGCCTGGTGTGCGCGGTGGCCCAGCAGCGCGGCACCGGCGAGGTGCTGATGGTGGCGTGGATGAACGACGAGGCGCTGGAGCGCACGCTGGCCACCCGCCGCGGCACCTACTACTCGCGCAGCCGGCAGCGGCTGTGGGTGAAGGGCGAGACGTCCGGGCACACCCAGCGGGTGCACGAGGTGCGGCTGGACTGCGACGGCGACACCGTGCTGCTGATCGTCGACCAGATGGGCGCCGCCTGCCACACCGGCGACCACACCTGCTTCGACGCCGACCTACTGCTCGCCGACGAGCCAGACGGGGCGGATCAACTAGACGCGGCGCACAAACCGGACGGGGCGCCCACCCCCGCCGACGCCTAGCCGGCCCCGCCCCACCACTTCGCATAGCCAGCCTGTACTTCGCACAGCTCGGAGACTGTGCGAGGTGTAGGCGCGGTATGCGAAGTCGGGCGGGGCGGGCGCGGTGGCTGGAGGTTCGACGCTGGCGCATCGGCTCTTCTGCGTAGCGCCACGCACCAAGTAATTCCACGTCACTGTCGTCAGCGTCGACCGTGAGTGACCGTGTGGTGGGAAAACCCACCTCGCATACCCAGCCTGTACTTCGCATAGGTCACACACTGTGTGATGTGACAGGAGATGCCGGACGGTTGGTGACAGGAGATGTCTGACAGTTAGTTGTGGGGGTTGTAGCTGAGGGTACGTCGGGTGCCGGTGCGTGGGCGGGCGGGTGCTTGGCGTTTGCGGGTG
>DATHIT010000536.1:0-10750 GCA_035489915.1 Pseudonocardia sp. | reverse complement strand
CCTCTCGGACCTCCTTGCCGGCGCCGACGTGGCGCTCAGCGAGGACGTGCTGGACCGGATCGACCAGATCGTGGCCCCAGGCGTTGATCTGCATGCCGGGGACTTCTACATCGACCCGACACCGCCGATCCAGGACAAGCGCCTGCGCCGCCGCTGAGGCTCCCGGCTGCCCAAGGTCTTTCGACCCTCAGGCCACCACTGACAGGCTTTTCCGTGGTGCCGGCGGTGTTCCCGGCTCGTCCAACCTCGCGCCTCGCAGTTCTAGTGCCTGGTTGCGCAGGCCGGCGATGGATTCGAGGTCCTCTGCGATAGCGGCGAGCTCAGCCGGGGCCCGCCGAGCGGTCTTGACCTGGCCTTGAAGGGTGTCAAGTTCCTTCTCGATCGCGGAGCCGAGCTCGTTGAGGCTGGCTGTGGTGGCGCGGCGGAGGTCATGTTGCAGGGCCAGGACGGCGTCCCGGATCTGCTTGGCCAGGGCGAGCTGGAACTCATCGGCGGTGCTTCGGATGCCCTTCATGACCTCGGCCCTACGGCGGTCGAGCTCGCGTTTCCGTTCCCCACTGGCCTTGGCAGCGCTCAGCGCGATGGCGCCCACCACCGCGCAGACGGCGATCAGCCAACCGGGTGCGGGCACCCCGAGCAGCCGGGAGAACAGCAAAGTGATCACAATCCCGGAATAGCCGGGCAGCATCACGGTGAGCAACCGCGCGGCCAACGGACGCTCGCGGTTGGGCCGGTACCGGTCCGGGAGCTGCGCGACCAACCGTGCGGGTGAGCTGACCGGCATGGCCGGAAGCGGGTGCGAGGCGGGCAGCTCGAGCCGGGCGGCGACGCTGGCCGCAACGTTGCGTGCGCCGTGGTGCACGCGTTGGTAGCCGAGGTCCGCTTCGGTGACCAGATGCCCGCGGAGCACCGCGTCGAGCTGATCACGGTCCTTGCGCGGATCGCTGGCGTAAACGGCCAGCTCGGCCTCGGCTACCAGGGCACGGACCCGGGTACGCAGGTCGAACTCGGCGTCCGAGCTCACCCTGGCGAAGCCGTAGCTCATGGTGTGCGCCCATTCCCGGGACACCAGCTTGAGCCGGTCGGCACGGGCCTGCACGCTGGCCAGCTCGGCGCGCAGCCGGGCGGTCCGGGCGCGGTCGCTGAGCGACTCGCGCCGCGTCCGTAGATCGACCTCGAGCGAGTCCAGCGCACGTAGCGCGTCCTGCGCCGCCAGGCGAATCGTGGTGGCCGATTCGCCCGGGGCGGCCTCGCTCAGGGTGTGCTGGGCGCGACGCAACCGGCGGATCAGGTCCGGCCGGGAGTTTGCTTTCGCACCTTGCAAGGCGTGACCGAGTAGGTCATTCGCCGAGCTGATGGGGTCCTTACCGGGCTCCTGTACGACATTCATCGCCACTCCTTGTCAGCCAATGGGTGCCGTACAGGGCCAGGTGGTTCACCGACCCTCCAGAGCGGAGGGCGGTTCGCAACTACGCGTCGTCGCCGTCGTCCTCGTCGCCCTCGTCGTCGCCCTCGTCGTCGCCCTCGTCGTCGTCGCCCCAGCTGACGCTGGTGATCTCGTAGTTGAACTCCTCCTGGTCGCCCTCGTCGGAGCCCTCGGTCTTGACGGCGTACAGACTGTTGAACATTTCGGTCTCCCTCAGTTGCCTCGGTTGTTCCGGACCGCGGTGTCCGGCACAGCGAGAACATTGCCGGCGAACTGAGCCCGGCACGATCGAGGCAGCCCTACGACTTACCGGTCCCGCCCCGACTTCCGAAGTAGGGTCAGCACCTGGCGACACCCCCCGTCAATCCTGGGGAAAAGCCCAGGCCACCCGCGCCGACGATCAACACCGGAAACCTGGATGATCGCGCCGCCACGCTGACCCTTCCGAGCAGGGGTTTCCGCCGGATGGGGCGGCGTCATCGGCTATCCGCGACGCCCTGGTCGGCGTATCGTGCGGTGGCATGAACGCGGCCACACGCGTGCTCGTTCTGGCCAACCGGACGGCGGACTCCGACGAACTGCTCCGGCAGCTCCTCAGTCGTCACGCCCAGAGTCCGATCACGGTGACGATGCTCGTCCCGGCGGTGTGGGAGGTCGAGGACCCGCACGGCGGTCGTGAGTCGGCGCTGCGGCGGTTGCGGGCGGCAAACAGGCAGCTGCGAGCCGGCGGCATCGAGGCGTCCTGCGTCATCGGCGACCCGGATCCGATGACCGCTTTCGAAGCCGAATGGCGTCGGGGCCAGCACGACGAGATTGTTGTGTCCACCCTGCCGAACTACCTGTCGAAGTGGCTCCGTGTCGATCTCCCTCGGCGGATCCAGCGGGCGGCGGCGGGCGTTCCCGTGCTGCACGTCGTCGCTTCTGAAGCGGCCGGCACGGCCACTCCGGTGAGCTAGCCGACCACAGTTCAGGCTGCGCCGTTCCCGGACAGTCCGATGTGGCAATCGACCCTGAGATCAGCCAGGTCAGAGCGTGGGAGGATTACAGGAGGACAGGTTTGCCTCCGGCGGGGTGCGATACCCCGCTGTCACAAGATCGGATGCACGTATGCGGAACATAGTTCTGGGGAAGAGCGGGCTGGACGTATCCCGGGTGGCCTTCGGCACCTGGCAGCTGGGCGGCGACTGGGGCCACTTCGACGAGGACGCGGCGATCGCCGCCATCCAGCACGCCCGTGAGCTGGGCGTGAACCTCTTCGACACCGCGCAGGCGTACGGCTTCGGCAAGTCCGAGGAGGTCCTCGGCAAGGCGCTGCGCGCCGAGCTCGACCACAACCGGGACCAGGTGGTCATCGCCACCAAGGGCGGCATCAACCCGGGCAGCGACCGCCCCCGCGATGCTCGCCGGGCGTGGCTGCGCAGCGGCGTGGAGGCCAGCCTGCGCGCCCTCGGTGTCGACCACATCGACCTGTACCAGGTGCACTGGCCGGACTCGGACACCCCGGCCGAGGAGACGGCGGGGGCGCTGCAGGAGCTGGTCGACGAGGGCAAGATCCGGCACGCCGGGGTGTCCAACTACGACGAGGAGCAGCTCGCCGCGTTCGACCAGGTCCGCCCGGTGGAGACCATCCAGCCGCCGTACCACCTGTTCCGCCGGGACATCGAGGACAAGGTGCTGCCGTACGCCCGGGAGCACAACATCGGGGTGCTCGCCTACAGCCCACTCGGCAGCGGCCTGCTCACCGGCCAGCTCACTCCGGACAGCACGTTCGGCAGCGACGACTGGCGGTCCCGCTCCACGGCTTTCCGGGGCGAGACGCTGCGCCGGAACCTGGCGGTGGTGGACAAGCTGACCGAGCTGGCCGGCTCGCGTGGGCTGTCCATCGGCCAGCTCGCCACCGCCTGGGTGCTCGCCCAGCCCGGCGTGCACGTGGCGATCGTCGGTGCCCGCAGTGCGCGCAACATCGAGAACAGCCTGGCCGCCGCGGACGTCGATCTCACCGAGGCGGATCTGACCGACATCGAGAAGATCGTCGCCGATGGGGTGTCCATCACCGGCGCGTCGCCGGAGGGCGTCGAGTAGCGCGTGTCTCCCGAACGGACCCGCCGCGCCGGTACGTGATCCAGTACCGTGCGCGGCGACTCGTCGGGGGGATGCATGCGCGCGCTCGTTGGACTGTCCGTGCTGGTCGCTGTGGGGTTAGCCGGGTGCGGCGGCCCGGCGCCGTCGGCCCCGCCCGCCGCTGGCTCGGCATCGGCCTCCTCGGCGCCCACGTCCTCGCCCCCGCCGGCGCCGTCGGCGGGGGCGTCGTCGGCCGCTTCAGCCACGGTGGGCCCCACGGCTGAGGGTCGCTGCCACACCGCGCAGCTATCCGCGCGGCTCGGGCCTCGCACCGACATGGGCGGCGGGCAGGGTTGGCTGCCGTTGATCTACACCAACACCTCGGACCGGCCGTGCGTGCTGCGCGGGGTGCCCGGCGCCGACCTGCGCGGACCGGCGGACCCGAACGGCCCGGTGTACCCACTGTTCCGTCAGCGCACCGGGATCAAGGACGTGCGGCTGCGGCCCGGTGCCAATGCATCGGCCAGGCTCGTCGTGCTGTCCGACCAGGACGGCTCGGTGGGCAGCTTCGGCTCGCGGAACTGGACCCCGACCGAGCTGGCGAGCATCCCGCCCGGTGAGACCACCGGCTTCACCCTGCCCTGGCCGGCCGGGGTGACCGTGCTCCGGCAGGACTCGGCGACCCACCCCGGCTCCTGGATCGAGGCCTTCGCCGCCGGTTGAGCCACCGGTTGAGCCCGACTCGGTGTGCTGAGAGCGCCGACTCGGTGTGCTGAGAGCCCCGACTCGCGGGCGGTTTAGGTGGGGGTGGCGGCGCGGGGGGCTATGAGGGCGCCGAGGACGCCTAAGGCGGCTAGTACCGCGAGCAGTACTGGTAGCGCGGTTGCCGGGGTGCCCAGGACGGCCAGCAGCGCTCCGCCGGCACTGATCATGAAAGCGGTACCCAGCTGGTCGCACATCTGCGCGGCCGAGGTGTGGAAGCCGACCTCGCCGGGCGCGGACTGACGCAGCAACAGGAATCCCACCGACGGGAAGCACAGGCCCATGCCCACCCCGGCGGCCGCCCAGACCGGCAGCGCCAGCCACGGCACCCCCCACCGCGGCGCGACCAACAGCAGCGCGGCGGCACCGCCGGCGAGCAGGCAGAACCCGACACGCAGCAGTTGAGGCCGGGACAGATCCGGGTGCCGGCCCTGCCACCAGGACGTCACCGACCAGCCCAGCGAGCCGACCACCAGCGGCGTGCCGGCGGCGGCCAGCGACCAGTGGTGCGTGCCGGTCAGGATCAGCGGCAGGTAGGAGGTCGAGGTAAAGAACAACGCCGCGCACAGCCCTCGGCAGGCCACCACGGTCGGGATCCCCCGGCGGGCCCGGAACACCCCGGGCGGCAGCAGCCGATGGATCGCCGGTACCAGCACCACCAGGGCGACGACCACCACGACCGCGGCCGTCAGGTTGGGCTTCTCACCCGCCCAGCTCAACGCCGATACCCCGGCGGCCGCGCCGAACGCGGCAACCACCAGCCCACGGCGCTTCGGCGTCAAGGCCCGGTCCGGCGGGGTCAGTCGGCGCATCGCCGGCACCACCAGGGCCAGCGCCAGCACGGCCACCGGCACCAACCCGAAGAACACCCACCGCCAGGAAAACCGCTCGGTGACCACTCCGGAGATCGGCGGGCCGATCAGCGAAGGCAGCACCCACGCCGAGGACATCAGGCCGAACATCGCCGGCCGGACATGCTCCGGGTACATCTGCCCGACCAGCACGTAGATCGCCACCGTGACGCTGCCCGCGCCGAGGCCCTGCAGGGTCCGTCCGACCAGTAGCTGCGTCATGCCGCTCGCGCTCCCGGCGGTGAGCAGCCCGGCGGTGAACAGCACGGGTGCCAGCATCAGCGGCAACCGAGGCCCGGCCAGGTCGCACCAACGGCCGCCGAGCACGGTGCCGAGCACCCCGGCGGCCATGAACGCCACGAACGGCCAGGCGTAGAGGGACAGTCCACCGAGGCTGGCGACCAGCGCCGGCATCGCGGTGCCCACCCCCATCGCCTCGAATGCCACCATGCTGACCAGCAGCAACACTCCAATGGTGGGAGCCCGCCGGCTGCCGCCGAACAATTCGCCTTGCGCCGAGGCCGGGGTGGCGAGCTCGAACACGGCGGCCCCGGTCGGTTCGATCACGCCCTCGACCAGGCGCTCGCCCCTGGGGCCGACTTCTGGGGCGGCGTCCTGCGTACTCATGTCCTTCACACTGCAACCTGAACGGGGCTACAGGTCAAGTGGGTTACCGATCCCGGGACGGCGGCAAACGGGTAGAACGAGCGGCCACCGCGGTACTCCCCGGGCGGTAGGTCAGGCACCGGCGGAGCCGCTCCTGGTCGGACGACGCCGGACGCGGACACGCCCACCCTGGTCGGCATGACCTACACCGAGACTCCGCGCTCCTCCACCGCACCGGCACGCCCCGACCCTCGGCTGTGGGCCGGCATCGGATCCGTAGTGATCTTCCTGGTCGGGCTGGCGCTGACCAACGTCATCTCCGGTGGCGTCGGCGCGGCCCCGGTGCCCGGGATGAGCCTGCCGGCGTTCGCCGCCAACCCCACCTCGGCCGCCGTGAACGCGCTCGGCCAGGCGCTCTCCGGAATCGCGCTGGTGGTGTTCGCCTCCGGGCTGGCCCACACCTTCGGCGGTCGGATCGCCGCCCAGCTCACCGCCAGCGGCGCCCTGGCCGGCGGCACCCTGATCCTCAGCGCGGTGCTGATGCAGTCACTCACCTCACCCGTGCTGACCGGTCAGCCGGCTCTCGCGGTCGCGCTGTTCAACGTGGGTTTTCTGATCGGTGGGCCGGCGCACGTGGTCACCCTGGCCATGCTGCTGGGCAGCGCCGCGATCGCCGGGCGGCGCAGCGGCCGACTGCCTCGCTGGCTGAGCACGTTCGGGATGGTGGCCAGTGGCCTGGGGCTGCTCGCGGTGCTCAACCTGGGCGCCCCGTTGCTGCCGTTCGCGGCGACCGCGTACTTCATCCCGGCCGGGCGATTCCTCGGCTTCGTCTTCATCGTCGCCCTGGTGATCAGCCTGCGCCGCTCGGACCGGCCGGCGGGGTGACGCCGGCCCGCGCGGCGGCCTGGATGGCGTCGACGATGCTCCCGTAGCCGGTGCACCGGCAGATGTTGCCGGACATCTCCGCCCGGATCGTCTCCCGGTCCGGCTCGGCGTGCTGGCGCAGCAGGTGCAGGGCGCTGATCAACATGCCTGGGGTGCAGAAGCCGCACTGCAGGCCGTGGTGCGCGACGAAGGCCTCCTGCAGTGGATGCAGTGCGCCGTCCTCGGCGGCCAGGCCCTCCACGGTGGTCACCGAGCAGCCGTCGGCCTGCACGGCGAACATCAGACAGGCCCGCACCGGTTCGTCGTTCACCAGCACGGTGCACGCGCCGCACACCCCGTGCTCGCAGCCCAGGTGGGTCCCGGTCAGCCCGTGGTCCTCGCGCAGCGCGTCGGCCAGCGTGCGTCGGGGTTCGACGTCCAGCCCGACCCGCTCGCCGTTGACGGTGAACTCAACGCGCATGTGCCGCCTCCGCTCGGGACCGCGCCTGGTGCAGCGCGCGGCCGACCAGCTCGCCGGCCAGGGCGCGCCGGTACTCCGCCGAGGCGTGCAGGTCACCGGTGGGGCTCAGCTCGTCGCGCACCGCCGAGGCCACCTCGGCCACCGAGCCGCCCCCGGCCAGTGCCCGCTCCGCCCCGACCGCGCGCACCGGGACCGGCCCGACCCCGCCGAGCGCGATGGCCACCGTGCCGTCCACCTCCGCGACCACCGCCGAGACCAGCGCGAAGTCGCCGTGCCGACGGGCGAACTCGGCGAACCCCCAGCGGCTCGGTACCGGGAAACGCACCGACGTGATCATCTCGTCCTCGTCGAGCGCGCTCATCAACGGGCCGACGAACAGCTCCCCGGCCGGCACCCGCCGCGTCCCGGCCGGACCCACGACGGTGGCCACCGCGCCGCAGGCCACCGCCACCACCGGCAGCTCGGCGGACGGGTCGGCGTGCGCCAGGCTGCCGGCCAGGGTGCCCCGGGAGCGGATGGCCGGGTGCCCGATCCACCGGCTTGCCTCGGCGAGCAGCGGGTGCTCGACCTGGGCGGCCAGCGCGCTGTGCCGGACCAGCGCGCCGAACTCCACCGACCCGGTGTCGTCGGTGACCTCGGCCAGCCCGGGGATCCGGTTCACGTCGACCAGCAGCGCGGGGCGGGCCATCCGCAGCGCGAGCAGCGGCACCAGGCTCTGCCCGCCGGCCAGGATCTTGGCCTCCTCGCCGGCATCGAGGTGGGCGGCCAGCGCGGCCACCGCCTCGTCCACCGAGGCGGCCCGCAGGTACTCGAACGGCGCCGGCTTCACGCTCAGTGCCCCTGGAAGCGGGGCGGGCGCTTCTCCTCGCGGGCCAGCCGGCCCTCGGCGAAGTCCTCGCTGGCCCAGCACCCCTCGAAAGCGTCGAACAGCTCCTTGTCCGCGAGCGGGTCCAGCTCCGGCTCGAAGACCTGGTTCAGCACCTGCTTGCTGTAGGCCACGGTGAGCGGGGCCAGCTCGGTCAGCCCGGCGGCCCAGTCCAACGCGTCGGCCAGCGTCCCCGCTCGGTCGGCGAGTCCGCCGGCGACGGCTTCCGAGGCGCTCAGCTGCTCGCAGGCCAGCAGCATCCGCCGGGCCACCCCGTTGCCGGCCAGCAACGCCAGCCTGCGGATGGTCCACGGGTCCACCGCCAGCCCGATCCGAGCCGTGGGCACCGCGAACACCGCCCCCGGCGCGGCCACCCGCAGGTCGGCGGCGATGGCCACCTGGGTGCCGGCGCCGATGGCCGGGCCGTTCACCGCCGCGATCACGGTGACCGGGGCGTCGACGACGGTGTGCAGCATCTCGTAGAGCGCTTCCCGGAACTCGGCGGTGTACACCGAGTCCAGGTCGGCGCCGGAGCAGAAGCTGCTGCCTTCGCCGGTGAGCACCAGTGCCCGCGCGCCGGCGATCAGCGCCGCTCGGGCCGCGTCGCGCAGCTGCTCGCACAGCTCGATGGTCAGCGCGTTTCGCTTGTCCGGGCGGTTCAGGGTGAGTAGCGCGACCCGCTCGTGCCAGCTGACGTCAACGAGTTGGGTCATCGAGATTCCTTCCAGATGGAGCCCGGGGTGAGGGGGAGCGTGTCGATCCGGATGCCCAGCGCGTCGCTCACCGCGCCGGCCAGCACCGCGTTCGGTCCGAGCGTGCCGCCTTCACCCACTCCGCGCACGCCGAGCGGGTTGGCCGCCGGGTGCTCCACGTGGTCAATGATCAGTTCGGGGATCTCCGCGCTGGTCGGCATCAGGTAGTCCAGCAGGGTGCCGGTGACCAGGTTGCCGGCGTCGTCGTAGACCAGGTGCTCGTAGACCGCCCCGCCGATGCCCTGGGCGATCGAGCCGGCGATCTGACCGTGCACGATCTGCGGGTTCATCGTCCGCCCCGGGTCCTCCACACACGCCCACCGCAGCACCCGCAGCTCACCGGTGACCCGGTCCACCTCCACGGCGGCCACCTGCGCACCGGCCGCGAACGCGCCGCGGATCGGATCGTAGAACCGGGTCGCCTCCAGGCCGGGCTCGATCCCCTCGGGCAGCCGGTTGGACTCCAGGTAGGCCACCCGGGCCACCTCGGCCACGGACATCCACGAGCCCGGGTCGCCGACCACGCTCACTTGCCCGCGGGAGACCTCCAGGTCGTCGACGGCCGCCTCCAGCAGCCCGGCCGCCAATGCCAGCAGCTTCTCCTTCACCACCACGGTCGTGTTGTGCGCGGCGCCGCCGGCGATCACCGCCTGCCGGGAGGAGAACGCTCCGAACCCCCAGAGCGAGGTCTCGGTGTCGCCCATCCGTACCTCGACGTCGTCGTAGCCGACGCCCAGCCCGTCCGCCACGATCTGCGCGATCACCGTCTCCTGGCCCTGCCCCTGCGAGGTGACCCCGGAGAACACCGTGACCCGGCCGTCCGGGTTGACCCGCACGGTGCAGGCCTCGTGCCCGGTGCGGAACGGCATCCGGGGGCCGGCGCTGGCCGCCCGGCCCAACCCGGTCAGCTCGTTGTAGCAGGCGATTCCGATGCCCAGCGGCAGGCCGTCCCCGGTCGTCCGGCGGCGCTGCTGCTCGGCGCGCAGCTCCGGGTAGCCGACCGCGTCCAGGGCCTTGAGCAGGCACTCCTCGTAGTGGCCCGAGTCGTCGACCAGGCGCGAGGGCATCTTGTACGGGATGTGCTCCGGCTTGATCAGGTTGCGCCGGCGGATGTCCACCCCGGAGATGCCCAGCGCGCGGGCGCCCTCGTCCAGCATGGTCTCCATGGCGAACACGGTGGACGGGCGGGCCACGCCCCGGTAGGGCCCGGACGGCGCGGTGTTGGTGGCCACCCCGCGCACCGTGGCGCGGTAGTTGTCCAGCCGGTACGGCCCGGAGAGCAGCCCGCCGGCCATCAGCGGCTCGATGCCGGCGGTCCACGGGTACACCGAGTACGCGCCGACGTTGCAGGTCACGTCCGCTTTCAGGGCCAGCAGGGCGCCGTCGGCGGCGAACCCGGCCTCCATCCGGTAGCGGTGGTCGCGGGCGTGCGTGGCGGTGGCCAGGTGCTCCACCCGGTCCTCCACCCACTTCACCGGCACGTTCGGCATGGCCTTGGCGATCAGGCAGAGCGCCACGTCCTCCGGGTAGAGCACCGCCTTCACCCCGAACCCGCCGCCGACGTCCGGGGCGATCACCCGCACGTTGCCCTCGGGCAGCTCCAGCAGCTCGGCGATCATGTTGCGGACCAGGTGCGGGATCTGGGTGGATGACCAGAACGTCAACATCCGGTCGGCCGGTTGCCACCGCGCCACTCCGGCCCGGCATTCCATCGGGTTGCCGCCGTGCCGGTTGGTGACCAGCTCGCGGCGCACCACCACCTCGGCGGCGGCCAGCGCGTCGTCCACCGAGCCGGCGTCGAAGGTGCGCTCCAGCAGCACGTTGTCCGGCGCCTCATCGTGCACCGCGGCGGCCGGGTGCTGTGTCGGGTCTGCCCAGGCGCACACGGTGACCGGCAGCGGCTGGTAGTCCACCTCGACCAGCTCGGCGCCGTCCTCCGCGCGGTACCGGTCGGCGGCGACCACGGCGGCCACCGCCTCCCCGGCGAACCGGACCTTGGTGTGCGCCAGCACCGGCTGCGCGGTCTCCACGTAGGACGGCAGCGCGGACTGGGCGCGCAGTGCCACGGCGGCGAAGTCGGCC
>DATHIT010000535.1:0-9221 GCA_035489915.1 Pseudonocardia sp. | reverse complement strand
CCATCGGTGCCAGCGCCGGATCCTCCAGCCAGGCCCTCGAGCCCAGCCGAGCGCACCGGACGGCGGCCACCCGAGCCGCCAGGTCGATACATCCGGGCAGGTCAGCGGCGTGCACCGCGAGCGCGGCGGCCAGTGCGCCGTGGAAGACGTCACCGGCGCCGAGGGTGTCCACCGCCTTCACCACTGGAACCGGCACGGCCCCGCGCGCGCCGTCCATGGTGCTCCACACCACCGGCCGGGGACCGTCGGTGACCAGCACCGTGGGTACCCCGCGCCGGTGCAGCGCGGTGGCCACGCCGTGCGGATCGTCACCGGCGCGGCGCCCCCCGGGTGGACGCAGGTCGGCCGAGCAGGCGGCCAGCCGGACCCTGGGCAGCACCGGGTCCAGCTCGTCCTTCCAGCTGCCCGCGTCCAGCAGCACCGGGACGTCGGCGCGCGCGGCCTCGGCGACCACCCGGGCGGCCAGCGCCGGATGGTGGCCGTCCAGCAGCACCACGCCGACCCCCTCCAACAATCCGTCCAGCGAGTACTGGGCGCCGTCGATGCCCCGCGAGCCCAGCGCGCCGGGTGAGACCACGGTGCGCTCCCCGGTCCGCACGTCGACCAGCGCGCTGGCCACCGGCAGCTCCCAGCCGTCCGGGGCCAGGTCGATCACGTCCACCTGGTGGGCGGCCAGGTCGGCGCGCACCGGAGCGGCGGCCGGCCGGGTGCCGATCGCGGACAGCAGCCGGGCGGAACCGAGCAGCCGGGCGGCGGTCACCGCCGCGTTCGCCGCCGGTCCGCCGGCCAGCAGCTCCCCGCCGACGCTGCGCTCCTTGCTCCCCCAGCGCGGCGGCTCGGTCAGGTGGTGCACCACGTCCAGCGTGGTCAGCCCCACGCACAGCACGGTGCCTCGGCGCGTCGCGCTCACCCGCCCGACCTGGGGTTGAACCGGTGGTTGAGCTCGGCCTTCTGATCGACCAGGGTGCCGTCCTCGGCCAGCCGCAGCGCGCCGGTCATCAGCGACACCACCTCGTTCATCGCGTAGTCGTGCGGCTTCACCACGGCGACCCGCTTGCCCAGCCGGTGCACATGGATCCGGTCCGCGATCTCGAACACATGCGGCATGTTGTGGCTGATCAGCACGACCGGTAGCCCGTTGTCCCGGATCCGCCGGATCAGGTCCAGCACCATCGAGGACTCCCGCACGCCGAGCGCCGCGGTGGGCTCGTCCATGATCGCCAGCTTGCGGGCGAACATTGCCGCCCTGGCCACCGCGACGGCCTGGCGCTGGCCGCCGGAGAGGGTCTCCACCAGCTGGCCGATGTTCTGCACGGTGGCCACCCCGAGCGCGTCCAGCTGGCGCTGCGCCTCGGCCCGCATGCCCTTGTGGTCCAGGGCGCGGAACACCGTGCCCAGCAGGCCCTTCTTGCGCTGCTCGCGGCCCAGGTAGAGGTTCCCGGCGATGTCCATCGCGGGCGCCACCGCGAGGGTCTGGTAGACGGTCTCGATGCCTGCCCGGCGGGCGTCCAGCGGCGAGTGGAAATGGATCACCTCGCCGTCCAGCCAGATGGTGCCCTCGTCCGGGATCACCGCCCCGCACAGCGCCTTGATCATGGTGGACTTGCCGGCCCCGTTGTCGCCGATCACCGCGAGGACCTCGCCCTGGCGGAGGTCGAAGTCGGCTCCGTCGATCGCGGTCACGCTGCCGTACCGCTTGACCAGCCCTTCCGCCCGCAGCACCGCGTCCTCGACGGCCACCGGCCGCTCGGCGGCCTTTCCGTCGCCCTGGGGGGTGCTCACCGCGACCTCCTCCTGGCCAACTGGTCCAGCGCCACGGCGAGGATGACGAGCAGACCGGTGGCGACGTCCTGGTAGAGCTCGTCGATGCCGGCCTGGGTCAGCCCACTGCGCAGCACAGAGACGATCAGCGCGCCGACCAGCGTGCCGAGCACCCCGCCCCGGCCCCCGAAGAGGCTGGTGCCGCCGATCACCACAGCGGTGATGCTGTCCAGGTTGCCGGTCTGGTAGGCGTTCGGATCGGCGTTCGGGATCCGCCCGAGGGCCTGCCACGCGGCGAACCCGTAGATGATGCCGGCGATCAGGTACACGCTGAACAGGGTGCGGCTGACGTGGATACCGGTCAGCCGGGCGGCCTCCGGGTCGTTGCCCAGTGCATAGACGTGCCGCCCCCACGCGGTGCGGGTCAGCGAGTACCAGGCGATCACGAACATGGCCAGCCCGACCAGCATGCCGAGGGTGACCTCGATCCGCCCGAACAGATAGAAGCGTTGGCCCAGCAGGCCCAGTAGGCCACTGCTGACCGGGAAGCTCTGCCCCGCCGCGTAGATCCGCGACGAGGCAGCAACCACGGTCAGCATGCCCAGCGTGACGATGAACGGCGGCAGCCGCAGCGAGGTGACCAACCCGCCGGAGATCGAGCCGAGCAACGCGCACAGCAGGATGCCGGCCAGCAGGGCGGTCATCCCGTCGCCCACGCCGGCCAGCTTGGCCATCAGCAGGGTGCCGAACACCATGATCGCCGCGTTGGCCAGGTCGATCCCGGCGGTCAGGATGATCAACGTCTGGCCCAGTGCCAGGGTGCCGATCACCAGTGACTGCTCGATCACCAGGCTCAGGTTGTCCAGGCTGAGGAAGGTGTCCGTGACCAGCGAGAACACCACCACGGCGAGCACCAGCGCACAGCTCGGCCCGAGCGCCGGGTAGCGCAGCACCAGGTCGGAGATGTCGACCCGGCGCCGCTCCCCCACTACCGCCGTCAAGATGCCTCCTCGGCGCCGGGGCTACGCAGCTCAGCCACCGGCCGAGCCCCAGCAGTTCTGCAGGCCCCAGGCGGTGTCCTTGGAGTCCAGGCCGGCAAGCGGCTTCTCGGTGATCAGCTCGGAGCCGGTGTCGTGGAATCCGGTGGGCTTGGTGCCGCTCTTGGCGAAGTCCACCACGGCGGTGACGCCCTCCTGCGCCATCTTCTTCGGGAACTGCATCACGGTGGCCACGTACTTGCCGTCCTTGACATCGGCCATGGCCTGGCAGCCGCCATCGATGGAGCCGACGACCACCCGGCTGGTCAGGCCCTTGGCGGACAGCGCGGCGTAGGCGCCCCGGGCGGTCGGCTCGTTGAGCGTGTAGACCGCGTTGATGTCGGTGGAGCGCTGCAGCAGGTTCTCGGTGGCCTGCTGGGCGAGGTTCTGGTCGCCGTTCGCGTTGGCCGACCCGACGATCTGCGCCGCGCCGTTGGCCAGGCCCATCCCCTTGAGGAAGCCGTTGTGCCGCTGCGTGTCCACCGCGCCGCCCGGTGTGCCGTCCAGCATCAGCACCTTCGGCGCCGTTCCGTTCAACGCGGCCTTCACGTAGGCGCCCTGCTTCTCTCCGGCACTGGTGTTGTCGGTGGCCCAGGTCGCGTCCACCGCGGAGGTCGGGTCGGTCTCGGTGTCCAGCGCGATGACCGTGACACCCCTGCTCTTGGCCTGCTGCAATGCGCCGATGATGCCGCCGGAGTTGCTCGGGGTGATCAGGATGCCCTTGACCCCCTGCTGCACCAGATTCTCGATGGCGGCGACCTGGCCCTCGTTGTCCCCGTCGAACTTGCCGGCCAGGGCGATCAGTTCGGCGCCCTGCTGCTGGGCGGCCGCCTTCGCCGCGTCGCGCAGGGTCACGAAGTAGGGGTTGGTGTCGGTCTTGGTCACCAAGCCGATCTTCACCGGACCGGTGTCACCTCCGGCCGATCCCCCGCCCCCGGTACGCTCCGCGCTGCACCCCGCTGTGAACAGGGCCGCAGCCGCCGCACCTATTGCCACCAGCCTGATCAGAACGCTGGACCGCTGCACCACGATCTCCTCGTCGAGAGTTGGAAGCCGCATAACGCGGCGCCCGCCCGGGACGGAGTGATCCGCCTGCCGAGCAGTGTGCGCAAGATTAGGAGCAGCCGACGACGACCGGGTACTACCCGATCACCTGATTTGCGCAAATTACCGATCGGGTGAAGGCGTTCGGCTGCCTGATAGCTCAGCGGCGATGGGAGTCGCCTCATCTCGTTCGAGGGTGCGCGAAGGTAACAACAGCATGTTCCTGGACATGCTCGACTAGGGCTGGCGTCACCTTCGGCGGGTTGGTCCGGCTCGGGCCGGTGCCCGGGGCGGGACACGCGGCACATCCCGGCCCACAGGCGCGGACCTGACCCGCTCCGGTCGCCACGCTGTGGTTACCGAGCTACACACCCCGCTGGTTTCTGGCGCCGCAAACCTGTCGCCTGTGTAGCTCGGTAACACGGCGCATGCCACCGGGGCGCGCGCCGCGTCGGGGCGCGCCGCCTGGGAGCGCCGGGCGCGTCCACCTGGACGCGCGCCGCCTGGGAGCGGGGCGCTCGCGATCGCGAAGCGTGTCGGTCAAAGCGCCACCGGCGGGCGCGGAGCCTGCGAGTCTCGCGCCTGACCGCTCCGAGCGATCGCGCTCGGCGGCACTTCATGGGGGAACAATGCCGCGCCTCAGCTTGACGACTCACCGGCTCCGGACGCTTGCCGTCACCTTGGCCCTGACGCTAGGCACAGCGCTGGTGAGCGCCGGCGCGGCCGACGCCGCGACGGCCGAGCATCAGGCCGCGGCTGAAACGGCGGTCTCCCCGGCGGGCTGCGTCATCGAGTACGTCACCGATCCGCACCCCTCGCCAAGCATTCGGGGCGCTGTCAAGGTCGACGCGAAGGTGCAATGCGGAAGGCCTGTACCCGCGCAGGACCTGTCCTTGACGTTGCTGGCTGACGGAAAGCCGGTGTTCAAGACGGTGGCCAAGGCCACGAACAAGTCAGACCTGTTCAACCAGAGCACCTACATCAGGTGCAAGAACTCCACCGAGCGGCACACGTTCCAGGGCACCGCGACCGCCACCTCCGTCGAAGGCAACAACCCCTACGTCCGGTCCAAGGTAAGCAGAAGCGTCGTGCTCCCCTGCGGCTACTGACCAGATCGCGATCGACACCGCGACTTGTCGTGTCTTACTCCAACGACAAGAACCACTTGTCGCGTCAAGTTCCAACGACAAGTGACTCGACGCCGTGACCCGCGGAAACGGACTAGGAGTCGACCTCGGCCAGCACCTCGTCCGACACGTCGAAGTTGGCGTACACGTTCTGCACGTCGTCGCTGTCTTCCAGGGCATCGATCAGCTTGAACACCTTGCGCGCCGCCTCGGCGTCCAGCGGCACCGACACCGAGGGCAGAAAGGTCAGGTCGGCCGAGTCGTAGTCGATGCCTGCGTTCTGCAGCGCGGTGCGCACCGGGATCAGGTCGGTTGCCTCGGAGACCACCTCGAAGCTGTCGTCCAGGTCGTTGACCTCCTCCGCGCCGGCATCCAGCACCGCAAGCAGGATCTCGTCCTCGTCGGTGGCACCGTCCGTCTTGGGCACGATCACCACGCCCTTGCGGTTGAACAGGTAGGACACCGAGCCGGGGTCGGCCATCGCGGCGCCGTTGCGGGTCATCGCGGTGCGCACCTCGGAGGCGGCCCGGTTGCGGTTGTCGGTGAGGCACTCCACCAGCACGGCCACCCCGTTCGGGCCGTAGCCCTCATAGGTGATCGACTGGTAGTCCGCGCCGGAGCCGTCCGCCCCGGAGCCGCGCTTGACCGCACGGTCGATGTTGTCGTTGGGGACCGAGCTCTTCTTGGCCTTCTGGATCGCGTCGTAGAGCGTCGGGTTACCCGCCGGGTCTCCCCCGCCGTTGCGCGCCGCCACCTCGATGTTCTTGATCAGCTTGGCGAACATTTTGCCGCGTTTGGCGTCGACGACGGCCTTCTTGTGCTTCGTGGTCGCCCATTTTGAATGACCGCTCATGATGCCCCTTCCGCGGCGTTCTCCGGGCGCCTCGCGACAGGCTCGGCGCCCGCGTTGTGCTCGTCCGGGGCTAGCCGACCGTCGAATAAGGCCGGTCGCCGCCACGGACCAGGTCGCAGAACAGGCGGTGCACCCGCCCGTCACCGGTCAGCTCGGGATGGAATGCGGTAGCCAGCACCATCCCCTGCCGAACCGCGACGATCCTACCCTCGGCCGCGCCCGCGTCCGGCCCGCGTGGCACGGTGGCCAGCACCTCGACCTCCGGGCCGGCCGATTCCACCCACGGGGCACGGATGAACACCGCGTGCACCGGGCCGCCGTCCACCCCGGCCAGCATCAGATCGGTCTCGAAGGAATCCACCTGCCGACCGAACGCGTTGCGCCGCACCACCACGTCCAGCCCGCCGAGTTGGCGCTGGTCGGGGCGGCCATCCAGGACCTGGCTGGCCAGCAGGATCATCCCGGCGCAGGAGCCGTAGGTGGGCATCCCGCCGGCGATCCGGGCGCGGACCGGTTTGAGCAGCTCGAAGGTCTCCAGCAGCCGGCTCATCGTGGTCGATTCGCCGCCGGGCAGCACCAGGGCGTCCACCGCGTCCAGCTCGCTGGCGCGACGCACGGATACCGCCCGCACCCCGCATGCGGTGAGCGCGGCCAGATGCTCCCGAACGTCGCCCTGCAGGGCGAGCACGCCAACAGTCGTCACCCTACCCAGGGTAGGTGAGGTCGAGGGGCCAGGACCGGACCGCCTGATCATCCGGTCCAGTCCAGCCAGAACCCTTGTTTGAGCCGGTCATCGGGTGTGAGATCGAACACAAGTCGTCCAGGTTACGAGCAGGTTAGACGGAGGTGGTTCACGTGGCAGTCAGAGCTGACGCCGGCCAGGGAGCCGGGGCGATCGTGGCCGAAGATCCGACCGCGATTCGCAACGTGGTACTGGTCGGGCCGTCCGGATCCGGGAAGACCACTCTGGTCGAAGCCCTGCTCGCGGCGGCCGGCGTGATCCCGAGAGCCGGCACCGTCGGCGACGGCAGCACCATCTGTGACCACGACCCAGCCGCCGTCCGCCAACAGCGGTCGGTCGCGCTCTCGGTCGCCCCGCTCCGACACCAGAACATCAAGATCAACCTGGTGGACACTCCCGGGTACGGAGACTTTGTCGGTGAGGTGCGGGCCGGGCTGCGCGCCGCGGACGCGGCATTGTTCGTGGTCAGCGCGGCGGAGGGGGCAGACGGCGGGATCGATGCGGCCACCATCACGCTGTGGGAGGAATGCGCGGCGGTGGGCATGCCGCGCGCGGTTGTGGTGGCCCGGTGCGACCACCAGCGCGCCGAGCTGGAGGCGGAGATCGACGGCTGCCAGACCGCCTTCGGCGCCGGAGTGCTCCCGCTGTACCTGCCCATGCGCGCGGGCGGCCACCTCTCCGGGCTCTACGGGCTGCTGTCCCGGACGGTCGGCGGCAAGCCCGTCGACGACGCCCCCGAAGAAGCCGAGGAGGCCCGCAACGAGCTGATCGAGGGAATCATCGCGGAGAGCGAAGACGAATCCCTCATGGAGCGCTACCTGGAAGGCGAAGAGATCGACACCGCCACCCTGATCACCGATCTGGAGAAGGCGGTCAGCCGGGGCAGCTTCCACCCGGTGGTACCGGTCTGTGCCTCCTCCGGCACGGGTCTGCCCGAGCTGCTGGAGCTGATCGTGGGTGGCTTCCCCTCCCCCGTGGAGCACCCGCTTCCCCCGGTGACCGGCGTGGACGGTGCCAAGCACCCGCCGTTGTCCGCCGATCCGGCCGGCCCGCTGGCCGCCGAGGTGGTGCGTACCTCCGCCGACGCCTACGTGGGACGGGTGTCGCTGGTCCGGGTGTTCTCCGGCACCCTGCGCCCGGAGCGCACGGTGCACGTGTCCGGGCACGGCTGGACCCCCGGCAACGGCAACGGTGGCTCGACCGGCCCCGCGGCCGGCGACGCGCCCGGCTCGACCGGCGGTGCCGACCACAGCCATGACGGCGACGAGCGGCTGGCGCACGTGTACTCCCCCCTCGGCGCGAGCCTGCGCGAGGTGTCCAGCTGCGTGGCCGGCGACATCTGCGCGCTCACCAAACTCGGCTCCGCGGAGACCGGCGACACCGTCTCCGCCAGTGACCACCCGCTGCTGCTGGCGCCCTGGGACCTACCCCAGCCACTGCTCCCGGTCGCGGTCATTGCGCGCACCCGGGGTGATGAGGACGCGCTGATCAAGACGCTGGCGCGGCTGGTGGCCTCGGATCCGACGCTGCACCTGGAGCGCAACCAGGAGACCCACCAGACGGTGCTCTGGTGCATGGGCGAGGCGCACGCCGACGTGGTGCTGTCCCGGCTGCGCGCCGGCGGCGCCGAGGTGGACACCGAGCCGGTCCGGGTGGCCATGCGGCAGACCCTGGCCAAGCCAGGCAGGGCCACCGGGCGGCACGTCAAGCAGTCCGGCGGGCACGGCCAGTTCGCCGTGGTGCATGTGGAGGTGGAGCCGCTGCCCCGGGGCTCCGGGTTCGAGTTCGTGTCCAAGGTGGTCGGCGGCTCGGTACCCACCCAGTACATCCCCAGCGTGGAGAAGGGGGTGCGGGCGCAGATGGAGCGCGGGTTGACCGACGGCTGCCCGATGGTGGACATCCGCTTCACCCTGGTCGACGGCAAGGCACACAGCGTGGACTCCTCGGATGCGGCGTTCCAGACGGCCGGCGCGATCGCCCTGCGGGAGGCGGCGGCGGCGTGCGGCGCCGTGCAGCTGGAACCGGTCGACACGGTCACCGTGCGCATCCCGGACGAACACCTGGGCGCCGTGCTGGGCGACCTGTCCTCCCGCCGCGGCCGGGTGCTCGGTACCGACGTGGACGACTCGGTCACCGGGGCGGGCGTCGCCTCGGGCCGCACCGTGGTGCGCGCCGAGGTACCTGCCGCCGAGCTGCTGCGCTACGCGGTCGACCTGCGCGCGATGACCTCCGGCACCTCGGCGTTCACCCGCCAGTTCGCCCGCTACGACCCGGCGCCCGAACACGTCCGCGGCTGACCGCCGCTCAGTACGCCGCCGGAGTCGCCGCCGCGAGCCCAACCCGCTCCCGGCGGCACCGGTGCGCGGAGCGGCAGCGTCGCGTACCTCAGTGCACCTCGCACACCCAGGGCACACTTCGCACAGTGCGTGCGGTATGCGAAGTGTGCCCTGGGTATGCGAAGTGGGCGGTCAGGGAGCTCGGCGCCCTCGTGCACGCGGCTCGGGCTACTCGGCTACTCGGGCTGGTCGGGCTGGGTGCGCAGGGTTCGGAGCATGAACACGTAGCACGGGGCGACGATCGCCAGGCCGGCGAGCAGCACGATCAGCACCGGGCCGGCGATCACCGGCGGCGCGGCCGACTCGGTCAGCAGCACCCGC
>DATHIT010000534.1:0-7829 GCA_035489915.1 Pseudonocardia sp. | reverse complement strand
ACATTCAGTGGTGCACTTCGAGATCATCGGGACCGATCCGGCGAAGCTACGCGGCTACTACGGCGAGCTGTTCGGGTGGGAGTTCGCCGTCGGGGACGCGTCCACCGAGGCGGTCTCCCAGCCGGGAAACTACGGGTTCGTGCAGGGAAGCTCGACCGGTGACGGAACCGGTATCAACGGCGGCGTGGCCGGTGGCGAGGGCTTCCAGCCCCGCGTCCTGTTCTATGTGGGGGTTCCGGACGTCGAGACCGCGTTGCGCAAGGCGGAGAGCCTCGGCGGCGCGCGCAGGATGGGGCCGGAGCCCGAGCGGGCCGCCGAAGGGGACCTGGTGGTCGCGCACTTCACCGACCGGGAGGGCAACCTGATCGGCCTTGCCGGCACTGCCTGACGCGGCCATATCCGAACCCGAGGGAGTTGACATGAAGTACCTGCTCTTGATCTACAGCAACCCGGAGAGCTGGGAGCACCCGATTTTCTTGCGGACGCCGGAGTTCCTGGCCATGCCGCCGGATGAGCGCGCCGAGCTGACCAGGCAGGCCGAGGAGCTGCACCGGGAGATCACCGAATCCGGCGAATTCGTCGTCGGGACGGCACTGGCCGACCCGGTGACCGCAAAGACCATCCGGATACGCGAGGGTGTCCCGATGGCCACCGACGGGCCTTATCTCGAGGCCAAGGAGCAGCTGGCCGGGTACTTCGTGATCGATTGCGACAGCCCGGAGCGGGCCGCCGAGATCGCGGCCCGCTTCCCCGACGCACGCTTCGCCGCGGTGGAGGTGCGCCCGATCATGGACATGTCTGGTCAGGAGATGTGAGCAACCCCGGGGAGCTCGAGGACCTGCTGCGTCGACTTGCGCCTCAGGTCCTCGCCGCGCTCACCCGGCACTACGGAAACTTCGAGGCCGCCGAGGACGCGGTGCAAGAAGCGCTGCTGGCCGCCGCCACCCAGTGGCCCGGAAGCGGGGTGCCGGACCGCCCGACGGGTTGGCTGATCACGGTCGCCTCGCGCCGGATGACCGACCAGCTGCGCAGCGAGCTGGCCAGCCGGCAACGGGAGGAGAAGCTCGCCTCGCGCATCCCGCCGGAGGAGCTGCTGGCGCCCGCCGCGGACCGCGAGCGGCTGACCGGCGAGGACGACACACTGACGCTGCTGATGCTCTGCTGCCATCCCAGCCTCACCCCGCCGTCCCAGATCGCGCTCACCCTGCGCGCGGTCGGTGGCCTGACCACGGCCGAGATCGCCCGGGCCTTCCTGGTCCCGGAGGCGACCATGGCCCAGCGCATCAGCCGCGCAAAGGGTCGCATCAAGGCGAGCGGAGCCCAGTTCCACCTGCTGCCCGAGGACGAGCGAGCCGACCGGATGCGCTCCGTCCTGCACGCGCTGTACCTCGTCTTCAACGAGGGCTACACCGCCACCTCGGGTGCACACCTGCAGCGCGGCGAGCTGACCGGAGAGGCGATCCGGCTCACCCGAACCCTCCGTCGGCTGCTGCCCGACGACGGCGAGGTAGCCGGGCTGCTCGCCCTCATGCTGCTCACCGACGCGCGGCGGCTGGCCCGCACCCGGCCCGACGGCAGCCTGATCCCGCACGCCGAGCAGGACCGCGGCCGGTGGAACCGAGAGTCCATCAACGAGGGCATCACCCTGATCACCGATGCCCTGGCGCGCACTCCGCTCGGCCCCTACCAACTTCAAGCGGCGATCGCCGCCGTGCACGCCGAGGCGGAGCGCGCCGAGGACACCGACTGGCCGCAGATCGTCGGGCTGTACCAGCTGCTCGAGCGGCTGGCCCCCAATCCGATGGTCACGCTCAACCACGCCGTCGCGGTCGCCATGGTGGATGGCCCCCGGGCCGGGCTCGCGCTCCTCGAACCCCTGGACTGCGATGATCGGTTGGCCCGGCACCATCGCCTGCACGCGGTCCGGGCGCACCTGCTGGAAATGGCCGGCGATCACCAGGCCGCCCGGTCCGGCTACCAGGCCGCCGCGCGGCTGACCACCAGCCTCCCCGAACAGCGCTACCTGCGCGGCCGCGCCGCTCGACTCACCACCGATCCCGGGTAGACCGGCGGATCAGGACCCTCCGAGGACCCGCTCGGTGCGGCGACCGGATACCAGTCGACCCCGGCCCTGCGCAGCAGCCGATCGCGGGATTCCTCGGCCCTGGCGACCGCGGCGGCCGGGTCCTGACCGACCAGCGCACCATCCCGCTTGACCGCTCGGCCGGCGACGAACACGTGCTCCACGTTGCCGGGGTGCGCCGCCAGCACCGCGGCGCTCACCGGGTCGTTCACCGGTGCCAGGTTCAGGTCGGTGGCCCGCAGCACCAGCACGTCGGCCTGTTTGCCCACGACCAGGCTGCCGATCCGGTCGTCCAGCCCGCAGGCCTCGGCGCCCTCCACTGTGGCCATCCGCAGGGCATCCAGCGCGGTCATCGACACACTGGCCGGGGTCTCGCCCCTGGCCAGCGCCTCGGCGTTGGCCTGGCCGCGCTGCACGGCCAGCGCCGTGCGCATTCCGGCAAACATGTCGCCACCGACATTGGTGCACACGTCCACGGAGAGCCCGGTGGGGATGCCGCGCGCCCGGAGCCGGCCGGTGGCCGCCGGGCCGTGGCCCATGTTGGACTCGACCTCGGGAGCCACCGAGGCCCGCCCGCCGGAGCCGGCGATCAGGTCGAGCTCGTCGTCGCCGAGCATGTTGCAGTGCACGTAGGTGGTATCCGGGCCGAGCAGACCGTGCTCGGCCAGCGCCCGGATTCCGCCGCCCGCGCCGCGCAGCCCGCCGCCCACGTGCACGGTCATCGGCACCGCGAGCTCCCGGGCCAGCGCCCAGTCAGCCGCGCAGGTCTGCATGGTGGACGTCTCCGGGCCGCGTACCGCCATTGCCAGGGTGACCAGCGCGGAAGCGGAATCCGACGCGGCCAGCTCTTTGCGCAGTCGGGCCACATCCCGGGTGTGCGGAGCCACGTCCAGCCCGGTGGCCTGCGGATTGCTCACTCCGTAGGCGAACACCGCCCGCGCCCCCGAATCGACCAGGGCCTGCCACCCGGCGTCCGCGTGAGCCGGCGAGTTGATGTTGTGGGACCAGTCGACCAGGGTGGTGATCCCTCCGTCGAGCGCCTCGAGCAGGCCCAGGTGGGTCCCGGCGTAGATGTCCTCGGGCTGGAAGGCGTCGCCGAGGCGGCCCCGCATCCGCTCGAAGTACTGGCCCAGGGTCCAGTCCGCGGCGATCGCCCGCAGGCTGGTCTGCCAGGTGTGCCGATGGGTGTCCACCAGACCGGGCAGCACGATCCGGCCCGTGCAACTCAGCACCTCGGCGTCGGCCACCGGACCGAACTGGCCAATCCGAACGATCCGGCCGTCTTCAACCAGCAGGTCGCCGCGGATCACTGTGGGCAGGTCGGGCGCCATCGGGATCAACCAACCGTCGGTCAACAGCAGCCTGGCAGGCACAGGTATTCCTCTCCGGGTACGGCGTTGAGCTGGAGCGCTACCGAGGGAGATCCGTGCGGAGCGCCGCGGCGCCATGGAGATAGGTGTGCCTGATCGCGGGGCGCGGGTGCTCGGTTTCGACGTGCGCCAGCAAGCGAATTACCCGCTCCATTGCCCCCGGAACGGCGATCTCTGTCGCGCACATGAGCGGAACGTCGGTGAGCCCCATCTTCCTTGCCGCATAGGCAGGAAAGGCGGCGTCCAGATCTGGCGTGGTCGTGAAGATGATGGAGATCAGGTTGTCACTGTCTATGCCGTTCCGGCCCAGCATTTCGGTGACCAGCTCAGCGGACGCCTCGAGGATCACCTCCCGCGAGTTGTCATCGACCTGAGTCGCGCCGCGAATTGCTCGAACTGCCATGGCTCGACGCTAGCTCGAAGCTGTTGACCTGGCGTCGACGCGGCATGAACGCACCGGCCGGGTAGGCGAAATCAACCGGCCAGGTCTCGCGGGGTCCGAAATGACACCAGCCGACTGTCGCCGGATGCGAGGTCCCGCCACGTCTCGTCGGTCTCGAACACCGCCAGGGCGCCGGTGGGAAACTTCTCCCGCAGCCGACTGGCCGCCTCGGTGCGGTCCTGACCGCTGAGCCACCCGGCCAGGTCGCCCATCGATGGGTTGTGGCCGATCAGCAGCACGGATTGGACGGCCTCGGGCAGGCCACCGACGACGGTGGCCAGCTCCTCCTCGCTGGCTTCATAGACGGCGTCCTCGAGGCGGACCTCCGGCCCATCCAGGGACAGCAGCTCGAGAGTCTCGCGGGTGCGTCTGGACGGCGAACAGATCACCAGGCCAGGGCGAAGACCGGCGGCACGAAGGTGTTCCCCGATGAGTTCGGCGGCTCGACGGCCGCGCTTGGCCAGCGGGCGATCATGGTCGGCCAGAGCTGGATCATCCCAGCTGGATTTGGCGTGCCGGAGCAACAGCAACAGATGCGCCATGAAGCCTCCTACCGCGAACAGATTCGTCGGAGCTGGTATGCCCGATCGCGTCATTGGAGTTATAGCCAGTGTCGCGACCATCGACGAAAGGTGCATCCCCATGACCACCACGGAGAACACCGAGCTCATCGAGGCCTGGACGAGCTGGCACGCCGAGCGCGAAACGGTGCTGCGCGAGCCGCACGGGTGGCTCAGCCTCACCGCTCTGCAGTGGCTGACCAGTGCGCCCGCCGGCTACCCCGACCTGCCCGGCAGCTGGCGCAGCACCGACGACGGCGGCGTGGAAATCACCGCGGCACCCGGCGACAAGCTGGAGGTGGACGGTGTCACCGTGGACGGCACGGTCCGGATCGAGCCGAAAGACGGCCAGCCCGGGGTGCTCGTGACGGTGGGCGAGCGACGCGTCGAGGTGATCCGCCGCACCGACAGCTACGCGCTGCGCGTCCGGGATCCGCAAGCAATCACCCGCACCGCGTTCGACGGCGTGCCCACCTTCCCGGTGGACTCCCGGTGGGTGGTGACCGGCCGCTTCGAGCCGTATCCGGAGCCCAGCCCGATCACCGTGGACGCCGTGGTGGAGGGCCTGCACCACTACTTCACCGCGGTCGGCGAGGTGCACTTCGACCTCGATGGCACGCGGCAGACGCTGGTCGCGCTGCCGGGCAAGGAGGGCGGCCTCTCGCTGCACTTCCGCGACGGCACCTCGGGCCAGGCGACCTACGGCGGCGGGCGGATCCTGAAGACCGACGACCCGGCCGAGGACGGCACCGTGGTGCTCGACCTCAACCGGACGGTGAACCTGCCCTGCGCGTTCACCGCGTTCGCGACCTGCCCGCTGCCGCCAGCCGGGAACACCGTCACCGTCCCGGTGGAGGCCGGGGAACGCAGTCCGCTCCGGCCGGACCTGGCCTCCTGACCGTCAGGTCCTGATCAACTGTTCCAGGAAGTCGACGCCCGGGGCGAGCGCCGCCTCGTCGAAGTCGAAGCCGGGGGTGTGGTGCGGGCCGGCGAGGTCCGCACCCAACCCGACGTAGGTGGCCGCACCGCCACTGGCCTGCACCCGACGCATCAGCGCGGTGGCGTCGTCGCTGGCCACCGCGCTGTCGGCGGCCGGCTCGACCACCCGCAGGCCGGCCGCCCGCCCGGCCGCCGTCACGGCCTGTGCCGCCGAGGGGTCGGCCCGGGCGGTGGTCACCGAGCCGATCAGCTCGACCTCCACGGTCAGGCCGTGCATCTGGGCGGCCCCGGCGAGCATGGCGCGCGCCCGTTCCTCGAGATCGGCGTTGATCGCGCCGTCGTCGGCGCGGGTCTCCAGCAGGACCTCGGCGGTGTCGGGCACGATGTTGCTCGACGTCCCGCCGCTGATCCGGCCGACCGCCACCCGAGTCTGGTGGCCAGCCACCCGGGTCAGCCCCTGCAGCGCAAGGGTGGCCGAGGCCGCACCGAGCAATGCGTTGCGGCCGTCCTGCGGGGCGAGCGAGGCGTGCGCGGCACGACCGTGGAACACCGCCCGCAGCTTGGAGTTGGCCAGCAGCCCATCGTTCGACGGGATGAGCGCCCCGGTGGGCAGCGACAAGCCGAGGTGCACGGCGACGAACAGGTCGATCCCGTCGACGAGCCCGGTGGGCGCCATCGCCCGACCACCTCGGCCACCCTCCTCCGCCGGCTGGAAGAAGATCGTCACCGACGCGTCCGGCCGGTCGGCCGCGAGCCGCTGGGCGAGCTCCACCGCCATCCCCACGTGCCCGTCGTGCCCACACGCGTGCATCGACCCCGACCAGCGGGACGCGAAGCCGTCCCGCGCCGGCCGGTGCCCGGACTCTGACGACTCGAGGATCGGCAGCGCATCCATGTCGGCCCGCAGCCCGACCGTGCGCCCCCGTCCCGAACCCTTCAGCGTGGCCACCACCGCGGTGTGCCCGCCGCGCATCGCGGGCAGGAACCGGGGGTCGCCGCCCTGCGCCTCGGCCCGCTGGTAGGCGGCGTCCAACACGGCCTCGGGCGGCACTCCCAACCGCTCCCCCGCGACCATCGCGTCCGGCCCGGTGACTACCTCCCAGCCAAGGTCGGCCAGCGCCCCGGCCACCCGACTCGCCGTGCGGAACTCGGTGAAGCCCACCTCGGGGTGGGCGTGCAGATCCCGTCGCCACTCGATCGCCGTGCTCATCGGCACCCCATCATGGATAGTTTCGCCCCCTCCGGCCGCCGCCGCGCGCCAGAAACTAGGCGAACACCCCGGTGCCCGGTACCGCCGCCAGCAGCCGGCGGGTGTACTCAGCCTTCGGCGCCCCGAGCACCTGAGCCACCGGCCCCTGCTCCACCGCCAGGCCCTGCTTCATCACCACGACCTCGTGCGAGATCTCCCGGACCACCGCGAGATCGTGCGAGATGAACAGGTAGCTCACCCCCAGCTCGTCCTGCAGGCTCCGCAGCAGCCGCAGGATCTGGTCCTGTACCAGGACGTCCAGCGCGGACACCGCCTCGTCGCACACCACCAACGCCGGGTCCAGGGCCAGCGCGCGGGCGATAGCCACCCGCTGGCGCTGCCCGCCGGACAGCTCGTTGGGGTAGCGCTGCGCGGTCGAGAGAGGCAGCGCGACCTGGTCGAGCAGCTCGCGCACCCGCGCGGCCCGCACCGCCTTGTCGCCCGCCTTGAAGATCCGCAGCGGCTCCGCGACCAGCCGCTCCACCGAGAACGTCGGGTCGAGCGAGCCGTAGGGATCCTGGAACACCGGCTGCATCGCCCGCCGCGCGGCCCGCAACCGCGCCCCGCGCATCCCCACGATGTCGTCGCCGTCGAGCCGGATCGTGCCGGTGGTGACCGGGACGAGCCCGAGCACCATCCGGGCCACGGTTGTCTTGCCCGAGCCGGATTCCCCCACCACCGCGGTGGTTCGTCCTCGGTGGACCTCGAACGACACGTCGTCGACGGCGCGCAGCACTCCGCCGCGACCTCGGATGTGGAACTCCTTGGACACCCGCTCCACCTGCAGGACCGGGGGCACCGGTTCCGGGCCGGCCTCGGGACCGGTGAGCACCGTCGCGGAGATCGACGGTGCCGCCGCGACCAGCCGGCGGGTGTATTCGTGCCGAGGGGCGGTGAGCACCTCCCGGGTGGCGCCGCTCTCCACCACCTGCCCCTCGGCCAGCACGACCACCCGGTCCGCCCGCTCCGCCGCGAGCCCCAGATCATGGGTCACCAGCAGGACCGCGGTGCCCAGCTCGCGGGTCAGCGTGTCGAGCCGGTCCAGGATCTGCTGCTGCACGGTGACGTCGAGCGCCGAGGTCGGTTCGTCGGCGATGAGCAACTCCGGCCGGCAGGCCAGGGCGATCGCGATGAGCACGCGCTGGCGCATGCCGCCGGAGAATTCGTGCGGGTACTGCCGCGCCCG
>DATHIT010000533.1:0-13732 GCA_035489915.1 Pseudonocardia sp. | reverse complement strand
CTTCCCGTCCAGCGCGATGATGTCGCCGTCGCTGGAGCGGACCAGGGGGTTGACCTCGACCAGGGTGGCGTCCTCACCCACGAAGGTGTCCCACAGCGCGACGATGGCGTCGGCGGCGTCGTCCGCGACCTCGGCGGGAATGCGGGCGGCGGTGACGATCTCGAGGGCCTTGGCCTTGTCCACCCCGGCGATCGGGTCGACCGGGATCCGGGCCAGCGCGTCCGGCCGCTCCACCGCCAGCTGCTCGATCTCCATGCCGCCCTCGGCGCTGGCCATCGCGAGGAAGGTGCGGTTGGCCCGGTCCAGCAGGAAGGAGAAGTAGTACTCCTCGGCGATGCCGCTGGCCTGGGTGACCAGCACCTGGTGCACGGTGTGGCCCTTGATGTCCATGCCCAGGATCGCGGCGGCCTTCTCCCGCGCCTCTTCGGGGCTCTTGGCCAGCTTGACGCCACCGGCCTTACCCCGGCCCCCGGTCTTCACCTGGGCCTTCACCACCACCGCCGTGCCGATCTCGGACGCGACCGTGGCGGCTTCCTCCGGAGTCGACGCGGTGCGGCCGGCCAGCACCGGAACGGAGTGTGCGGCGAACAGATCCCTCGCTTGGTACTCGTACAGGTCCATGTCGAGGCATCTCCCGTCGGTCGGCTCGAGCGGCGCAGCTCGAGGCGGTGTGCCTCGTCGACTGTATGCAGTATGGAAAGTGATGTCTAGACTCTCTACCGGGGGGAGTCTTCGATCATGCGGAACGGGAACTGTCAATCACTGGAACGAGTGGTCGACAGTATACAGTATGGTGGGTAGTGTGGCGCTCATCACGAAAGCACCTCAGCAGTCCATCTGGACGGAGGGTGACATGTCTGAAAGCGAGAACGGCGGCCGCGCGGTGCGCGACTACTACGGCCGTCGCTACTACGTGCGGGACACCCCAGCGGACCGGGCGGGCCGCTCGTCGGCGGTGTGGTTGGCGTGGCCACCCATGGCCGCGGTCGGGGTGTTGCAGTACGGCTTCGGTGCCGCCGTGCCTGCCCTGATGGACCGCAACGGCTGGTCGCTCGTCGGTGCCTTCTCCGTGCTCGCGGCATGGGCGGTCTGCCAGGCCGGCGTCGCGTTCCCGGCCGCCTGGCTGCGAGAGCGCAACCGCATCTCCCCGCGCACCCTCATGCTGCTCGGCGCGGTGCTGTGCGCCATCGGTGTGGCCAGCTTGGCGCACGGGCCCGGCCTGTTCGGGGCGGTGATCGGCTACGCCCTGCTCGGTGGCGCCGGCGCCGGCCTGGTCTACTCCACCTGCAGCACCTCGGTGGGCAAGTGGCACCCCGATCGGGTCGGCGCCAAAGTCAGCCTGGTAACCGGCGCGTTCGCCTACGGCACGGTGCCGTTCGCGGTGGCCGCGGTGGTGTGGTTGACCCCGGCCAACCTGGCGTTCGCGCTGGACGCCACCGCGATACTGCTGCTCCTGGTCGTGGCCGGGTTCGGGGTGTTCTTCCGGGACCCGCCGGCAGACTGGTGGCCCGCGCACATCGACCCGAGGGAATGGGCGCTGCAACACGTGCCTGGCCGGCGGGCGAACGCCCCCGCGGTCCAGCAGTTCTCGCCGGGGCGGGCGCTGCGCACCAAGGCCCTGCCGGCGATGTACCTGATCGTCCTGGCGGCCGGCGCGGTGTCGCTGTTCAACGCCGCCTTCGTCGTGGTGTTCGCGATCCGGGCGGGCACCGCGGTGGCCGCCATCGCGGTGGCCGTCGCGCTGTTCACCGCGATCAACGGGGCCGGCCGGTCGGTGGTCATGCGCATCTCCAATCGGCTCGGCCGCTGCCGCACCCTCAAGCTCGTGCTGCTGGTGCAGGCCACCGGCCAGCTGCTGCTGGCGATGGCAGCGGCGTCCAGCTCACCCGGGTTGCTGATCGTGGCGGCAGCGGTGGCCGGCGCCGGCGGCGGCGGGTTCTATCCGCTGTTCGCCAGCCTGGCCAGGGACTACTTCGGCGACCGACGCGCGCTGGAGGTGCACGCGATGGTGTACAGCGCCAAGGCGTTCGCCGGCCTGCTCGGGATCGGTCTGGCGGCCGTCGCGGTCACCGCGTGGGGATACCCGATGACGTTCCTGGTCGCCACCGCACTGTCGCTGGTGTCGGCGGTGGCGATCGCCCGGCTGCAGCGCCCGGGGCTGCCGAACACGCTGCCCAGGATTCCTGCGGGGGCACCCAGACTGGCCGGCTGAAGGGGGGCGCGGCCAGAGGTCCAGCCCCGCCCGGTGTCCGCCTAGCGGGCGCTGCGGCGGGGTTCGACCTCGTGGATCTCTTCGTCGCCGGAGGCGTTGCCGTCCAGGTAGGCGCGGCGGGTGTGCTCGGTGTGCTCGCGCATGATCTGGGCGGCCAGGTCGCTGTCCCTGGCCTCGATGGCATCGATCAGGGCGGCGTGCTCCAGCCAGGATTGCGCGCCGCGCTGGCGCGCGATCGGGGTGTAGTACCAACGCACCCGTCTGACGACCTGCGCCGCCAGCTCGACCAGTACTCGGTTTCCGGAGAACTGGGCGACGGCGGCGTGCAGCTCGGCGTTGGCGGCGACCATGCTGGCCAGGTCGTCCGCCTTGAGCGCGGCTACGCCCTGCCCGCAGATCTCGCGCAGCTGCTCGATGTCCTCGGCGGTGGCGTTCCGCGCGGCCAGCCGCGCGGACTCGGTCTCCAGCAACGCGCGGACCGCCAGCAACTGGTCGGCTTCGGTGACCGTGGGCGCGTGCACGAACGCGCCGTGCCCGGGCCGAAGATCCACCCAGCCGTCGTTCTTGAGCCATTGGAGCGCCTCGCGCACCGGTTGGCGCGACACGCCCAACATGACCGCCAGCTCGTTCTCCACCAGGTGCTGCCCGGGGCGCAGGGTGCGCTCGACGATCATGTCCAGGATCGCCTCATAAACGCTCTGCCGCAGCGGCACGGGCCGAGCAATCTGACGTGCCGGCTTGTTGTCAGAGAGCGTCATGAGCGACTCCAGCGGTCACGCGAGTGAGAGCTCCTTCGTGATGAAGGATCGGGCGGGGCGGGGCTGGCTACAGCATACGATGTGCGAGCCCAGTCGTGCCGAACACGCCCAGGTCGGTGGTCACACCATCGGGCGCCGCCCGGCCCTCGGGATCACGTCGACGCTGGTCACGGTCGAGACCTCCAGCCTGCCCGGTTCTGCGTGGACCCGTCGCGCCGCCGTGGGCTCTCAGCGCAGTCAGTCAGTGCCGGCCCCGCGGGTGAGGTGGACCCGGATCGGGTGGTTGTCCGTCAGCTGTTCGCGTATTTCGACGGTCTCCTGTCCGGATTGGGTGGTCTGACGATCGCCGCGCACGGCTACAGCAAGATCTTCCTTGGTGGTCGGTTGGCCGGGACCGCGTGGTGGTTCGAGAGCATCGGCATGCGGCCCGGTTGGCTCCAGGCGCGGCTTGCCGCGTTCACCGAGATCGGCGCGGGTCTGTTCTTTGCGATCGGCCTGCTCACCTCGCTGGCCGGTGCCGCGATCATCGCGCTGATGGCCGTCGCGGCCTGGACGGTGCATCGCAGGAACGGCTTCTTCATCACCGCGGCGGGCTGGGAGTACAACCTGGTGCTCGCCGCGATCGCGTTCTCCGTTGCGGTCGCCGGGGCCCGCGATCTGACGGTGGACGCGGTTCTGACCGGCGCGCACGGCTTCCTGGACGGCTGGGTGGGGCTGTTGATCGCCCTCATCGTGGGAGTTGGTGGAGCCGCCGCGCACCTGGCGGTCTTCTACCGGCCGGTGGCGGAGACAGCCGTGTCGAGCTGACTGCCGCCGGCCGATGGGGGGCGGCAATGTGCTTCGTGCGCTTCCCGGCCAACGGTTATGCGGCAGTGCCGACCGTCTCCACGACCGGGCGCTCGGAGCGTTCCTGCAGGCCGAGCGCGGTTACCGAGGCCACCACCACCGCCATGCCCAGCCACTGCGTCCAGGAGAGCGAAGCGCCAAGCAGGCTGACCCCGAGCAGCGCGGCGGTGACCGGGAACGCCAGCTCGGCCAGTGTCGCCCGGGACGCGGCCGTCGAGTGCAGGCCCAGGTAGTACAGCGCCAGGCCGAGCAGCCCGGGGATGAGTGCGAGTAGCACCAGCGGCCCGAGCTGCGCGGTGCTGACGGCCACGGGCGCACCCTGGGCCAGCAGCACCAGCCCGGCCGCCGGCAGCCCGATAGCGAAGCGCAGCACGGTGATGTCCCTGCTGGACAGGTTCTCGCTCACCATCCGGCCGAGCACCGTCCCGATCGCCCACAGCGCGGCGGCCGCGATGGCCAGCAGTGCCGCCTCGGCGTCGGCGAACCGGACGTGGAACGGGTTGGCGAAGGCCATCAGCCAGGCTCCGAGCAGCGCGGGGACCGCGAACGCCCAGTATCCGGGGCGCAACCGCTCGCCCAGCAGCACGGCGGCCACCGCGATGGCGATCACCGGTTGCAGCTTCTGCAGCACCAGCGGGGTGATCGGGTCACCCACCGCGAATGCCGCGGTGAACAGCGCGGTGGCGACCGCGGACGCGCCCGCACCGATGCCGACCAGGGCCCAGCGCTCCCGCGCGGTCGCCGCTCGGAACGCGCGCAGCGCACCCGGCAGCCAGGGCAACAGCACCGCCACGATGATCAGATGTTCCCAGAACACCACCGTCGAGGCGGGTAGCTGGCCGCTCAGCGGCTTGCGGAGCAGCCCATCGGTGCCCCACAGCGCGGCGGCCACCGCGATCAGCCAGGTGCGGTCGGAGATGCGATCGCTCATGCCCGTGTGCAACGCGCCGGCACCGGAGGTCATACCGCGACCCTCGGCTGGGCGGTCACTGGTCAGCCACCGACGGCCGGGTGTCGGTGGCGCGGCGGCGCAGCAGGTAGGTATCCATGATCCAGCCGTGTCGCTCGCGGAGCAGCCGGCGGGTCCGGGAAATCTCGTCGATCACCTCGTCCAGTGGCCCGGCGGCCAGGGCCTCGTCCTTGGTGCCCAGGTACGCGCCCCAGTAGATGTGCCAGCCCGGGTCCGCGCGCAGCTCGGTACAGGCGAGCCCGGCGTCGAGCATCACCACCACATCGTCGACGCCGGCCGGCAAGCCCTCGCGGAGCCGGCGGCCGGTGGTGATGTGCACCGGGCTGGCCACCTGGTTCAGCGGGATCCGGTGCCGCGCGGCCAGCACCTGGACGCTGCTGATCCCCGGGATCACCCGGTAGTCCAGCTCCAGCGCGCCCTGCTCGAGGATGGTCTCGATGATCCGGATGGTGCCGTCGTAGAGCGCCGGGTCGCCCCACACCAGGATGCCGCCGATGCCGTCCGGCCCCAGCTCGGCCTCCACCGCGGCGGCCAGGTCGCCGGCCCTCGCGTCGCGCCAGTTGCGTACCGCCCCGGAGTAGTCGGCCGCGGTGCGGTCCCGGCGCGGATCGGCCAGCTCCACCATCCGATACCGGTCGTCGCGGATGTAGCGCCGACAGATCTGGCGGCGCGCTTCGGACAGGTCGGCGGCGTTCTCCTTGTCGAAGACGAAGAACACCTCGACCGCGTTGAGCGCGTTGACCGCCTCGATGGTCAGCTGATCGGGATCGCCGGCGCCGATACCGATCACCAGCAGCGTGCGCACAGGTCTCCCTCGAGTCGACGTGACCTGCAGGGTAGTTAGTGTCTCGGGTCCCCCGCGCGCAGGTAGTGCAGCAGCATGGCGGTGAGCTCCGCCTCGAACCGGTCGGCGTCCTCGGGACGGCCCCAGCCCACGAACCGGTGCACCAGCGACTCGATGCTGGCCACCAGTAGGCGGGCGGCCATGTCCAGATCCGCCCGGCGCACCGACGGATCCGCCTCGAGCAGTCCCCGCGCGGCGCTGACCATGGTGGCCTCCGCCTCGCGCAGCGTGCGCAGCAGCTCGGGTGGATGCGGAGCTTCCTCGAACAGCACCCGGTGCAGCTCCGGGGCGTCCCGGTGGCTGTCCAGTGCCGCCCGGACGAACAGCCGCAGCTTGGCTTCCAGGGACTCCGGCAGCGACCCGCCGTGCAGGTAGCGCTGGATGACCGCGATGCCGGCGTGGGCATGTTCGGTGGCCAGCTCGACCAGGATGGCGTCCTTGTTCGGGAAGTACTGGTACAGCGAGCCGATGGAGTGCCCGGCTTCCTCGGCGATCCGGTTGGTGGTGCCGGCGGCATAGCCGTGCTCGGCGAAAACGCGAGCAGCGGCGTCCAGCAGCCGTCGCCTGGTATCCAGCGCGCGCTGTTGACGTGGGCTTTTCCTGGGTTCCAGGCGAGCTGTGGACACGGCGCCGACCTCCGGAAAAGCGAGTAGCCAAGAAACCGAGCAATCCCTCACGATTTACCTACAGTAACCGTTCGAGCGGAGAATCCATGCGTACCGTCACAGTGCAGACCGACCTGCCGACCGACGCGGACCGGGTGTGGCAGGCGATGTGCCACCCCGCCTCGTTCAACTACGTGACCAGGGGCGTGATCGGCTTTCCAGCGCTGGCCGGGCGCACCGAGGCCTACCGGGAGGGCGAACGCGGGCGCGGCTGGATGCTGTTATTCCACGTGATTCCGCTGGCCAGGCACACCATCCAGCTGGTGGAGTTGAACCCGGCCACCCGGACCCTGCGCAGCAGGGAGCACAGCTGGCTGCTGCGCGTGTGGAACCACACGCTGCAGGTGGAGCCCACCGGCCAGGGCGGCTGCCGCTACCGGGACACCGTCGAGTTCGACGCCGGCCCGCTGACCGGACCCGTGGCCGCCTTCGCCCGCTGGTTCTACCGCTACCGCCAACGCCGCTGGGGCACCCTCGTCCGCAAGCACCTCACGCCCTAAATCCGCCCACGCACACGTTCGCGTGCCCACGCGCATGGCCCAGCGTCCGCGTGAGCCACCGAAAGTGTGCGCCGACGGGGGACCGGTTCAGCTGCGCGCCGCTCAGCCGAAGCGCCCGGCCAGCGTCGGCTCCTCGCGGTAGCTGGCTACCTCGCGGGCCTGGCGCGCCTCATCCCAGCCGAGCAGCGGGCCGATCAGGGCGGCGACCTCCGGCGCGGCCGAGGCGCCCCCGTCCGGGCGTTCAATGGCCAATCGGGTCCGCCGGGCGAGCACGTCGGCCAGCCGCAGCGCGCCCTCGTGGGTCGCCGCGTAGCGGAACTCGGCGGGCAGGTACCCGCCGGCGCCGGGGATCGGCCGGGCCAGGTCGGGGTGGTTCAGGATCGGTGCCAGCACGGCGGGCAGTTCGTCGCCGTAGCGGTGCAGCATCCGGTCCAGCGCGGACTCCGCAACGCCGTACTCGGCGGCCAGCCGGGGTAGCCGGTTGCCCACCGCCTGCCAGCCCGGCGCCCCGACCAGCGGCAACCGCGCGGTGGGGGAGGGCGGCAACGACCCGCCGAGCGAGCGCGCCGAGGCGTCCACCGCGTCCCTGGCCATCACCCGGTACGTGGTGTACTTCCCGCCGACCACGGTGATCAGGCCGGCGGGTTCCTCGAGCACGGTGTGGTCCCGGGACAGCGCCGAGGTCACCGCCGAGGTGGCCGCCGCGCCACCCTCGCCGCGAACGCGAGCTGGGGCGAGCAGCGGGCGCAATCCCGCGTACGCGCCGAGCAGTCGAGATCGGTCCAGCGGCCGGGCCAGGTACCGGTTCACGTTGCGCAGCAGGTACTCCACGTCCGCCGTCTCCACCGGCGGGTTGGCCAGGTCGCCCTGGTAGGGGGTGTCCGTGGTGCCCAGCAGCCAGTGCCCGAACCACTTCCGCAGGATGATCACCGAGTCGTCGGCTCGAGCCAGGATGCCGGTGCTCGACTCGAAGGCGTCCCCGGCCACCACCAGGTGTACCCCCTTGGCCGGGGTGACCTGGAAGTTGGCCGCCCCGGCCATCGACTGCACCTGGGCCGCCCACACCCCGGCCGCGTTGATCACCACTCGGCCGGCGACGTGGAACTTGGTCCCGGATTCGGTGTCCACCGCCTCCACCCCGGTGACCCGGTCCCCGTCGCGGCGGATCCCGGTCACTCGCGCGTAGCTGACCAGCCGGGCGCCGTACCGGGCCGCCGTGCGCGCCACCGCCAGGGTGTGGCGCGCGTCGTCCATCCGGCCGTCGTAGTACCGCAGCCCACCGGTGACCACCGCCGGGTTCAGCCCCGGTGCCTCGCGCAGTGCGCCCCGCCGGGTCAGGTGCCGGTGGTGCGGCACCCCGCCGCCGCGACCCAGCCCCGCCGCCATCAGGTCGTAGAGCGCCACGCCCGCGCCGATGTAGGGCCGCTCCCACCGCCGGGTCAGCGGAAACAGGAACGGTTCCGGCTTGACCAGGTGCGGGGCCAGGGTGCGGATCATCAGGTCCCGCTCCCGCAACGCCCCGGCGACCAGCGAGAAGTTCAGCTGCTCCAGATAGCGCAGCCCGCCGTGCGCGGTCTTGCCGGACCGGGAGGACGTGCCGCTGGCCAGGTCGCCGGCCTCCAGCAGCACCACCGACAGCCCCCGGCTGGCCGCGTCCAGGGCCACCCCGGCGCCGGTCACCCCGCCGCCGATCACCACCACGTCGTGCCGCTCCCCGGCCGCGGCGGCCAGCGCCGCCCGCCGGCTGGCCGGGTCCAGCCGACCTGGATCTCGGCTAACCGCGTCGAGATCGACGGCATGGCTGCTCGGGCCGTGATCGAACAGCCCTGGTGTCGATGTCGGCGGGTCGTTCCTGGGGTTCTGGCTCATAGGTCCTCCGCGGGGCCGGCCAGGACACGGCGGCGGTGCTGCTCGTCGGCCCGGCCGTCCAGCTGGCGCACGGTGTCCGGGGAGAGGTAGTTGGGCGAACCGACGGCGAGCACTCCGGACAGCACCCGGGCCGCCTTGACCGCCATGGTGGTCACCGCCAGCACCTGGGCGGCGTTCTCGCCGAGCGCCACGATGCCGTGGTTGGCCAGGTGGATCAGCCGGGGTGGCGAACCGTGCTCGTCCAGGTAGCCGACCAGGCCCCGGCGCACCGCCCTGGCCAGCGGCAGCCCGGGCTCCGCGTAGGGCACCAGCAGCGCGTGCGCCCCGCACACCACCACCTGGTCCGGGAACAGCGAACCGGCCACCAGATCGGCCGCCCGGTCCGAGCAGAGCAGCGCGTTCACCGCCGTCGGGTGGGTGTGTCCGACGACCTGGACACCGGGCAGCCGCAGGGCGAGGGCGTGCAGCATGGTCTCGATCGAGGCCGGCTTGGGCGGGCTGGTCGCACCGGCGTCCGGCTCCCGGCTGGCCGCGCGCAGCCGGGCGGCCAGCCCCGCCTGGTCGTGCTCGTCCAGCGAGGCGTCGTCGATCAGTTCGAGCACCGCGGCGTGATCCAGCCGGACCAGGTCGTCCTCGGTGACCCTGCCCAGGCTGGTGCCGCTGGCCTTGACCAGGAACGTGCCGTCGCCCAGCGCCGCCGAGGTGTTGCCCTCGCCGAGCACCACCAGGTCGGCGGCCGGGTCACCGAGCTGGTGGGACAGGGTGACCAGGCCGCGCCGGGCCGGCGTCGGATCGATGGCGTTCATCCAGCCGCTCCGGAGATCGTGGTCAGCTCGGCCGGTCGCGGATCGGACCACAGTGGGCGGGCGGCGGCGAGCTGCGCCAGGTAGCGCCGGTAGCCGTCCTCGTACCGCTCGTGCTGGCGCGGATCCGGCTCGACCACCGCGTCCGGGGCGGTCCAGGCCGCTGTGTCCAGCTCGATGCCGCGCGCGCCGGCCGCGACCAGCACGGCGCCCCGGGCCCCGACCTCCGGTGTGCGGGCCAGCTCCAGCGGCACCCCGAGTACGTCGGCGAACACACTCATCCAGGCGCGCGAGCGGGTGCCACCGCCGCACACCACCATCCGTCCGACCGCCTGGTCCGGGCTGGACGGCGCCGGCCGGCCGGCCGCTTCGAAACAGTGCCGAGCGGCGAAGGCCAGCCCCTCGCACATCGCGCGCACCAGATCGTGCCGGTCGGTGGTCATCCGTACCCCGGTGAGCTGCCCGGACGCCCTCGGATCCACGAACGGCGCCCGCTCCCCGGCGGTGGCCAGATAAGGCAGCACGGCCACCCCTCGCGCCCCGGGCGGGCTGCTGCCCAGCGCCTCCTGCACCGCTCCCACGCCGAGCCCGAGGGTACGCAGCAGCCAGTCCAGCGACGCGGTACCGACCATCGCCGGCATGGCCCGCAGCCAGCGGTCGGGCACCCCGGTGGCAACGTGGAACCCGGCCGGCTCGCCGCTGGTGTGCAGCCGGTCGACGTGTACCAGGCAGCCCAGCGTGGTGCCCACGATGAGCAGCGCGTCGCCCACCCCGGACAGGCCGCCGCCGAATCCGCAGGCCGGGAAGTCGAACGGGCCGGAGCTGACCGGCAGCCCGGCGGGCAGGCCGAGCAGCTGCGCTCCGGCGTCGGTCAGCTCCGCGACCGGGACCGGTCCGACGATCGGGGCGAGCAGCTCGCGGCGGTGGGTCAGCCCGGTCAGCGAGAGGACCTCGTCGCTGTAGCCGGTGCCGGTGCCGTCGCCGAAGGGCATCGAGCTGTCCGACGGGTCGGTGGCGCGCACCCGGGTCAGCCGGCCGAACACCGCGTCCTTGCAGTAGCCGGCGGTCTCGGCGCGGTCCAGCACCGCCGGCTCGTGCCGGTCCAGCCAGGCCAGCAGGGGTGCCGGCGCGCCGGGGAACAGCGCGCTGCCGTTCACCCGGTAGATCTGCTCGGCCACCCCGGAGGCGGTCCACTCGTCGAGCAGCCCCGCGGCGCGCCCGTCCAACCAGGACAGCGCCGGGCGGACCGTGCGGTACTCGGCGTCGGTCACCCAGCAGCCGTCACCCTGGCCGGTCAGCGCGATCAGCTCGGGTGTCACGCCGGCCTCGGCGACGACCCCGTGCACCACCTCGCCGAGCCGGGTCAGCACCTGCTCCAGGTCCTGCTCGACCGCGCCGGTGACCCCGCCGCCGTCGTGGGTCAGCTCGAGCGGGCAGCCGCCGACCGCCAGCGCGCCGCCGTCGGAGTCGAACGCCACCGCCTTGACCACCGAGGTGCCGACGTCGATCCCCAGCCGGACACCACCCGCCGGACTCATGACCCGGCTTTGACGGTCTGCCCGTAGCTGTTCAGCACCTCGGCCACCCCGTCGATCTCCTCCAGCGGCAGCAGGTTGGGCTCGCCGAGCAGCCGGGCCTGGTGGTAGAGCCGGCACACCCACTCCAGGTAGACGCTGCGGGTGTAGGCCTTGGCCAGGGTGTCGCCATAGGTGGTGGCGCCGTGGTTCTGCATCAGCGCGCCGTAGCGGCCGGCCATCGCGCGCACGCTGTTCTCGGCCAGCTCGGCGCTGCCGAACCGGGCGTACTTCGCCACCCGCACCGGGCCGCCCAGCAGCGCGATCATGTAGTGCACCGGCGGCACCTCGTCCAGCACAACGGACAGCGTGGTGCAGTACAGCGGATGGGTGTGCACCACAGCGCCGGCGTCCGTGGCGCGGTAGACCGAGGTGTGCATCGGGACCTCGGAGGACGGGTCGAGGCCGTCCTCCACCTTGTTGCCGTCCAGGTCGATGATGCAGATCGACTCCGGGGTGAGGTCGTCGTACACCACCCCGCTCGGGGTGATCGCAATGTGGTCGCCGGAGCGCACGCTCAGATTCCCCGAGGTGCCGACGGTCAGCTCGTCGGCCTGCATCCGGTGGCAGAACTCCACCAGTTGGACGCGTTCGTCGTACAGCAGCATGTCGGGGTCCCTTCCCTCGCTGTTCAGTGCTCAGCCGGGCCGGCCACGTCGACCCGCACGTCGTGCTCGCGCAGGGTGGCCAGCGCGCTGTCCGAGGTGCCGGCGTCCACAATGACCGACTCGAATCGGCGGATCGGCAGCAGTCGGTGCATCGCGCTGCGGGCGAGCTTGGAGTGGTCGATGAGCAGGTGCGCGCGGCCGACCACCTCGACCATCTCGCGTTTCACCGCGACGATCCGGTCCTCCTGGTGGAAGGCGTGGCCCTCGCGGACCGCCGAGGTACTCAGGAAGGCCGCGTCGAAGCGCAGCGATCGGATGGTGTCCACGCACACCGTGCCCAGGTAGGAGTCGTGGTGCACGTCGTACTGCCCGCCCAGCGCGATCACCCGGATGTCCCGCATCCTGGCCAGCTCGTTGAGCGCGGTCAGGTAGTTGGTCGCCACGGTGAGCGGGGTGAGCTCGGCCAGGTGCGGCAGCATCTGCAGCGCCGTGGTGGAGTCGTCCAGGATGAGCGACATCCCGGGCTCGACGTGCCGGCAGGCGTACTGCGCGATCATCCGCTTGGCGTCGATGTTGGCCTTCGCCCGATACTCCACATTGGACTCAAAGGTGCCGCTCGGCTGCGCGGTGGCGGCCCCCCGCGCCTTGCGCAGCACCCCTTGGCGCTGCAGCTCGTCGAGGTCCCGGTGGATGGTCATCACCGAGACACCGAACGCCTCGGCGAGTTCCTGGGCGGACACCGAGCCGGCGTTCAACACGAGTTCGGCGATCTGGGCCTGGCGCCCCTCCGGGCTCAACCGGCGCAGTCGCGGTCCGTCGTGGGGCTCGACGCTCGGGTGCGGCGCGGCCTCCGTCACCGGTGCCTCCTCCTGGTCGAACCACCTGCGACTCGCATCACAACGCCTCCATGGGGTTCCCGTCAAGCTTGGATGTGAAATCAACAGCTTCTGGCGTTAACTTCTGATCGGTTTGCCCGGCGAAACCGCTGGTGTCCGTGCCGGCTGGGTTGAAGATCCAGGTCAACGGCCGATGAAAGTCACGATGCAGAACGTTACTTACACATATTGACCTGAGATGTACGCCAGCTTTAATGTGACCCGAACCGGTGAGGCCAGTCACATCCGCCGACCGGTCGGCGTTCGTTGTCGATCGCGGCGGTACTCCACCCATCGATCACCCGGAGGACCCGATGACGCGTCCCGAGCTCCGCGAACCGCTCGCCATGGGGCTGTCCCGCCGAGACCTGCTGCGTTTCCTCGGGGTGGGTGGCGCGGCCGCCGCGTCCGCCGCCGCGCTGGCCGCCTGCGGGGTGGGCACCGGCGGCGGGCCCGCCCACCAGAACGGCGCGGCCGAGGTGACCGGCGGCTTCGACTGGCGCAAGGCGGCCGGCACGGAGATCTCGGTGCTGCAGACCCCGCACCCGTACCAGGTGGCGTTCCAGCCGCTGCTGGCCGAGTTCACCCAGCTCACCGGCATCAACGTGAAGGCCGACCTGGTCGCCGAGGCGGATTACTTCACCCGGCTGAACACCGAGCTGGCCAGTGGCGCCGGAAACTACGACGCATTCATGACCGGCGCCTACTTCATCTGGACCTACGGTCCGCCTGGCTGGATGGAGGACCTCAAGCCCTGGCTGGCCAACACCTCGGCCACCGCGGCGGACTACGACTTCGAGGACATCTACGAGGGGCTGCGCAAGTCCACCTCGTGGGACTTCCAGGCCGGCAGCCCGCTGGGCACCGGCGGCCAGTGGGCCATCCCGTGGGGCTTCGAGACCAACGTGATCTGCTACAACAAGGCCGAGTTCGACCGGCGCGGGATCCGTCCCGCGGACACCTTCGACAACTTCATCCAGCTCGCCACCGACCTCACCGACCGATCCGCCAACCGCTACGGGGTGGCCTTCCGGGGCTCCCGCTCCTGGGCCACCATCCACCCGGGGTTCATGACCCAGTTCACCCGCGAGGGCTGCGTCGACTACACCAGCGAGGGCGGCAAGCTGACCGCCGCGATGAACTCGCCCAAGGCGGTCGACCTCACCAACAAGTGGGTGGCGTTGGCCAAGGCCGCCGGCCCGGTCTCC
>DATHIT010000532.1:0-5778 GCA_035489915.1 Pseudonocardia sp. | reverse complement strand
TCATCGGTGCGATGAAGGAAGCGTTGCGGCGGAAGCTGGCTGGCCGACGAAGGGGCCCTAGCGCGACGGCCGTGGCGACTTCGCACAGCTGGCCTGCACCTCGCACAGGTTGTGACCTATGCGAAGTGCAGGCTGGGTGTGCGACGTGCGTAGTGGGCGGCGGTCTGCTCCGCGCGCCGGAGCGCGGTGCTCGGTAAGTGGAGCTACTGGTAGCGGAGGGCTTCGATGGGGCGCAGGCCGGCGGCTCGGTTGGCCGGGTAGCCGCCGGCCACCAGGCCGATCAGCAGGCTGATCACGAACGCGATGATGATCGCGCCGACGGAGACGTCAGGGGTGCCGAAGTTCGGCGCCACCCGGGGCACCACCACCATTCCGGCCACGACCACCGCGACGCCCACGATGATTCCGATGACCCCGCCGATGCCGGCCAGCATGGTCGACTCGATCAGGAACTGCTTCATGATGGCGCTGCGCCGGGCGCCGATCGCCTTGCGGATGCCGATCTCCCTGGTCCGCTCGGTCACCGAGACCAGCATGATGTTCGCTACCCCCAGCCCCCCGACGACCAGCGACATGGCGGCCACCGCGAGGGTGAATACGGTCAGGTAGCTGAGGAACGTGGTCGCCTTTTCCAGCAGGTTCTGCAGCGCGGTCGCGGTGTAATCCCTGGCCACCGGGTCCTTGATGTTGTGCCGCTCATCCATGATCGAGTAGACCTGGCGCTGCGCTTCGTCGACCTGGTTCACGCTGGCGGCCTTGACGACGATCTCGGTGATCCGGTCATTGCCGCCGACCAGGAAGGCCCGGGCGGCGCCGAGCGGCATGATGGCGGCGTTGTCCTGCTGGCCGTTGCTGGTCACCACTCCGACGACCTTGAAGTTGGTGCGGCCGATCCGGACGTCCTTGCCGATCGCGGCCGCGGCATCCCCGTTGAACAGCGAGGAGATCACGTCCGGGCCGAGCACCACCACCCTGGCGTTGCTCTTGGCCTGGGAGGCGGTGAAATTCTGACCGACCATGATCTGCCGGTCCAGGATGCTCAGGTAGTCCGGGGTGGAGCCCGCAAGTGCGCCGAGGAACTGCTGTTGGCGGTAGGAGATCAGCTGCGAGCCGTTGATCACCGGGGTGGCACTGGCGATGTCCGGGGCGTTGGCGGGGTTGGTCAGCGCCTCGATGTCGTTGTCCCTGAGATCCTTCGGCAGCCCGCTCCCGGGTGCCGCCACGTTTAGCTTGGTCACGATGATCTGGTTCGCCAGCGCGCCGAACTGGGTGTTGAAGCCGGCCTTGATGCCGTCGCCCAGCCCGACCAGGATGATCACCGCGGAGACGCCGATGATGATCCCGATGGTGGTCAGCGCGGATCGCAGCCGGTTCGCGCGCAGGCTGCGAATCGCGATGGCGAAGGCTTCTCTCACGTGCATCAAGTGCTCCCGTCCGGTTCTGGCAGGGTGACTGGCCGGCACGCCGGTTCACCCGGGGCTGGTTCGCCCAGCCCCCTGAGGTGGCGTGGTCTACAGCGGCAGCCAGCTGAACGCGGCCGGCCCGCCGCCGATCGGGTCGTCGGCGTCGATGCTCTGTCGGGCGTTGGCGACCAGGTCGGCGTGAGTCACCCTGGCGGGAGCGCGCCCGGTGCCGGAGTTGTACCGCAGGTACGCCACCGACTGGGGGTCCGGCTCCGGCCAGTCCCTGGGCGCGGCGGCCGGGATGTCCTCGACGGCGACGACGGCCAGGTAGGGGCCGACGAACTCGGTCACCGCGCGCTGGTCGGCGCGGGTGGTGAGGGCGAGCGCGGGGCGGCAGTCGCCCAGCACGGTGCGCAGCCGTCCGGTGTCCCCGGGCCGGCCCGGGGGGAACAGCGGCACCGCAATGACGCCGGCGCGCAGCGCGCCCAGGAACCCGACCGCGTACTCGAGCCCTGGGCTGGCCAGCACCGCGACCCGCGCGCCGGTGTTCAGCCGCCCAGCCAGCATCGCCGCGACCGTGCCGACCCGCGTGTCGAGCTCACGCCAGGACCAGGACCTGCTGACCCCGCCGGGCTCGACGCAGGTGAAGGCCGGCTGTTCGGGGCCCCCAGTCCCGACCGAATTAGTACGACTCACGGCGGTGACATCAAAGACGGGCCAGGTCTGGCCGGCGCTCATGCGGCGAATTCCTTCCGCCATGGAATCAAAGGGCGAGGTGGTCAGGCCTCCGCGGATTACTTGCCGAGGCGCCAATGGATCCCGAAATATCCGGGTCCGAAATCGCGGCCGACCGCGAGAACGGTGTTGGAGAGGCCCATCTGAAGATTACGAATCATCTTTGGATCGCCGTCTTCGAGCTGGCTGGCGAAATGCTGGCAGCGCTGCGGCGGCGCCTGCTCGTCGAAGCACATCTCAAGGACGTATTCGCGGATGGGTCGGCCGAAGCGGCGCGAGTACGAGTCGTCCTGCTGTCGTGGCCGCATACCTCGGCAGGAGTTGTCGAACTCGTACTCGATCAACACCGTCTCGCCCCTGCGCAGCGGGCGCTCGAAGACAAATTCGCCGGCGAAGAGTCCCTTCATCGTGTTGAAGACCACCCGGCCGAGCCGGCAATTGCGCAGGTTGGTCACGATGGGCGGGCTGTATCCCTGGCCTTCCCAGTCGAAGACGAAGAGAAAGTGGTCGGCACCGTCCTGATCCGCGCGCATCAACTGCGTGCAGCGCAACGACTTGATCCGGCCGTCCGCGCCGATGCAGACTCGATCATGCTGGGTCAGCCTGCGCAGTGAGGAATCCGCGTTGGTGGGCATACCGGCGAGGAGCTCGGCGATATCGGAGTTCCCCGGCCACAGGTCGGTAATTGCCGGAGCTGCTTCGGTGAGGCCTCGATTCTCCCGCCGATTTGTTGTGCCGAGCAAAGCGCTCAACGAATCGGAGGGCAGGCCGAGAATCACTTCGATTTGCTTGAGCGCCCGCAACGAAGCAGGCCGCTCCGGCCGGCGCTGCCCGGACTGCCAATAACTCAGGGTGGCGATGCTCAGCTTGATCCCGCGCCGCATCAGGCGGTCCTGAATGCGGTCCAGGCTCAGCCCCCTTGCCGCAATTGCCGCCCGCAGGGCGGCCGCGAATGGTCCTTTCTGGAGCAGCTGATCGAGCGGCTCCACCGTGGTATCGGCGAAGTCCGGAGCTCTCTCGGTCGGGGCTGACATCCATTGCCTCCACAGCAGAGAACTCGTTAGTGCCGGCTTCCACCCAGTCGGGCGACAACCACCGGTAAATAGATAGCACTGAATAGCCCGAAAAAGCATCCCAAATTTTTACGATCGCAGAGCGCGCGGGGGTGTACGGCGCCCGACTTGCTCACACTTCCAGGTGAATGGCGGTGTCAATGGATACTTTAGGAGAGGTCAGGATACTTTCGTATCCCACTCCGAGTCCCCTTTCGCATACCCGGATACGGCGCAAACCACATTTCATCGGTTACGGGTGCCGGTGGGGGACGGACCGGGGTTGTCGGCGGTGACACCGACGGTGAGGGTGCCGATCCGGGACAGGGTCAGCGACACCTCCTGGCCGGCCGCGAGCGGGCCCACCCCGGCCGGGGTGCCGGTCGCGATGATGTCGCCGACCTCGAGGGTCATCACCGAGGAGACGTAGGCGACCAGCCGCGCGACGCCCCAGATCAGGTTCTTGGTGTTGCTGGATTGGCGGTGCTCGCCGCCGACCGTGCAGTCCAGGTCGATGTCGTCAGGAGGCCCGGTCTCGTCGCTGGTCACCAGCCAGGGCCCGAGCGGGGTGAAGGTGTCGAACGACTTGCGGGTGGACCGGTCTTCGCCGCCGCGCATGGTGATGTCCAGCAATCCGGTGTAGCCCACGACGTGGTCCAGCGCCCGCTCCGGTGCGACGTTGCGGGCCCGGCGGCCGATCACCGCGGCGAGCTCGCCCTCCTGGTCGAAGCGACGGTCGGAGTAGGGCAGCCGGATCGCGTCGCCGTGGCCGATGAGTGAGGACGGTGCCTTGAGGAAGACGGCGAGATCGCTGATGTCCACCGTCACCGACATCTCGGACTTGTGGTCGCGGTAGTTGACCGGCGCCGCCACGATCTTGGTCGGGTCCGGCACGGGTGGGCCCAGCCGCACCGAGGACAACGGCACGCTGTTGGCCTCGCTGGCCGGCGGCAGGGCATTGCCCGGCCCGGCCCACTGGCCCAGTAGCCGGCGCATCGCGCTGAGCCCGCCCGGCCGGTGGTAGCCCCCCACGAGATCGCCCAGGTCGACCACCCGGTCATCCGCGAGGTAGCCCACCCGGCCGTCGTCATAGCTCAGCAGTCGCATGCGAGTCCGTCCCCGGCCGCCGTGTCCGCGCCGTCGCCCCACACGGTAGCTCCGCCGGCTGAACCCGGCCTGCGTCAGCCAGCGTCGAAACCAGCGACTTGTCGTTGGAAAATGACGCGACTACTGCCACCTGTCGTTCGAAAAAGACGCGACAAGTGGGGTCTCGGGACGGGTGCGGCGAGTGCGCGGGGCGGCGGGGCGGGGGAGGGCTACGCGGCGCCGGGCAGGGAGAACCGCAGGATCCGCGCCCAGGTGGACAGGTATTGCTTGGACAGCGGCCCGGTGGTGTAGGGCAACCCGTACCGCTCGCACAGCGCGCGCACCCGAGGGGCGATCTCGGCGTACCGGTTGCTGGGCAGGTCGGGGAACAGGTGGTGCTCGATCTGGTGGCTGAGGTTGCCGGACATGATGTGGAACAGCGTGGAGCCCTCGAGGTTGGCCGATCCACGCAGTTGCCGCAGGTACCACTCGGCGCGGGTCTCGCCCTCGATCTGCTCCTCGGTGAAGTCCTCGGCGCCGTCCGGGAAGTGGCCGCAGAAGATGATCGTGTGCGTCCAGATGTTCCTGGCCAGGTTCGCGGTCACGTTACCGAGCAGCGCGGGCAGTGCCGAGGGGCCGGAGAGCAGCGGGAACAGCAGGTAGTCCTTCGCCGCCTGCTGTCCCCATTTCTTCAGCATGCCGCCGGCGTCGCGCAGCGCCTTCTTCGGGCTCTTGTTGCCCCGTTGGACCTCGTCGAGTTCCAGGTCGTACAGGGCGATGCCCCACTCGAACAGCGGCGCCAGCCCGAAGTTGTACAGCGGCTGCAGCAGGTGGCGCGGCTTCCACGGCTGGTCCGCGCTCATCCGGAAGATCGTGTAGCCCAGGTCCCGGTCCTTGCCGACCACGTTGGTCCAGGTGTGGTGCACCAGGTTGTGGGTGTGCTTCCAGCCCTCGGCCGGGATCACCGAATCCCACTCCCAGGTGCTCGAGTGAATCTCCGGGTCGCGCATCCAGTCCCACTGGCCGTGCAGGATGTTGTGCCCGAGCTCCATGTTCTCCAGGATCTTGGCGGCGCTCAGCGCGGCGGTGCCGGCGAGCCAGGCGGGCGGCAGGATCGAGATCATCAGCGCCGCTCGGCCGCCCACCTCGAGGCCTCGCTGGACGGCCACGATCTTGTGGATGTATTGCACGTCCCGTTCGCCTCGGCTGGCCATCACCTCGGCGCGCAGCGCGTCGAGCTCGCGGCCGAACTCAGTTACCTGCTCGGGGCTGAGGGTGGCGTGCTCGCGCACCGCCGGGGCGGATTGGTCGGTCGCCAGCGCGGGTTGGTCGCTGGTCAGGGCAGTCTCGTCGATAACCGTGGTGGGCTCGTCGAGGATCTGGGCAGTCACGTCTTCTCGCTCTCGTGGAGGTCAGAGGTCGATCGTGCATGCGCCGGCAGCGGCGGAGACGCAGGTCTGGATGAGGGCGCCGGGCTCGCCGTGTACCTCGCCGGTACGCAG
>DATHIT010000531.1:0-11228 GCA_035489915.1 Pseudonocardia sp. | reverse complement strand
TGCCGACCGCGCTGCTGGACTTCGCTCGGGGCGTGAATGCCACGCAACTGGTGTTAGGGACCTCGCGCCGCTCCCGGCTGGCCCAGTTGTTCAAGCCGGGGATCGCCGCCGGGGTGATCCGCGAATCCGGCTCCATCGACGTGCACCTGGTCACCCACCAACACGCTGGGGGCGGCCCGGCGTGGCGTCGGCTGCGGCGGGTGTACCCGGGGGCCCTGCCGGTGAACCGGCTGGTGTCCGGCTGGGTGTTGGCGGTGCTGGCGCCCGCGGTGGCCACCGTCATGGGGGTGTGGTGCGCGCCGCTGTTCGGGCTGTCCACCGACGTGGTGTTGTTCTTCCTGGCGATCGTGCTGGTGGCGCTCGTCGGCGGGCTGGGCCCCGCGCTGCTGGCCGCGGTCGTCGGCGGGCTCCTGCTGAACTACTTCCTCACCCCGCCGCTGTACAGCTTCACCATCGCTGACCGGGAGAACGTGATCACCCTGGTGGTCATGGTGGTGGTGGCCGTCGCGGTGGCTCTGGTGGTGGACCGCGCCGCGCGTCGCGCCGCGCAGGCTGCCCAGGCGCGCACCGAGGCCGCGTTGCTCGCCTCGTTCGCCCGCACCGTGCTCACCAGGGTCGACCCGTTGCCGCGGCTGCTGGAAAAGGTCAGCGAGGCATTCGGACTGCGCTCGGCGGCGATCCTGGAACGTGCCGCCGAGGAGAAGGCCGGCTGGCGCTACGTCGCCTGCGTAGGCGCCCCCGACTGCCTACGACCCGAAGACGCCGATACCGACGTCGAAGTCGACCCCGAGACGCATCTGATCGGGCAGGGCCGTCCCCTGGCCGCCGCCGATCGCCGGGTGCTGGAGACCGTCGGCAGCCAAGCACTGCTCGCCCTGCGCGCTCAGCGCATGGCCAGCGAAGCCGCTGACGCGCACCGCGCCGCCGAGGGCGCCGAACTCCGCTCGGCACTGCTCTCCGCGGTGGGCCACGACCTGCGCAGCCCACTGACCTCGATCAAGGCCGCGGCCGGCAGCCTGCGCGACGTCGAACTGACGCTCTCCGACGCCGACGGGGCGGAGCTGCTGGCCACCGTCGAGGAGTCGGCGGACCGGTTGACCGGACTGGTCGACAACCTGCTCGACTCATCCCGGCTGGCCGCCGGAGCGGTGGTGCCACGGATCGAACCCGTCGGCTATGACCAAATCGTCGCTCTCGCGTTGGCCGGGGTGGACGAGGCACGACGGGTGGCGGTGGAGATCGACGAGTCGCTCCCGGCGGTGATGGCCGATGCTGGGCTGCTGGAGCGCGTCGTGGCCAACGTGGTGGACAACGCGCTCCGCCACGGCCGAGGCGCCGGGGTGGCCGTGCGCGCCAGTGCCCACGCCGATCGCGTCCAACTCCGTGTGGTCGACTCCGGACCCGGGGTACCCCGGAACGCCATCCACAAGCTGTTTGTCCCGTTCCAGCGCCTCGGCGACCGCAACGCAACCGTCGGTGTCGGGCTTGGGCTCAGCGTGGCGCGGGGGTTCACCGAAGCGATCGGCGGCACGCTCACCGCCGAAGACACCCCCGGCGGCGGGCTCACCGTGGTGATCTCGCTGCCCGCCGAGGTCTCGACGCCCTCAGTCCCCGAGTCCTCGGACATCTATACATGATCTATCGTCGCTCCACGGGCCGCCCGTTCAGGAGATCAGCTCAGCGACGCAGGGCGGTCTCTCGCTGCATATGTGACAGTTTCTCGGGATTGCGCACGGCGTAGAGCCCGGTGATGAGGCCGTCGTCGATGCGCACCGCGATGACGGTGTCGATCTCGCCGTCGAACCGCAGAATCAGCGCCGGGGAGCCATTGACCTGTGCCGGCTGCAGCGTCGCCGTGGCGGCGATCCTGCCCAGGCCGGCGGCCAGCACGCGGGCCACGCGGTCGGCTCCCACGATGGGCCGCGGCACGGCCTGCCTGACTCCGCCACCGTCACCCAGGAAGACGACATCCGGCGCGAGGATGTCGAGCAGGCGTTGCAGGTCGCCCGTGTCGACTGCCCGTTGGAATGCCTCGAGCGCGTCTCGGGTCTGGGCCGGGGAAGCGCCCCCTCGCGGTCGGCGCGCGGCGACGTGTGCCCGTGCCCGGTGGGCGATCTGGCGGACCGCGACCGGGCTCTTGCCGACGGCGTCCGCGATCTCGTCGTACCCGAGGTCGAACACCTCGCGCAGCACGAACACGGCCCGCTCGGTCGGCGTGAGTGTCTCCAGCACCAGCATCATCGCCATCGAGACGCTGTCGGCCAACTCGACGTCCTCGGCCACGTCGGGCGCGGTGAGCAGCGGCTCGGGCAGCCAGGGGCCGACGTAGGACTCTTTGCGGCGGCCGAGCGTGCGCAGCCGGGTGAGCGCCTGGCGGGTGGTGATCCGGACCAGGTATGCACGCTGACTCTGTACGGTGTCGAGGTCGACACCCGCCCACCGCAGCCAGGTCTCCTGAAGGACGTCCTCCGCGTCGGCGGCCGACCCGAGCATCTCGTAGGCGACGGTGAACAACAGGTTGCGATGGGTGAGGAACGCCTCGGTGGCGGGGTCCGCGCGGTCGTCCTGGCTCGGACTCCCGCCGCGATCGTCGGGCGCGGTCCGCGACGTGCCGGCCATGGGTGGCTCCTGTTCGCTTTCGACTGCGTCACCCACCAGACACCGGGCCCTGCCGTTTTGTGACACGGAGACGGTTGTGGCGCCCGTCACGTAGCCGCGCTGTCACACGGATCGGGTCGCCGGCATCTCGTGTTCGTTCAGTGCAGCAGCACGCGGCACCAGGAGTGAGGACGAAGTCATGGAACCCCGTATCGACCTGATCACCAACGAGATCGGCGCCAAATTCGCCAAGCGGTTCGCCAACGCCAGCCTGGTGATCGTCCAATCTGCGCTGGCGAAGGCCACCCAGGAGCTGGTGAGCCTGCGCGCCAGCCAGATCAACGGCTGCGGTTGGTGCATCGACATGCACACCAAGGAGGCCGCGGCCGCCGGTGAAACCGCGGTCCGGCTCAACCTGGTCGCCGCCTGGCGCGAGTCCACCGTGTTCACCGAGGCCGAGCGGGCCGCGCTGGCGCTCGCCGAGGAGGGGACTCGGCTCGCCGACGCCCACGACGGCGTGTCCGACGAGACCTGGGCCGAGGTGCGCAAGCACTACGACGACGACCAGATCGTCGCGCTGGTCTCCTTGGTCGCCCTGATCAACGCGGCCAACCGGCTCGCCGTGATCCTGCACCAAAAGGGGGGTTCCTACCAGCCCGGCATGTTCGCCACGTTCAACTGATCGGCACGTGCGCTCGCGCCGGTTAGCTGCCCGGGCGGGTCCAATCCTGGCGGGTCGTCAGGATCCGGTAGCGCTGTAGCAGCGCGATGGTCGCGCGGACGCTGGCCTGCTCGGCGGCGCTGGCCTCATCCCGGCGCAACTGCAGCAGGTAACGGGCCACCGAGCGGTCCGCGTGTCGATCCGGTCCGGCGGCCTGCCAGCGCAGAAACTGCTCCGCGCAGCGCTCATATCGCCGGCGCTGTGCATCCGGGACTGGCTGGTGCGCCAGCCAGAAGGTGAAATGGGCCATCACCTGGCCCACCTCCGCGGCCCGGCGCCGACTTCGCACGGACTCCGCGTCAGCTCGGGGCTCGGAGCACTCCAAAGAACTCACCGCTCGCCCTCCTGGCCTGTGAACCGCAGTGCATCTCGCCGTCGAATACTCCATCCTCGCGGCGCGGCGGAGCGGCACTTTCGCGCAGCCTTGACGACGAGCCGGAAAACCTGGATACGGCCCGAACGGCGTCGGCACCACAGCCGCAGGTACCTGCATTCAGCGCATCGACACCCCGGCGATGGTGTCGAGCATGCGGTGGCGGATTACCGCATCGGCGAAGGTGGGCGCGGTGTTCGTTCCCTCTCGCATGTCCTGGGCCAGGTTCAGGTAGGTGTGCGCGACGTTGAACGCGGGGGAACCGGCGAGGGCGGCGGGTGCACGAATGTATTTCTCGGGCACCGACAGTGTTTCTGGTTCGCGGTTGGCGCCTCGGGTCCCGCGCAGCGTCAGTGGGGCGATCCCGGGCAGCGCACCGTCGGCGGTGATCCACAGGTTGCCATCGGTGCCGTTGATCTCCCAGCGCAGCCCGTCGGCGCGTTCGAGTGCGCCTCGAAGGTGCACGGTAGCGATCGCGCCTCTGTCGAGTCGACCGATCACCGCTACCTGATCGTCCGCGGTCTTGTCCAGCCGCTCACCTGTCGGGCGTACGGTCACGGAAGGCCGACGGTTAGCCAATACGGCCGATAGGTCATCCCACTCGCCGAGGCAATAACACAGTGTGTCCACGGCATGCCCGGCCCCGATAGAGAGCAGGTTGGCGCCCTGGCCCTTTTCTACCAGGTAGGCGTTGTCCTGGTCGATAACGGTGCCCGACATGGCGGTGACGACCATAGTGGTGGAGAGCACGTCGCCGACGTAGCCGTCCGCGACGAGATCGCGTACGTAGTTGATCGCGGGAACGGCTCGCGCCTGCAGCCCGACGGCGGTCGGTAGGGCGAGCCGTGCCGCCCGGTCGGCCAGTTCCGTCGCCTCGTCGAGGTCGCGTCCGAGTGGCCACTCGCAGTACACCGCCTTGCCGGCCGCTAACGCGGCGCGAACCAGTTCAGCGTGGTGCGCGACCTTAACCGTCACTACCACCAGGTCGACTTCTGGACACTCGACCAGGCTCTGATGATTGTCGAAGGCGCGCGGTACGGCGAACGCGGCGGCCGCGGCGTCTGCTGTGGGCTGGCGCGTAGTGCTCACCGCGCGCAGTTCATAGTCAGCGAGGGCGCGCAATGCTGGCAGATGCGCGGTTGCCGCCCACCCTCGGTCCGCTCGTGCGCCGATGATGCCGACGCCGATCCGCCCGGTCATCGGGACGTGCCCGGAGAGAGGGCGCGGGGTCCCTGTGCCTGGAAGACCTGCACGACGACCGAATCGGGGTCGAGGGCGTCAGAGATCGTCATCGAGGACGAGCCAATCCGCACTGCTTCGTGGATCGCGTCGATGCCGTTGGCTTCGATGTCGTAGACCGCCAGGTACGGGTCGGAGGGGTCAGCTGGTGCGTAGCGCTGGCCGGCCACGAAACCGGGTAGCGACAGAACCTCCGGCATGTGAGTGGATTCGTACCAGCGGTTGAACTCCTCCTCGGCGCCGGGAACCGGGCGGCTCAGGACGGTCTGAATGTAGGCGGTCATGTTCGGAAACTAACACAAACGGACGACCATCGTCCGCTCGGAATGATCTAGTCCGATGTTAGGCTCGGCGCATGTCGAGTCCGGTCCCTGCAATCGACGGCGAGCGCGCCGACTCACGGCGTAAACGGCTGCGTCTGATCGACGCGGCGCGGGCGGTGGTGGCGGAAAAGGGGATGGACGCCGCGGCGGCCGAGATCGCGGCACGGGCGGAGGTCGGAGTCGGCACCCTCTACCGGCGCTTCGGCTCCAAAGAAGCTCTGATCAAAGACATCCTGTTGGACGGCATCGCCGAGATGCGAACGGCGGCAGAGGACTCGCTGGCCAACCCGGACCCGTGGGATGGCCTGGCCACGTTCTTCGCCGCCTTCAGCGCAGCACAGTTGGCCAATCGAGGGCTCGCCGAGTTCACCGCGGACCATGCGTCGGCGTTCGCCCAGGATGTCGCCGAGCACAGCCTGAACTTGCGTGCCCAGATCGCACAGCTCACGGAGCGAGCGCACCAAGCAGGCGTGCTCCGTGATGACGTGTCCTGGCGCGACCTGGTCGTGCTCTCGCTGGCCTCGGTGCAGGCTGGGGAATGCCTTGGCGTACGAGCCACAGAGCAGCAAAGCAAGCGAACTTCTGCCATCTTGCTACAAGGACTACGCGCCCCCGGCACTGACCGGCTGCCCGGCGAGCCACCCATCGATCTAGTCCATCCGGCGCACGGCAGGGTAAGTCTCACCGGTGACGGTCAACCGACGTAGCCGGTGGCCTCCGGGCGCGGCGGGGCAAGCGGAGGGCGGCCTGGCCCCGGAATCCGACGGCGGCGGTGACAGCGCCGAGTGCGGCCAGGGTGCCGATGGCCGCGAAGGCGGCGTGGAAGCCGTCCAGACCGCGACGTCGAGGCCCACCATGGACATGGCACCACACGCCAGAACCAGCACGAACCCGGAGCGGCCGAGCGACCTCCGACGTGTGCGAGTTGGTGCTTGCCTCGGCGGTGTGCCCGCGGTCGTCTGCGCGGGACTGGCGAGCGGTGACATGGTTCGACTCCAGTTCGGTTACGGCCGGTCAGGCGGAGTACGCCGGGATGGGCTGGCCGCTGCCGCTGGTGATCAGCTGAGGCAGGCTCGTGGTGATGTAGAAGGTCCAGCCCCGGGAGCAGGCTTCGAAACACTCGGATTCCGCGGCGGTCAAGCCCTCGTGCGTCAGGCGCAGGGTCGTGCCTTCCGACGTCGCCGCGATGTCGAACACGACGTTGGTGTCGGTCCACTCGTCGCGGTCATCGATGAAGGTGAGATCGGCATCCACGCAGTGCCAGACCATCCGCTCGCCGGGCACGACCTCGGTGATGTGGAACCGGCAGAAGCGGATGCCCTTCTTCTCCCGGGCTGTCTCCCCCGGGTACCGGCTGTCGTCGGTGAAGACGAACTCGTCGTGCAGGGCCGCGGTGTCGCCGATGATGTTCTCGCTCCACCATCCACGCACGTTGGTGATGGCCGCGAAGACCTCGTCCGGCGTCTGCTCGACGGACATCGTGGCGGTCAGGTAGTCGGTGTGCGACATCGTTCTCGTCTCCTCTGTTGGTGGGATTCGCCCCACCTACGAAGGAGGCCGCTCGGAATCGACATCGACCCAGAAATTTCTTGCCGCCGCTTCGACGGAGGCGACCCGCGGCGTGCGTCAGAGCTCGCGCAGGCGACCAGTCAGGTAGCGACGCTCGGCGTCGGTCGGCGCCAGCCGCAGCGCCTCTTCGTACGCCGCCGCGGCTTCGGTGAGACGGCCGTCGCGACGGAGCAGATCGGCTCGGGTCGCGGGAAGCAAGTAGTACCCGTCGAGCCTGCCGGACACGGCGAGATCCTCGACAAGGGCAAGGCCAGCAGCGATGCCGTCAGCCATCGCCACCGCCACCGCGCGGTTGAGGTCCACCACCGGCGATGGTGCCAGCCGCGCCAGCTCTCCGTAGAGGACGGCGATCTGTGGCCAGTCGGTGCTGGCTGAGTCGGGGGCGGTGGCGTGGCAGGCGGCGATCGCGGCCTGCACCTGGTACGGCCCCGCACGCCGCATCGCCAATGCGTCATCGAGCGTCTGCGCACCTTCCGCGATCAGCGCCTGGTCCCACCGGGAGCGGTCCTGATCCTCGAGCGTGACCAGCACCCCGTCGTCGATGCGCTTAGCGCGGCGGGCCTCGAGCAGCAGCATCAAAGACAACAGGCCGCGCGCCTCGGGCTCAGTCGGCATCAGCCGGACCAGTACCCGGGCGAGGTAGATCCCCTCAGCCGTCAGCGCCCGCCGTGCGTCCTCCTCGTCGTAGCCCTCATTGAAGATCAGGTAGAGCACCGCGAGGACGGCGGCCAGCCGTTCCGGCAACAGTTCCGCCGGTGGGACCCGGAACGGGATACCAGCCTCGACGATCTTGCGCTTGGCGCGCACCAGGCGTTGCGCCATCGTGGACTCGGCAGTCAGGAACGCCTTGGCGATCTCAGCGGTGTTCAGTCCCGCCAGCGTGCGCAACGTGAGGGCGACTCGGGCCGGGAAGGGCAGCGCCGGATGACAGCACGTGAAGATCAACCGCAACCGCTCGTCAGGGATCTCCTCGACCGTGGACCCCACCGGATCCCGAGCCAGCACGGCAAGCTGCCGCAACTTTGCCGCCCCGGCCGTGTCACGACGCAGCCGGTCGGTCGCGCGGTTGCGTGCCGTCGTCGTGAGCCAAGCCCCCGGACGAGCAGGAACGCCATCACGCCCCCACGTCACTAATGCCGCGGCGAACGCGTCCTGTGCACAGTCCTGCGCCAGATCCCAATCCCCGGTCAGCCCGATCAGGGTCGCGACCACCTGACCCCACTCGTCGCGATACGCCGCGTCGACCGCGGCACGAACCGCATCTGCCGCGGTCACTCCCACACGGGGCGAACCTCGACGCAACCCCAGCTCGCGTACGGATGCCTCGCCGCGATCGCGATCGCCGCGTCCAGATCGGCACAATCGATGATGTCGATACCTCCGACGAAGTCCTTCGTCTCCGCGAACGGGCCGTCGGAGACCAGCGTCTCACCATCGCGGACCCGGACCGTCGTCGCGGCCACCACCGGCCGCAGCCGCGCTCCGCCCAGGATGGCGCCCCGCCGCTCAACCTCCGCCGCGTACGCCTGATACGCCGGGTCCGCCGCCATCTCCTCGTAGGTCGGTGAAACCCTCTCGTCGTCGCAGATCAGCAGCACATACTTCATGTCCCGATTATGTCGTTCGACGGCCAACCGTGCGACGCCGCTGAGCAGCGGAAACGACCTCACCGTGGGTGGATCTCGATCACGGGCGGGTTCGAATCCCGCCGACTGCGTTCAGCGGAACGCTCATGCGGGGCAGCACCGATCGCCTCGGCGAACTCGGCCTCGATCAACGCTTACCTCTCTACGCACTAGCTGGAGCGCAGTACGCCGAGGGTGCCCCAGGCCCGCGTCGCCAACTCCAGGTTGAAACACGTGTCCGGGTCACCGAGGTCGAGGCCGCCGATCTGGCGGATCCGCTGCAGCCGGTACTTCAGGGTATTGCGGTGCACGATCAGCGACTTGGCGGTGAGCTCGTAGTTCCCGCCGCGCGCCAGGTAGTGCGACAGCGTGCGGACCAGCTCGGTGCCCCGCTGCTCGTCGTAGGCCATCAGGTCACCGAGCCAGTGCTGAACGAACCGCTCCACCTCGCTGAGGTCCTCGATGCCCACCAGCAACCGGTACACGCCGAGATCGTCGAAGCGGATGGAGCGATCGTCCCACTCGGCAGTCGCCGGCAGCCGCAGCGCGAGCTTGGCCTGCCGGTACGAACGCGGGAACTCATTGACCCGCTCGCAGCACTCGCCGACCCCCATCCGGGCCCGGCCACCACCCAGCTCGCGCATCACAGACCGGCGCAGGCTCTCCCAGTCCGGCTCACGGTCGGCCAGCAGCACCACCTCGGCGCCGCGCGCCGCAAGCAGCGTCCCAGCAGGTTCGTCCCTGGCCGCCCTGCGCACGGCCTGGAAGAACGTGTCGTTGTCGCGGGTTCGGCCGCGGCCCTCGATGACCACCACCCGGTGCGGACGCTGCAGGTCGTAGCCCAGCGCCGTGGCGCGCGCCAGACCGCTCTCCTCGTCGGTGCCGTTGAGCAGCTCGTCCACCAGATCGCGGCGCAGCCGCAGCTCGCTCTCGGCCAGGCTACGGACCCTGGCCAGCTCCATAGCCAGGATCGTGGCGCCGTGTTCGAGCGCCATCAGCGCCTGCTCGCTCGCGCTGGCCGTCGGATCTACCAGCACGATCGCGCCGAGGGTGTCGCCCTGGGGGTGCGCCAGTGCCAGGATCCTGGCGCCGTCGCGGATCGGTCGCGCGGCCCGTTTCGCCCGGCAGATTAGCTGCTCGCGCCGGGCCGGGGAGTCCTTCGGGTACGGGTCCGGCCTGTTTGGGCCGGCCCAGGCCTGCAGGTTGCCGTACCGATCCTCGATCGAGACCTGCAGCCCGGTCAGCTCGTGCACGGCCCGGGCGATTCCTTCGCTGCCTTCGCCGGACACCGCGACCGCGGTCAGCCGGGTGTGGATGTTCATGCTGTGCTGCAGGGCTCCGACGGTGCCGCGCAGTCGCTCGTTGAGCGCCGAGAGCTCGGCGGCGGTGGCCTGCTCCTGGGCGTGCAGTCGCTGGTTGGCCAGTGCGCCACCGGCCTGCTGGGCCAGCGACCTGAGCAGGAACTGCTCCTCGGGGGACGGTTCGGTGGCCGCGCCGATGACCAGGTGTCCCAGGTGGCCGGCGATGCTGCTCAGCGGGTAGGCCCACGCCCAACCCATCTTGGGTAGCTCGACGAGCCCGCCGGTGGCGCCGACCAGCGCGAGCTGGGCGTCGAGGCCGGGCACCCGCCGCCGGCCCCCGGCCAGCTCGACGGACACCAGGCTGCAGCGAGCCAGCGACGGTGCCGCCGTCACCGCCAGCTCCAGTATCTGCTGCTCGTCGGCACCCTCGGTCATCAGTTTGCCGAGCACGAGCAGGCTGCGCAGGCTGGACAGCAGCCCGCGCTCGAGCTGGCTGGGGGCATCCTGCCCCAGCAACGTCATAGTGCCGCCTCCGCGCTGAGGATCACGTCGGCGGTCATGGGCGCCCTGTCATGAGTGGCTCGCCAGGTACACCTCAGGGTCGGTGTACCACGGGTTGTCCATCAACTGGCCGCTGAGCAGGACCTTTGGGTGGGTCCGCAGGATGTCGAGCAAGATCTGCCCGTTCGAGAACTGCTCCAAGTCGTACAGACACAGGATCACCTGCGGGTAGCGCGGAAGGAAGTCGTTCAGCCTGGCCTCGTAGGCGAGCAGGTGCTCGACGCCGGGCAGGTCGCGCAGCGCCCAGGTCATCTCCCCGACCGCGCGCACGAACTGGTACCCGTCGTGGCGCACCGCGCCGCCCACGGCACCGTCCCAGAACTCGATCATCCTGTCGATAACGAAGCAGCCACCGACCAGGTAGCTCGACTCGGAGCGCATCGACTCGAGCTGGCCGGTGGCGAGCGAGAGGTCCACGTCGAGCTGGCCGGCCAGGGTGCGAACCGCCTGGTCAGCCCCCGGATCGTCAGTGACGCAGATGCACTTGTCGCCGGCCAGCAACCCCTCCCGCAGGTAGGGCACCAACAGCTCGTCGCGCTGCGCGGCGCCGCGGTAGAACGCGCAGATGTGGTCGCCGGGCGCGAGGCTCACCCCGGGAAGGCCCATTGCCATCGAGGTCGTCATTGGCCCCGCCTCCGGCATCCGACCGGGAACAACTCTCGGCCGAGCATCGAACTCACCGACCGTACCGCTGGACGTGCCCGGCGAACAGGGCGTCCGCGTCGATGACCCGGGGCGCGATCGGTCTGCACACCCAGGTCAGGTTCACAAAATGCCGGGCGTTGATGTTCTCCGTGGTGATGGTGCCGCCCCAGGTCCCACAGCCGAGGCTGAGCGTGAAGGGCAGCCCGTTGCGGGGGCTGCCCGCACCCTCGTTGAGGTTCTGGTTCACCAGCACCCGCGCTGTGCGGGTTCCGT
>DATHIT010000530.1:0-6646 GCA_035489915.1 Pseudonocardia sp. | reverse complement strand
CGACCGGCTGCTCGGGTTCTCCGCGATGCGGTCGCTGCGGATGGACATCGTGCCGATGGTGACCGGGCCGGTGCTGATCCTGGCCAGCCTGGACATCGGCACGGCGACGCTGCTGCTGTCCGGGCTGTCCTTCCTCGGCCTGGGCGCGAAGCCGCCGACCGCCGAGTGGGGCTCGATGGTCGGCACCGCCATCGCGCACTTCGATGCCTGGTGGATGGGCGTGTTCCCCGGCCTGGCCATCCTGACCTTGGTGATGGCCTTCAACTTCCTCGGCGACGCGCTGCGCGACGCTCTGGACCCGCACACCGCGGGCGTGCTCGGCCAGGCGGAGACCAGGTGAGCGCGCTGGAGATCACTGCGCTGACTCTGCGGATCCATGGCGCGGAGATCCTGCGCGGGGTGGACCTGGGCCTGGCGGCCGGCCGGATCCAGGGGCTGGCCGGTGAGTCCGGATCGGGCAAGACGATGACCGGGCTGGCTGTACTGGGCCTGTTGCCGGCCGGATCACAGGTCACCGGCAGCATCAGCTACGGCGAGCAGGAGCTGCTCGCGCTGCCGCCCCGGCGGCGGAACGACCTGCGCGGCGCCGAGATCGCCATGGTGTTCCAGGACCCGTCCACCAGCCTGCACCCGATGCTCAGCGTCGGCGCCCAACTCACCGACCACCTGCGCCACCACCTCAAGCTGGACCGGGCGGCGTCCCGGGCCAGGGCGGCCGAGTTGCTCGGCCGGGTACGTATCCCCGACCCGGCGGCCGCGCTGCACCGCTATCCGCACCAGTTCTCCGGTGGGCAACGGCAGCGGATCGCCATCGCCATCGCGCTGGCCTGCTCGCCCAAGGTGCTCATCGCCGACGAGCCCACCACCGCGCTGGACGTCACCGTGCAGGCCGGCGTGCTGCACCTGCTGCGAGATCTGGCCACCGAAATGGGGTTGGCCGTGCTGCTGATCACCCACGACCTCGGCGTGATGAGCGCGGTCGCCGACCGGGTCGCGGTGATGCGCCACGGCGAGGTGGTGGAGAACGGTGACCGGCTGCAGGTGTTCACCTCACCGGCCCACCCTTACACGGCGTCGTTGCTGGCCAGCCTGCCCGGCGCGGCCGGCGGAGTGCGGACCCTGGACGACGTACGGGCGCTGCGGGAGTTGTCATGACCGCACTGCTTGAGGTCGCCGGCCTGCGGGTGGTCTACCGCGGCAGGCCGCCGGTGCGCGCGGTGGACGGCGTAGATCTGCGGGTGGGCGCCGGTCAGGTGGTGGGCCTGGTCGGCGAGTCGGGGTGCGGCAAATCCACCGTGGCGCGCACCATCTGCGGCCTGGTCAAGCCGGCGGCGGGCGCCGTGGTGTTCGACGGGATCCCGGTCACCCCGCTGGGCCTGCGCCGCCGCCCGGCCGCGCTCACCCGGATCCAGATGGTCTTCCAGGACCCGTACGCCTCGCTGCACCCCCGGCGTCGGATCGGCGCCCAGATCGGCGATGGCGTGCGCGCCGCGACGGCGCGCGGTGGCGAGACCGGGCCGGGCGCCGAACCGGCTCGCGGCGACGGGACGGGGTCGGGGGCCGAACCGGCCTGGTGGCTGCGACGGGTGGGGTTGGAGCCCGATGCGGCGCGGCGCTATCCGCACGAGTTCTCCGGTGGCCAGCGACAGCGCATCGCGATCGCCCGTGCCCTGGCCGCCCGGCCCGACCTGCTGATCGGCGACGAACCGATCTCGGCGCTGGATGCCTCCACCCAGGCCGTGGTGGCGGCGCTGATGCGGGATCTCGCGGTGGACAGCGGCGCCGGGCTGCTGTTCATCTCGCACGACCTGTCCGTGGTCCGACTGATCGCCGACCGACTGATCGTCATGTACCGGGGACGGATCGTGGAATCCGGCCCGGCGCAGGTGATCTGGGAAGATCCACAACACCCGTACACCCAATCCTTGCTGGCCGCCGTGCCGGTGCCGGACGGGTTGGGCACCATGCCCGCTCCCCCGGCGGACGACGCCCATTACCCACTGGACCAGGTACTCCGCTGACCTGTGCGAGCGGAAGGGGTTTCAGCCCAACCAACCGGCAATCAGCTCGACGGGCCCGGCCGGTGGCGAAGGCTCAACAGGCCGGTGACGAACGCGACCGTGGTGCCAGCGAGCAGCAGGAACCACCCAATGGGAACGAGCGCGAACGGCTCACGGAGCACGCCGTCCTCGTCCACGGTGGAGCCCGAGGCGAACATCAGAACCCAGCTGAGCACTCCTGCCCACAGCAGCCCCGCGCTCACCCGCCAGGACCACGGACGAGACGGGCTCCGCACCGACATCCACGTCGCGGTGATCAGCGCTGTGGTGACGAGTGCGAGCAACACCACCAGCAACATCACCGGGAACCAGGCCGCTTCCACGTCTCGATCCTCCTTGCCGGTACATCGACCGAGGACTGCTCTCATCCAGAGGACGCGAATCACCCTGGTGCGGTTGTCAGACAGCTTCCTCGGGGTTCGCCGAACATACCGTGGGCCGCCTAGCGCAATCCGTTTGCGAGATCGAGAATAGGCTTCGAATTTAACGTCAGGGCTGCGAACGTCGTGATCAAACAGCCACCTTGTTAAATTGGAGGACCCGACCAGGTAGACGACCGCTACGGGCGGCAAAGAGACGAGTAGCTCCTCGTCCACGACGCGCCCGCTAAAACCGCTGGTAAGACCCTGTGAGTGGTAATGGTCGCTATAGCGACCATTACCACTCACAGGTAGCAAAGGCGCTCGCTGGTGCGATTAGATCGACGGGCCCGGCCGGCCCGATGGGAGCGGTGCGATCGAAGGCCTCGGACAGTGTGCGGCCGACCAGCTGAGCAGGCGCGCACGCGATCCCGCTGTGTCCTCGATGTACGTCTTCGCGTCGGTCGTCCCCTCGGCTAACTGCCGGAACTTCTGCGCGCTCTCCCTCACGTCGGCCCTGATTTCCTGGGGCGCGACCTCGGCCAGGTTGGCCCACTGCTCGGCTGAGCGCCGCACGCTCTCGTCCTTCTCGGCCTCACCAGCGCGATTGGGGCTCGTCCAACTACTCCAAGTCGTCCTGCCGAACTCGAGCCAAGCGGCGCAGAACTGGCTCGCGCTCATCTCGGGCGGCCCGGGTACCACTGCATTCGGGATCAGCTGGCTCACCCCACCCGGCCCGGAGCACCCACCGACCGCCAGCACAAACAGCGCCGCCAGCCCCGCCACACGCACCCCTGCCGCAGCGAACACCGCGTCACCTCCCCCTCGCCGGGCGCCGACCAGCTGAGCAGGCGCGGCAACACCATGCCGAGTGCCATTGACAGTCGGCATACAGCCGGATTTCGCCGCGCGAACAACGGTCGGTCGCACTGCGGGACGAGAAGGTACCCAGCCAGGACTCGCCCGCTAAAACCGCTGTTCAGGGGTCGTGAGTGGCGATGGTCGCGATAGCGACCATCGCCACTCACGAGTCACAGCGATTCGGCTAGCCGCCGGTTGCGGTCTCGGTAGGCGGCCCTGGCGCGCAGTGCATCGTCGAGATCGACGGCGACGAACCTGGTGCGGGAGTTGGGCGCGGATTGGGCCACGATGTCGAGGTCGCCGGAGATCACCGTGCCGACCATCATGTAGCCGCCGCCGGACACCGCGTCGCGGTGCAGCACGATCGGCTCGACGCCACCGGGCACCTGGATCGAGCCGATCGGGTAGGGCGCGTCGACGATGTTGGACGGGTCCTGGCCGGCGCCGAACGGGGGCTCCCGGTCCACCATCTCCAGCTCGGCGCCCTTGTAGCGGAAGCCGATGCGGTCGGCGACCGGGGTGAGCGTCCAGGTGGTGCCGAGGAAGGCCTCCCGGCCGGCGTCGGTCAGCCGGTGGTCGTAGAGGCCCATCACGACCCGGACCTCCATGTCCTTGCTCAGCACCGACCGCAGGTCGTCGGGCACCCGGCGACCGGGCGCCGCGCCCGGGCCGTCGCCGATCGGGAGCCGGTCGCCGGCGGCAAGTGGCCGGCCCTCCAGACCACCGAGGGTGCCGAGGCCGTAGGTGGAGCGGCTGCCCAGCACCTCGGGTACGTCGACACCACCGGCCACCGCGACATAGGCCCGGGCCCCGGCGGTGAGGTAGCCGAAGTCGAGCCGGTCACCCGCGCGCACCGCGAACGACTCCCACGCCGGCCGCTCCTCGCCATTCACCCGAGGGACCATGGCCGCCCCGGTCACCGCGACCATGCCGTCCGCGGTGAACGCCAGTTCGGGGCCGAGGTACACGCATTCCAGGGCGGCCGCCCCGGCCGGGTTGCCGACCAGCAGGTTGGCCGCCCGCAGCGAGTACTGGTCGAGCGCCCCGGACGGCGGGATGCCCACGTCGTAGTAGCCGGTGCGGCCGGTGTCCTGGACAGTGGTGGACAGTCCGGGCTTGAGCACCTCGATCGCACTCACCGCAGCACCTCCAGCAGCCTTGTGTTGTAGCCGTCGGGGTCGTCCAGGAACGGCTGCAGACTGAACTCGACCGGCCGCGCGGTGATCCGGAACGTCCCGGCCTTCACCTCGGCGAGGTAGGCGTCGTAACGATCCCGATCGATCGGGGTGAACTTGACGATGTCGGCCGGCCGGAAGAACACCATGAAATCCGCGAAGTCCGGCAGCGACTGGGTCGGGTCGTAGATCGGCGCCGGGGTGATGCCGAACATCTGGTAGCCACCCGCGCCGCGTACCGAGTAGATACAGGAGAAGCAGCCGCCGTAGCCGATGGTCTGCTTGGGGGTGTCCGTGCGCGGGCGCAGGTACTTGGGCACCAGTATCTGCCGCTCCCGGGGGACCATCTGGAATTTGAACGGCAGCCCCGCGACGAAGCCGACCATCGAGGTGAACCAGGGTGAGCCGGAGTGCGCGGCGATGAACTCCTCGACGCTGGCGTACCCGTTGATCCGCGCGGCGTACTCGATGTCGGTGGCCTCCGGGTCCTGGTGGCGGTCGCGGAAGCGCAGCAGCGTCTCGGTGGTCCACGGGTCGCGGTAGAGCACCGGGATCTCCAACACCCGGGTCGGCAGAGCGAGGTCGTGGGCGTCGCCCACCTGCTTCTCCAGGTCCCGCAGCTGGCCGAGCAGCTCGTGTGGCTCGATCACGTCCGGGTCGTAGCGCACCTGGTAGGACGCGTTCGCCGGGCAGATCTCCAACACTCCGTCGGGCCGCTGCTCGCGCAACGCCTTGGTGATCGCCATGACCCGGAAGTTGGCCTGCAGGCTCATCTCCTCAGCAAGCTCGGCGAACACGAACTCGTCGCCGCCCCAGCTGTAGCGCGCGGCCTGGACGTCGCTCACTGTTCCTCCTTGCGGTCGCGCAACCACTGCTCCAACGTCCCGGTGTGGAACTCCGCGGCCGTGAACCACGGCTCGCCGAGCAACTCGGTGAACAGGCCGGCGGTGGTCGGTACGCCCTCCACGGCAAACTCGGCGAGCGCGCGGCGGCCGCGCCGCACCGCCGTCTCCCGGTCCTCGCCCCACACGATGATCTTCGCCAGTAACGAGTCGTAGAACGGTGGGATTGTGCTGTCCGGCTCCAGCCAGGTGTCCACCCGAACCCACGGTCCAGCGGGCAACACCACCCGCCCGACGTTGCCCGGTGACGGCAGGAAGTCACGGGACGGGTCCTCCGCGTTGACCCGGAACTCGATCGCGTGTCCCCGCGCCACGATGTCGTCCTGCCGCGGCCGCAGCGGCTCGCCGGCCGCGATCCGGAGCTGCTCGGCCACCAGATCAACCCCGGTGACCAGCTCGGTGGTCGGGTGCTCGACCTGGATGCGGGTGTTCATCTCGATGAAGAAGAACTCGCCGGTCGCCTCGTCGAGCAGGAACTCGACGGTTCCCGCGCCGCGGTAGCCGACCTGCCTGGCCAGCCGGACGGCGGCGGAGGCCATCGCCGCCGCGACGGCCGGGTCGAGGCCGGGCGCGGTGGCTTCTTCGAGCACCTTCTGCCGCCGGCGCTGCAACGAGCACTCCCGCTCGCGCAGATGAACCGCGTCATCGCCGTCGCCGAGCAGCTGAACCTCGATGTGGCGTGCGCGCTGGACGAACCGCTCCAGGTACATCCGCCCGTCGCCGAACGCGGCCGCCGCTTCCTTCGACGCCGCCGGGAACGCCGAGCGCAGCCCGGCCTCGTGCTCGACCACCCGGATGCCGCGCCCACCGCCACCCGCGGCCGCCTTGAGCATCAGCGGGTAGCCGACGTCGGTGGCGGCGGCGACCGCGGCGGCAACGTCGTCCACGCCGCCCCGGGTGCCCGGCACGGTCGGCACGCCGGCGGCCTCGGCGAGCTGCCGGGCCCGGACCTTGTCGCCCATCTGATCGATCACCGCCGGGTCCGGGCCGACGAAGATCAGCCCGGCGTCGACCACGGCGGCGGCGAACGAGGCCCGCTCGGAGAGGAACCCGTAACCGGGGTGCACGGCGTCCGCGCCGGAGGAGCGCGCGGCGTCCAGGATCGCCGCCACCGCGAGGTAGCTCTTGCTCGCCTGCGGTGGCCCGATCTCGACCGCGGCGTCGGCCAGCCGTACGTGCGCGGCGGTCGCGTCGGCCGTGCTGTGTACCGCGACGGTGGAGATGCCCAGGTCACGGGCGGCGCGGATGATCCGCACCGCGATCTCGCCGCGGTTCGCGACGAGCAACCG
>DATHIT010000529.1:0-2450 GCA_035489915.1 Pseudonocardia sp. | reverse complement strand
TACGAGCGCCTCCCCGAACTCGCCGTCGCGAACCCCTCTGCCAAGGACATCAAGCTGGAAACTGCCAGGAACACCGGACCGATCCCGCTGCACCCGGGGGCCAAGCAGGCGCTGGACAGCCTGGGCGCGCGCTGATCCCGGGCCTCCGCCGAGAGGCCAGCCGTGCCAGCCGCCGCGCCGGTCGGCACCGGAACTAGTGTTGTCCAGCGTGCCGGAATCTGGACGGGGTCGACGCCATGACCACGATGCGGGCGGCGATCCCGCGCTGCTCGCCGCGAAGGCGCAGCTGCGTGACGAGGTGTGGTCCGCGCTGATCGAGGGCAAGGCGGCCCGCTTCCCCGGCGCCCGCAACCGGATCTCCAACTTCGTCGGCGCGGAGCAGGCGGCCCGGCGGCTGGCCGAGACCGACGCGTGGCGCGCCGCCCGCACGGTGAAGGCCAACCCGGATTCGGCGCAGCTGCCGGTCCGGCAGCGGGCATTGGAGGACGGCAAGACCGTCTACATGGCGGTGCCCCGGTTGGCCGAGGAGAACCCGTTCTTCCTGCTCGACCCGGATCACCTGGCCGACTCCCCGCGCAAGGCCGCGTCCATCTCCGGCGCGACCCGCTCAGCCCGCCGGATCCCCGTCGCCGAGCTGGGCCCGGTGGACCTGGTGGTGAGCGGTTGCGTGGCGGTAGGCCTGGACGGAGCCCGACTGGGGAAGGGCGGCGGGTTCGCCGACCTGGAGTTCGCCCTGGCCGGTTCGGCCGGGCTGATCGGGCCGGACACCCTCGTCGTGACCACGGTGCACGAGCTTCAGCTACGCCCGGCCGGGAGCATCCCGATGGCCGCGCACGACGTCCCGGTGGACCTGGTGGTAACCCCTGACCGGGTGATCGACTGCCGAGCCGGCCGAGGCCCGCGCCCGGTCGGCGGCATCCGCTGGCCCGAACTCACCGAGGAAAAGATCGCCGCGATCCCCTTGCTCCGCACACTGCGCGAACACGAGCAGGTCTAGCCCGGCGCACCGAGGTCGAGGCCAGCGCAGCGGCAACCGCGCCAGCCGCTCGTATGCGAAGTGCCGGCAGGTCGACTTCGCATACCCAAGGCACAGTTCGCACGGTGCGTGCCCTATCTGCGTGCCCTATGCGAAGTGTGCGCTGCGTATGCGAAGTGCCCGCGTACCGACGTTGAGCGGGGCGGCCGGGTCGGCCATAGGCTGGCGGTGTGATCGAGATTCGGGATTTCACCGTGGATATCACCGACGCGCAGATCAAGGACCTGCGCGAGCGACTGGCCAGGGCGCGGCTGCCCGAGGCGGAGACCGTGGACGACTGGTCGCAGGGCATACCGCTGGCCTACCTGCGCGAGCTGGCCGAGTACTGGGCGCGGGACTACGACATGTCCAGGGTGGCCACCCGGCTGAACGCGCTACCCCAGTTCCACGCCGCGATTGACGAGCTCGGCGTGCACTTCCTGCACATCCGCTCGCCACACTCCCAGGCCCGGCCGCTGATCATGACGCACGGCTGGCCGGGCTCGGTGCTGGAGTTCCTCAACGTGATCGGCCCGCTGACCGATCCACCCGCCCACGGGGGCGCCGCCGAGGACGCCTTCCACCTGGTCATCCCCGCGCTGCCGGGCTACGGCTTCAGCGACAAGCCGAGCCGGCCGGGAACCGGGGTGTCCCGGATCGCGGCGGCCTGGCACCAGCTGATGGGGCACCTGGGATACCCGGAGTACTACGCGCAGGGCGGTGACTGGGGCGCGTTCGTGACCGCCACGATGGGCATCCAGCGACCCGAGGGGCTACTGGGCATCCACGTCAACATGGCGCTGACTTCGCCGGGCGCGCTGAGCAAGCTCGGCGAGCTGACGCCGGACGAGCAGCGGATGCTGGCCAGGGCAAAGCGGTTCCGGGACCACGAGACCGGCTACTCGACCCAGCAGAGAACCCGGCCACAGACCCTCGGCTACGGGTTGGCCGACTCCCCGACCGGCCAGCTGGCCTGGATCGTGGAGAAGTTCTACGCCTGGACCGACTGCAACGGGCACCCGGAGAACGCGGTGTCCCGCGACGAGATGTTGGACAACGTGACGCTCTACTGGCTGACCAACACCGCGACCTCGTCCGCCCGGCTGTACTGGGAGAGCTTCGCGAGCCAGGGAGTGGACGACATCACCGTGCCCAGCGCCTACTCGCTGTTCCCCGAGGAGCTGGTCGTGGTCAGCGAGCGCTGGCTGCGCACCCGGTTCACCGACCTGCGCTACTACCACCAGACTGAGCGGGGCGGGCATTTCGCCGCGTTCGAGCAGCCGGAGATCTTCGTGCGGGAGGTCAGGGAAGGCATCCGAGCCCTTCGCTGAGCACCCGTACGTACACCGTACGTTTGGCGGCTGGCGAACCCTCCGCCGGCGAGGCAGGCTGATCCAATGCCGACCGCGCACCCGCCCACCACCGACGTTGACGG
>DATHIT010000528.1:0-24368 GCA_035489915.1 Pseudonocardia sp. | reverse complement strand
CAGGATGCGGCGGATGGTGCCGGCGCCGATGTGGTGTCCGAGGCGGGTGAGCTCGCCCTGGATGCGGCGGTGTCCCCACCGCGGATTCTGTCCTGCCAGCCGGAGGACGAGCTCGCGCAGCTCGCCGTTGATGCGCGGACGGCCGGGCGGGCTCGGGTAGGTCCACTTCTTGGTGATCAGACGTCGGTGCCAGGCCAGCAGGGTGGCGGGTGTGACGAGTCGGCGGTGGCGCAGTTCGCGGGGCAGGATCCTGGCCAGGGCGGATAGGATCGCCCGGTCGGGCCAGGTCGGGCGCGCTGGGCCGAGTTGCCGGCGCAGCACCGTGACCTCATGCCGAAGCGTCAACATCTCGGCGATCAATGCGCTTCTTCGGCGGCAGAGCAGCGCCAGCGAGGACAGCATCCGAGTCAAGATCAAGTAGAGCAGACGTACGGCCATAGCGTGATCATTCCGGGGCCTACTGGAGGGTGAACCTGCAGGTCGCGGGCCTGGCGTCGAGTTTTGGCACGGTACAGGGTCAGCAGAGCAAGATCAACGCCATACTTTACCCTTCCTAAACGCTGCTGACCGACCGCTAACGGCAGCAGATGGCAGAAGGATGAGCTCGCTGTTGTGCCAGGTAGAGGCTAGTTTCAATAGCGGCCGGTAAGTGTTGACCTGCACGGAAACTAATCCGTCAGGTCGTGGGTTCGAGCCCCACCCGCCCCACTCAAAGCGCCTGGTAGAGGTACTGCGGAGCGATCTTCAGTGATCAAGATAGCGCCCTGCGTACCGGTGACATACCGGTGAATCGGCTACAGAGCGTGATCAAGGCCGTAACGTCCGGTCATGATCAACTCGCCGAACCCGTCGGAAGACACCTCGGAGCAGGAGCAGGACACCCCCGGTCGGGGGAGGATGTCCCGCGCGGCCGGTGCACCCCGGAGGAGATCGAGCGCGGTCACCGGCATCGCTGCCCCGCCGGGCCACCCGCCTACCGCGCCGTTGGCGAATGGGCCGGACTCGCTCAGGAGGAGATCGAGCGCAGCATGTGTAACGGAGAGCGCAGTTCTGACGCTTGATGCAGTGCGTCCCCGCTCCGCGCTCTTGCCCCGATCGTGTGAGCAGGCGATTACCGAACGTGCACTACGGTGCTTCTCAGCGACGACTACCGGGGCGGGGGGAGCCAGGCCGATGTCTCAGCCGCAGCCGCAGTACACCGACCCGCGTGACGCGAAAGCCCGCGCCAAGGCCGAAAAGGCGTACCAGAAGGCGCAGCGCCCCTGGTTCAAGAAGAAGCGGTTCATCATCCCGCTGGCACTCGTCCTTCTCTTCATCATCATCGGCGTCTCGGGCGGTGGCGGGGACACCAAGCCCACCGTCTCGGGGAACTCTGCGGCGCCTGGACCCGCTTCCGGCCCGCCCGCTTTCCCCGGCGCGACGAAGGATGACGTCGTGGCGCAGGCGGGGCAGTCGGTCGATGCGGAGGCGTTGAGCGTGACTACCGGCCCGTTGAAGCCGGGCGACGCTACGGGCGGCGCAACGCTGTGCGCTCCGGTCAGCTACAAGAACGGCAAGGACGAGCCGGTCAACTTCAACGGCGGTTTCGACTGGAAGCTGCAAGACCCGAACGGCGCCGCCATCATGACCACGCTCCTCGGGAGCGACAACCTGCTCAGCGCCGGTGAGATCGCGCCCGGCGGCCAGACGTCCGGCGATGTCTGCTTCCAAGCCAAGAGCGGCTTGAAGGGGCAGTACGTCTTGCTTTATGACCCGTCGTTCCGATTCACCTCCGACCGAATTGCCTGGCTGAACCAGCGATAGAATCTGATCAACGTGCTCTATCGAGGTGTACGCCACGTAATGACTGTCCGAGCCCTCGTGGCTGCCATGACAGCTCCGTCCTCGGTGGCCTCATCAACGAATACCGATACGCAGCCTGACGTGCAGCGATGACTTTCCGAGCGGCACAAGGTCGAAGACGGGCGTTCCTCCGGTGCGCTGGGAACGGAACGGCAGCGGCGCGCTGCGTATCCGCTGACCTCGCGTCGCGGCCTCGAAGTCGTCCAATATCCGGCGAAACTCGGCGCGCACCGCACTGGCCCCGAAGTCGACCTCGTGCAGTCGCTTGTCGAGCATAAGTTGCACGATCTTCCGGCGCGGACGCGTGCCGGTGGTCTGGGTGATGAGCCAATCCTCGAAGCTCACGGTCTCGGTTCGGAGCGGAGTTGGCCGCTGGTTCATAGGGTTGCTGCCTTTGTCGGTCGGGAGCAAACCCCTCCACAGTGCCACGACGTCGCCGGCTGCGTGACCCGCTATGACCGGCCCCTCGTCGCGTCACGCCCGCGTCGCGGTACCGAGATCCAGTGCCTGACGATGCCCGGGCTGGCCGAGCACCCCGCGCCGATCAGTGTCTGAAGATCCAGAGGAGGAGCCAGACGAGGACGTTGAGCAGGAGGGAGATGAGCAACATTGAGGTGAAGGGCACATAGATCCTGGCGTTTGCCGTGGTGATCCGAATGTCACCGGGGAGATTCCCCAGCCAGGAAAGTGCTCCGGCCCAGGCAAGGAGGCCTACGACGACCAGAGTGATCCCACCGCCGATCAAGAACGGAGCAAGCGCCTTCATCATCTCGCCGCGGAGATCGGACATCTCCACGACGGCCGCCGCGGCGACGTGGTTGTCGCTGAGTCATGCACTCCATGACAGTGCCGCGAGGCTCGTACGTCACGCGTCAGCCTGCCGGCGCCAAAGTCGCTGAGAACCGTGGGCGCGGGCGGTCAGTGTGCATCGGCCACACCGCCGCCGTCCCCCTGCTTATCCGCCGCCACCTCGGGTGAGGCCACGGCGCGCCATTTCCTCGAGGCGGCGGATGCGGTCCGCGGTCGGCGGGTGGGTGGAGAACAGAGTGGCCAGCCCCCCGGGGCGGAACGGATTGACAATCATGAGGTGGGACTGGCAGACCAACGCTGGGTCCTGCGGCAGCGGCAGCGCCCGGGTCGCGCGTTCCATCTTCCGCAATGCGGACGCCAGCGCCAACGGGTCGCCGGTCAGCGTCGCGCCATCGGTGTCGGCCAGGTATTCCCGGGACCGGCTGACCGCGAGTTGCACGATCGCCGCTGCGATCGGACCGAGGAGCGCGATCAGCATCAGCGCCACCGGGTTCTGTTCTTCGTCCTCGGAGCCGCCGTACAGCCCGGCGAAGCTCGCGAGATGAGCCAGAAAGGTAACCACGCTGGCCAACGCACCGGCCACGGACGAGACGAGGATGTCCCGGTTGTACACATGGGAGAGCTCATGGCCCAGCACCGCCCGCAGCTCCCGCTCGTCGAGAATGCGCAGCAGGCCGATGGTGGCACAGACCGCGGCATTGCGCGGGCTGCGCCCGGTGGCGAACGCGTTGGGTGCCTCGGTCGGGCTGATGTAGAGCCGAGGCATTGGCTGGTGCGCCTCGGCGGCGAGTTCGCGGACGAGTCGGTTCATCACGGGCTGCTCGAACTCCGTCACCGGCCGGGCGCGCATCGCTGCCAACGCCAGCTTGTCCGACTTGAAATATGCGTAACCATTCAAGCCTAACGCCAACAACAGCGCGATGATCAATCCGGCCCGGCCGAAGAACGAACCCACGAAGAGCACCAGGGCGCTCAGCGCGCCCAGCAACACCGCGGTCTTCAGCCCGTTGACATATCGCCGCATGACCGACACCTCCAGGGATCTGCTCGGACGACTCCCAGCGGAGGCGACTGATCCGGCATCCATCACCCCGGTCGCCCAAGCCGAGGCTGCTCACATCGAAAGCGTGGCCGCGTCCGGCAACCTCGGCACCGGCCCAGACGCTCCAGCCTCAGCGCGCCGGGTAGACACGGGAAGCCGGCCGAGGCCACTCCGGCTCGTTGATTTCCGCCGGCGGAGTTTCGGGCAGGAACGTCGAATGCGAGTGGTTCAGAGCGGAGAGCGCTCCGTAGCTCTACCGCGTGCTCACCGGGGCGGGCAATGATGCGGAGCTCGCGCTGTTCGCGCGGGAGCGACTGAGCGCCAACTCGACCAGTCCCGCACACCCGCGGCCCGCTCCGGCGCGGAGCTCCATCGTCGAGGCCAGCGCAGCGGCCGTTGCACCGCGAACCCCAGCCGGGTGGACAGTGCGGCTTCCAACGCATTCGCGTCGACCCGGACCATCACGCAGTCACAGCCGTCGGCCGTTTCCATCGCCACCTCGGCGAGCGGGCCGAACACCACGGCGCGACCAGCGCTTACCTCAATCTCGCGTCCCTGGTAGATCGTGCCAGCGACGTGGTCAGCCTTCCCAGACGCCCCTCCGAGTCGACCAGGTCGGGATCCACCTGATGCAATACAAACCACTGCGTCCCGGGCATTCTGAACACCCCAATCCACTCGGCCACCCGTCAGCCGAGAAGAATTCCCAGGTGTCGCCGACCGCGTCGACGTAGAGCACGACGTCGTAGTCGGCCACACACCGCCAGTGTGACTCCGGCATCGGAACTCCACCCGTTCGACCGCGATGTCGACGATCACTGCGGTTGCTCTCCCACTACGCCGCACGTCGCAATGCGCCCCGCGCAACCAGAAGAGCAGGGTCCGACGAATCCTCCGACAAAGCCGCGGATCTCAACCTCGTACTGGACCGCCTCATTGTTGGCCATTCCCATTTCGGCGCTCCCTCTGGATGCAGGCTGGATGCAGGGTCAACCTCCACCGTCGTAATCGGGCTGGATGCGAGAGACGTCTGCGCACATGTTTATGGCCGGGTCTCGGGGGTAACTGGTCGTGCCCCCGCGTCCCGCGGGCGGACTCCCCGACGGAGAAGCAGATGGGCGTACGCACGTGGCTGGGGTCCTGGCCGGTCTACCGTCAGCTCACCGGCCCTGATCGGCTCGGCCGAGGCGCCGCGGCTGAGTCACCCCGGTCGGCGACCCAGCGGCCGCGGATCGTCGAGGCCGACCGGGAGGCGGGGTCGGTATGCCCGTACTGCGCGGTGGGCTGCGCCCAGCAGGTGTGGGTCAAGGACGGCAACGTCATTCAGATTGAGGGCAATCCGGACTCTCCCATCTCCCGCGGTCGGCTGTGCCCGAAAGGATCGGCGAGCAAGCAGTTGGTCACCGGGCTCCACCGTGAACAGAAGGTGCGCTATCGGGCGCCGTACGCCACCGAGTGGAGCGAGCTTGATCTGGGCACGGCCATGGAGATGGTCGCCGACCGGGTCCTCGACGCCCGGAACAGGGGCTGGCAGGAGCGCGACGAGCAAGGCCATCGGTTGCACCGGACCATGGGCATCGCCAGCCTGGGCGGCGCCACCTTGGACAACGAGGAGAACTACCTGATCAAGAAGTTGTTCACGGCGATCGGGGCGGTGCAGATCGAGAACCAGGCCCGTATTTGACACTCCGCCACGGTTCCCGGTCTGGGAGCCTCCTTCGGTCGCGGCGGCGCCACCGTCTACCAGCAGGACCTGATCCACTCCGACTGCATCGTGATCATGGGCTCGAACATGGCCGAGGCCCACCCCGTCGGCTTCCAGTGGGCGATGGAGGCCAAGACGCGGGGCACCCCGGTGTTCCACATCGACCCCCGGTTCACCCGCACCAGCGCGGTCGCCACCGCCCACGTGCCGCTGCGCGCCGGCACCGACATCGCCTTCCTCGGCGGAGTGATCAACTACATTCTGACCAACGAGCTGGACTTCCGGGAGTACGTGCTCGCCTACACCAACGCGCCGGTGCTGATCCGCGAAGACTTCCGCGACACCGAAGACCTCGGCGGGCTGTTCAGCGGCTACCACCCGCGGACCGCGACCTACGATCCGACCAGCTGGCACTATGAGGGCGCCGACCCGACCGCGGTGACGCGAAACGAGCAGCTGCGAGCGAAGGCTCACGCGACCGCCGACCAGTTCGGTTCGGGCGGGCCGAAGCTCGAGGGCGTGGCCGAAGACCTTGCCTCGGACCCGACGCTGCGGCACCCGCGCTGCGTCTACCAGATCCTCAAACGGCACTACGCCCGCTACACCCCCGAGATGGTCGAACAGATCTGCGGGACCCCGCGCGAGCAGTTCCTGCAGCTCTGCCGGGTGTGGACGGCAAACTCCGGGCGCGAGCGCACGGCCGCGCTGGTCTACAGCCTGGGCTGGACCCAGCACAGCGTCGGCGTCCAGTACATCCGCGCCGGCTCGATAATCCAGCTGCTGCTGGGCAACATCGGCCGCCCTGGAGGCGGGATCCTGGCCCTGCGCGGGCACGCCAGCATCCAGGGCTCCACCGACATCCCGACGCTGTTCAACCTGCTGCCGGGCTACCTGCCGATGCCGTCCGCCCAAGCGCATCCGGACCTGCCCAGTTATCTCAAGGACATGTGCGGGGACCGCCAGAAGGGGTTCTGGTGCAACGCCGACACCTACATGGTGTCGCTGCTCAAGGAGTACTTCGGCGCCGCGGCGACGCCGGGGAACGGGTTCTGCTTCGACCATCTGCCGCGCATCAACGCCGACCACGGGACCTACCGCACCGCCCTGGACATGATCGATGGGAAGGTGTTCGGCTACTTCCTGGTCGGACAGAACCCGGCGGTCGGGTCGGCGCACGGCCGGCTGCAACGGCTGGCGATGGCCAACCTGGACTGGCTGGTCGTCCGCGACCTCGCCATGATCGAGAGCGCGACGTTCTGGAAGGACGCGCCAGAGGCCGAGACCGACGAGATCGTCACGCAGCGGTGTCGCACCGAGGTGTTCTTCTTCCCGGCTGCCGCGCACACCGAGAAGGACGGCACGTTCACCAACACCCAGCGGCTGCTGCAGTGGCGCGACAAGGCGGTGGAGCCGAAGGGTGACCAGCGTTCCGACCTGTGGTTCTACTACCACCTGGGCCGGCTGCTCAAGGAGCGGGTGGCCGGATCGTGCGACCCGCGCGACCGGGGGCTGCTCGACCTCGCCTGGGACTACCAGGTGGACGGCGACGGCGAGTGGCCCGAACCGTCCGCGGCGGATGTGCTGCGCCGGATCAGCGGCCAGGACCTCACCACCGGCCGGCAGGTTGAAAACTACCTGCAGCTGAAGGCCGACGGCAGCACCTCGTGCGGCTGCTGGATCTACAGCGGCGTCTACGCCGACGGCGTCAACCAGGCAGCACGGCGCACACCACGGCAGGAACAGCAGTTCCACGCACCCGAGTGGGGCTGGGCCTGGCCGATGAACCGGCGCATCCTCTACAACCGGGCCTCGGCCGACCCGCAGGGCCGGCCCTGGAGCGACCGCAAAAAGCTCGTCTGGTGGGACGCCCAACAAAGCCAGTGGACCGGGCTCGACGTGCCGGACTTCGAACGGGACAAACCCCCGTCGTACCGACCGCCCCCCGGCGCGGTCGGGGTAGCGGCCCTACGCGGCGACGACGCGTTCATCATGCAGGCCGACGGCAAGGGCTGGCTGTTCGCCCCGCGCGGCCTGGTCGACGGCCCGCTGCCCACCCACTACGAACCGCACGAGTCGCCGGTGCCCAACCTGCTCTACCCGCAGCAGGGCAACCCGACCCGGGTCGTCTACGGCCGGCCCGACAACCCGTCCAACCCGTCCCCCCCGGAGCCACACACCGACGTCTTCCCCTACGTACTCACCGCATCCCGGCTCACCGAACACCACACCGCCGGCGGCATGAGCCGGACGCTGCCCTACCTGTCGGAGCTGCAGCCGGAGCTCACCGTTGAGGTCTCCCCCGAGCTCGCCACCGAGCGCGGGCTGACCCACCTGGGCTGGGCGCACATCGTCACGAGCCGGACCGCCGTCGAGGCCAGGGTCATGGTCACCGACCGGTTGGCCCCGCTGCGGGTGGCCGGCCGGATCGTGCACCAGATCTGGATGCCCTGGCACTTCGGACCCAACGGGCTGGTCCAAGGCGACGTGTTCAACGACCTGCTCGGGATCACGCTCGACCCCAACGTGTACATCCAGGAAAGCAAGGTCGCTACCTGCGACATCCAACCGGGACGACGCCCACGCGGCCCGACACTGCTCTCCTACATCGCCAGGTACCGCGAAAGGGCCGGCATCACCCACCGGACGGGCACCAACGTCGGCACCGCGTCCGGCGTCACACACACCGAACAGGGGGCGCAACCGTGACACACGCGAACAGTCTCTACGGCCCGCTCGACGACGTCGCCGCCAACGCCGGGCACCTGCAGCACCCGCCCCAGATGGGGTTCTTCACCGACACGTCGGTGTGCATCGGCTGCAAGGCCTGCGAGGTGGCCTGCAAGGAGTGGAACCTCGTCCCGGAGGACGGGCTCGACCTGCTCGGGATGTCCTATGACAACACCGGAATGCTCGGGGCGAACACCTGGCGGCACGTGGCGTTCATCGAGCAGGCAGTCCCACTGAGCGGGCAGCAGACCGGCCTGGCCGGGCTACCGACCGGCCCGACGGCGACGGAGGCCACCGCCGAGGTAGTGGCCGAGCGGCTGCGGCACGCCGAACGCGGCGGCGCGGAGCTGGGCACCACGCCGCTGCACACCGACGACATAGACCGCACGGACCGCGCAGCGCAGGACCTCGGCATGCCCGGGTTCACCCGGCCCGGCGACGGCCACGGCGCCGAGGGCCGCACCGACTTCCGCTGGCTGATGGAGTCGGACGTGTGCAAGCATTGCACGCATGCCGGCTGCCTGGACGTATGCCCAACCGGCGCGCTGTTCCGCACCGAGTTCGGCACCGTCGTCGTCCAACAGGACATCTGCAACGGCTGCGGCTACTGCGTGTCAGGCTGCCCCTACGGGGTGATCGACCGGAGCCCGCTGGACGGCAAGGCGCACAAGTGCACGCTGTGCTACGACCGCCTGCACGACGGGCTCGAACCCGCCTGCGCGAAGGCCTGCCCTACCCAGTCCATCCAGTTCGGGAAGGTCGACGAGCTGCGCGAACGCGCGAACCAGCGGGTCGCGGCGCTGCACGCCGAGGGCGTCGCGGAAGCCCGGCTCTACGGCGCCGACCCGGACGACGGCGTCGGCGGGACCGGGGCGTTCTTCCTGCTACTCGACGAGCCCGAGGTCTACGGCCTGCCCCCGGACCCGGTGGTGCCGACCCGCGACGCGGCAGCCATGTGGCGCGCGGCCGGGGCGGCGGCCGCCGCGTTCCTTGCTGCGGGTGCGGCCTCGTTCCTGCGGAGCCGGCGATGAGCGGCCTGGGCACCGAGCCGCCGGGTCCGATGGCCACCCGAGATCACAACCCCACCGGAAACGGCCGGACACGGTGGCACGGCCCGCGCAGCCGGCGCGGCAACAACGGGCACCGCGAGCTGCCGATGGTGCCAGACGCGGAGTTCCGGTCCTACTACGGCCGCCCGGTCCTCAAGCCGCCGGTCTGGGAGTGGAAGGTCCCCGCCTACCTGTTCACCGGCGGCCTCGCCGCAGGCTCCGCGGTGCTCGGTGCGGGTGCCGACCTCACCGGCCGCTCGGCCCTGCGGCGCGCCGGCCGGGTCGCCGCGCTGGGCGCGCTGCTGGTCAGCGTCGCCCTGCTGATCGCCGACCTCGGCCGGCCCGAACGCTTCCACCTCATGCTGCGAGTGGCCAAGCCGACCTCCCCGATGAGCGTCGGCACCTGGATCCTGACCGCCTTCGGCCCCGGCGTTGGGCTCGCCGCAGCGACCGAGCTGCTGCCGGCCCACTGGCGGCGGAGCGTGATCGGCCGGCTGCTGGGCCGGCTCGCCCGCCCCGCGGGCCTCTCCAGCGCGGCGATCGCGCCGGGCGTCGCGTCCTACACCGCGGTCCTGCTGTCGCACACCGCGGCACCGGGGTGGCACGAGGCCCGCGGGCAGCTCCCATTCGTGTTCACCGGATCCGCGGCGTCCAGCTCGGGCGGCCTCGCGATGATCCTCACCCCGGTGGACGAAGCCGCGCCGGCGCGCTGGTTCGCGACCTACGGGGCGATCAGCGAGCTCGCCGCGTCTAGGCTCCTGCAGCGCCGGCTCGGTCTGGTCCGGCAGGCCTACACGACCGGCCGCGCGCACCGGCTGCGGAGCTTTTCCGAGGCCCTGACCACGGCCGGGCTGACCGGCACCGTGCTCGCCGGGCGGCGGCACCGGGCCGTCGCCGTCGCGTCCGGGCTCGCCCTGCTCACCGGCAGCGCACTGCAGCGGTTCGGGGTCTTCGAGGCCGGCGTCGCCTCGACCAAGGACCCGAAGTACGTCATCGTCCCGCAACGCGAGCGACGCGCCGGACGCGGTACACCAGATGCGGGTCGCGGCACGGCGCCTGCGCATTACTAGCCGATCCGCCGCTGACCGAGCATGCCCGGCTTCCGGCCAAACGGGAACTTCCCAGGAGCATCCTCCGCGTCTACCGACGGAGCAACCGCTGAGGACAACGCGAACCGGTTGCCGCTGCACAGCCTGGTTCGGCCGCACTTGGCAGCGAGGTGGTGGGATTGTGCCGTGCGGGTTCAGGTGTTCGGCTCGATCTCCTCGTGTGGTCAGCCGCTGGGTGAGGCGTAGGAGTGGAGCAGGTCCGGGTTGTGCAGGCTCAGTGTGGCTCCTTCGGCGACGCAGGTCAGTGGCCGCTCGGCGAGCTTGACCGGGAACCCGAAGGCTCGTTCCAGACTGTCACCGAAACGGCAGATCAGGGATCCGCCGCCGAATAGGGCAACGCCGTCGGCGAGGATGTCGCAGGTCGCCTGCGGGGGTAGCTCGTCGAGGCACGCGGCCAGTGTTTGGATGATGCCGTCGATAACGGGGCGTACCACTTCGTTCAGTTCGTTGACCTCCAGCGTGGCCAGGCGGGGTCGTCCGGTACCGGCGTCCCGGCCCTGTACCACCAGGGAGGGTCCGTCGGCGGTGGAGGCTTGGATCTTGACCTGTTCGGCGGTGAGCTCGCCGATGAGGATCTGGTGTTGCTCGCGCAAGTGGTGGGTGACCGCGAGGGTCATCTCGTCCCCAGCGACCCGGCAGGACCGGTGGGCGAGGATGCCGCCGTAGCAGAACGAGGTGGCCTCGGCGGTTCCGCCGCCGACGTCCACGACCAGATGGGCGCGCCGCTCGAGCGGGTCGATACCACAGCCGATTGCTCCGGCGATCGGTTCGGGCAGCGCGCAGGCGCGATGGATTCCGGCTTCATCGGCCGCCTCTAGCAGGGCGCGACGCTCCAAGGTGGTCGCTCCCACCGGGACTCCGATCGCCGCGCGCATTCGGGCGCGCCCCCACGGATTGGGCGCGATGCGGTGCAGCACGCTGCGCAAATAGAGTCGGGCGCTCTCCAGGTCGGTGATCACCCCATCCTGCAGGGGCCGAACCGGATAAACCCCGGCCGGGGACCGGCCGAGCAGCTCGCATGCCTCGCGTCCGACCGCGACCACGCCGCGTCGTGGAAAGCCCGCGCGGGTGAGCATCACCGAGGGCTCATCGAGCACGACACCTTCGGTGCTGTCACAGACCACGGTATTCGCGGTTCCCAGGTCGATCCCAAACTCTTGCATCGTTGTGCCTCCTTGGCGGTGGTTGCGACCGTCTATGTGGCGCAGGCGGGCGGTGTCGGCTGCGTCAGGGACTCTGCGCCGGCGCGGTCTGCTGGATCTGGGCTTGATGGCTGAGGTAGTAGGCCAACCCGGTCTGCCCGATCGTGGTGGCGCTGTTGGCACCCTGGCCTGAGCCCTGGGTGAGCGCGGTGATGACGATGGTGGGGTCCTGGATCGGGGCCGCGGCGGTGATCCAGTTGTCATAGGTGCCCTTGGGCAGTGACCCGTCCTGGGCCGTGCCCGTCTTCGCCCCGACCGGATCCGGCAGATCCGCCAGCGCGGAGGCGGTGCCGTCCATGACCGCCGCGCGCATCCCTTCCCGGATCGGGCCCAGCTCGGCGGCGAAGGGCAGCTGGATTGCCGGTGAGGTGGGCAGTGCGGCCCAGGTGGCCCCGGTCCCGGTGGCCAGGCCGAGCCGGGGCGTGACCAGCCGTCCGGTGGCTACGGCGGCGGTCCAGCGGGCGTTCTGCAGTGGGGTGACGCCGAGGTAGCCCTGGCCGATGCCCATGATCACCGTGGAGCCTGGGTACCAGATGCCCCCCTGGGCACGCACTGAGTCGGGGGTGCCCAGGTAGCCGGGGGACTCGGTGGGAAAGTCAACGCCGGTGGGCTGCCCGACGCCGAGCACGCGGCTCGCATCCAGCATTGCGGCCGGCCCGAGCGCGGCGGCGAGCTTGTAGAAGTACACATCGTTCGACCAGGCCAGCGCCTGGACGAGGTTCATCGGCCCCATCGGCTTCCAGTTGTTGAAGGTGTGCCCGCCGAGGGTGAAGCCGGAGCCGGTCGGCACAACTTGATCCGGCCGCAGGACCGGGTGCAGCTGGTTTGCGGTGGCAATCACGAGCTTGAATGTCGAGCCGGGTGGCACGGCGGACTGCGCGGTGTGCTCGCGCATGGGCCCTCCAGGAGCGCGCGCCAGCGCGCCGAGCGCGGCGATGTCGACGGGTGGTCCGTAGATGTTGTTGTCGTAACCGGGGACGCTGGCCAGCGCGAGCACCTGCCCGCTGTGGGGGTCCAGGGCGACCGCCGCGCCGATCCGGCCTGGCTGCTGCCGACGCATCGCCGCGGCGACGCTGTCGGCGAGCACCCGCTGCAGCCCAAGGTCGATCGACAGCCGTAGGTTCGCCCCCGGAACGGGATCGGTGCGCGGACCGATCCGGACCGGCTCGCCAAGCGGGTTGACGTAGACGCACTGGCGTCCGTCGGTACCGCGCAGCACGGCGTCGTACTGCTGCTCGAGCCCCGCGCGGCCTACCACCTCGCCCAGCGGGAGCTCCGGCCAGCGACCGTGCTCGGCGGGAGTCGCCACACCGACGAACCCGAGTAGCGAGCCGAGCAGCGCCCCGGCCGGGTAGGAACGGCGACTCCCGGGCACCACCGTCGCCGCGGCGACACCGGCCTTCGCTACGGCGGCTGCCGTTGGGGCGCGCACGTCGGCGATGTGGACGGCCAAGGTGGTCGCCGGCACGGCGTCAAGGGCCGCGCGGATCGCGTCTGGAGGTTGGCCGACCAGCTCAGCTAGTCGCGCGATACCCGAGGGATCGCCACCGAGCAGGGCCGGCACCGCGACCACCTCCGCCTGCCCGTCCTCGGCGTTGACCGCCAGCGGGACACCGTGGCGGTCGGTGACCTCGCCGCGCGGCGCGGGCAGCCGGAAACAGCGGGTCATCTGTTCCACACCCCGGGAGGCCAGCAACGGCCCGTCGACGACGCGCAACCGCCACCCATAACTGCCAAACCCCACCAGCAGCGCGGTGATACCTAGCGCGACGACACGGACCCAGCGGGGTCGGCGCGCCCGCCAGCCGACCGGCGACCACAGTCGCCGCCGCACCCCGTCCCGACGTACCCCGAGTACCACGCCTATCGCCGCCAAATGCACCACCAAGGCGCTGCCCCCATAGCTGAGCAGCGGGAACGGCACCCCGGCGAGCGGCAGCAGGCCAAGGTTGCCGCCCAGTGACACCACCGTCTCCACGCCGAACAGCACGGCCAGCCCACCGGCCAGCAGGGCCCCGGGCGGGCCACGCGGCGCCTTACTGGCAAGCGCGAGCCGCCACACCAACACCACCGCGGCGGCCACCACAACGATCCCGGCGATCATGCCGAACTGCTCGACCACGCTGGCCACCGCCAGATCGGTGTGCCGCTCGGGCAGGTACAGGGCGAGCAATGCCGTCAGCTCATGACCGGCTCCGACCAACCCGCTCGAGCCGACCGCGATCCGCGCCTGGCTCACCGCCCATCCCGCGCCAGAGGCAGACTCGTGCGACCCAACGATGAAGCTGCCCAGCCGTTGAAGCTGATACGGCTGCAGCAAGCCGACGGCCAATGGCGCGGCCAGCGCGCCCGCCGCGAACAGCGGCAGCAACAACCGCGCCGGGACCCGCGCCAGGATCAGCATGCCCACCGTGAGCGCGACCAGCAGCGCGCAGGTCGACAGATCCGGCTGCCCCAGCGTGAGCCCGATCGGGATCAACGCGAGGAACACCGCAAGCCCCAACCGCCGCCACCGCACCCGCACCGAGCCCAGCACACCGGCCAGCACCATCAGCAGCCCGAGCTTCGCCAGCTCAGACGGCTGGAACGTGACCGGGCCCAGGCTCAGCCACCGGGTCGCGCCGTTCGCCGACCTGCCCGCGATCATCACCATGGCCAGTAGGACCAGGGCAAGCCCGTAACAGCCCCAGCCCAAGACGCCGAGCAGGCGGACCCGCCAACGTCCCAGCAACCAGCTCAACACCACCCCGGCCACGGCGAACGCGGCCTGCCGCGAAGCCAGGCCCGGCCCTTCCACCCGCCACACGTTCGCGATCCCGAGCCCGATCAACACGAGACCGGCAATCACCGCCACCAGGTCGAAGTAGCCGCCGCGCACCCGAGTCTTGCTTGGTTGATCCCTCACCCTCAGCTCGCTCGGCCACGTCGAGCCGCTCCTCCGCCGTGCCACCCGCTGCACCATCCGCCCCCCGCCGTCAATCACCCGAGCAGACCCTCGTCTCAACACCCCGCCTTGGACGGAATGAGCAGCGCTGGGCTGGCCGTCCGAGCCGGCACCGCGGTCACCGCGGTCAGCGCGAGCGCTCGAGCCGACGGCAGCCTGACCACGCTCACGACCACAAGCCGGCCCCCCTCGGCAACCACCATCGACCCGCCAGGCACGACCTGGATCGCACCCGTGCACCGGTCGGTGACCTCGAAAGTCCACCCCACTTCCCGAGCCACAGCCTGCGGAAGCAACCAGACCTGCAGCCGGGTCTCGCAGTCCGCCCCCGGCACGCAGCGGCTCAGCGGGCGCAGGTCAACCGCGCGGACCGGCCCGTTCGCCATCGGTGCCGGCGCCGCCACCTGCCTGGGCGTTACGACATGGTTCGACACCGCGCCCGACGCTGGTCGTCCAGCCGCGCGCAGCACGTCCATATCCGACCGAATCCGGTCGCCGAACAGCACCATCTCCAACGCCAGCAGCGCTAGCAGTACCACCGCAACGCCACACCACCTGCCGCAGCGCTTGGCGGCGGACCACCCCGAGCCGGGCCGGAGGGCCGGTTTTTGGGTCGCGAGCCACACCTCAGTCCACATCTCGCGTTTGTCTCCACGATCTCGCCGGTAAGTTCGTGCCCGAGCACCAAGCCACCGACATGACCGGCCGAGCAGCCACCCGACCGATCCTCAGCGGCCGGTGGCGCGTTCCTGGCCTCAGAGTTCCACCAGCTTGGCGGGGCAAGGGCACACAAGCCACGACCTGACAACATCACTCTGCTGTGCAGGCTCGACCTCGCGGGCCCAGGATTCCGCACGGCGCCCGGAAAACCGTCCACCACTCCCAACCCGAGTTGTGGAGATCCAGCAGAAGGGCGGAGAGGCCAGGGCCGTCACGCCAGGAGTCGCGTGCGACCACTGCGGCTGGATCTCCGTTCGGGGCGCCATCTGCGCGCATTGCGGGCGCGAGGTGCGGCCGGTCGCCGACATTCTCGACGAGCTGACCGAAGCGGTGATCAACGAAGGCGGATCGATCAACCACGTGAAGGTGCCGACCGAACTACGACAGCACCTGGTCGGAGCTATGCTCAGGCTCCGTCTCGCGCCACGACCGGAGACCGGGGTCAGCGAGCCGGTCGAGCCTCCCCGAGGGAACCGAGTCCGCCCCGACAACAGGTAACCTCGCGCACCCGCTCCACCCGCGGTCCTCCCCTCACGGGCGCGTGGCCGTGGACGCAATCCTCAACCCCTCAGCGCGAATTACCCCGCCAGGAGCGGACCTGTCGGACCCGGGAGCGGGCCGGCCGCGCCGGTGATCCTGGTGTCATGGGTATAGAGGATCCTCCCGAGGACGTGGCCGAGCAGCACATCCCGGTCGTCGCGGACATCGAAGACGACGAGGTCGACGCCATGCCGGACGACCTGCCCTGGGACGCCGATCCCGCCGATGTCGCGGAGCAGCTCCGGGAGGCACCCGTCGACGACATTTGAGCCACCTCCCTGACAGGCGAAGGAGTTCGCCATGATCTATTACGAGATCTACGCGAGTAACCGTTCACCGTGTGGGATGGACCGTCCTGCGTATTCACTTACTTCCCAGGTTCGCATTCGGCACCGTCGGGAAAACATCGAGAGCCTGATAGAGGACGGAATTCCGCCGACGGGAGTGACAATGTGTGCCGATTCTGTCACCGACAGCCAATTTTGAGGGCTGGCCACATTCGAGGGAGGTACCGCTATTTCCCCACGATCATCTCTGCGTGCTCTATCGCGGACCCTACGAGCGCCGTCGGCTGTTGCTCGAGTTCATCTCGAACACCCTCCATCACGGCGAGAGCTGCCTGTGCATTCACCGACCCCGACACTTCACAACTGATCTCGACGCTTGATCGACACTCCACCGACAGCGCCTTGCTCCAGGTCACCAGGCCGGATGACACGTGCCTACCGAACGGCACCTTCGAGCCCGACATCGTCACCGAGACCTTGCGCCGATGGTCAACCACGACGCTCGACGAGATCGGACACGGCCGCGCCCGCGTCATATACGGCCTGGGTCTCGCGCTGTGTTGTGGTCGATATACGCAAAGTGAGCACTCGGCGCGCTCGCGACAGACGAGCCGAGTCCGCGACGGCCTTCCGCTTACGCTCCGTCATCGAATCGGATCAAGGTTTGCTGGAAACGACGAGTGGTGCGAGTTCCCGAACGGCTGCGTCAGCTCACCTTGATCGCCGATATGTCCACCTCGAGATTGACACACTCGCTCACCAGCAGCCCGCCTGCCTCGAGGGCCAGGTTCCATCGCAGTCCCCAGTCCTTGCGGTTGACCGTGGTGCAGCCCTCGAAGCCCACCCGCTGGTTGCCGAACGGGTCGGTCGCCGCCCCGGTCAAGTGCAGGCCCATCGTGATCGGTCTCGTGGTCGACCTGATCGTCAGGTCGCCGGTCACCCGGAAGACGTCCTCGGCGGGCCGTTCGACCTGTCTGCTCTTGAAGACGATCTCGGGGTAGTGCTCGGAGTCGAGGAAGTCGGGGTCCCGCAGATGTTCATCGCGTTGGTCGTTGGCGGTGTCAATGCTCGCGGAGTTGATCCGTACCTCGGCCCAGGTCTTCGCCGGATCCACGTCGAGGTGCCCCCTGCCCTCGAACTCACGGAACTGGCCGCGCACCCTGGTCACCATCGCGTGCCGTGCGGTGAACCCGAGTCGGCTGTGCGCCGGGTCTAGCTCATAGTCGCCGACGAGCTCTTCCAGTCTGGCGGTCGTGGGTGCCGTCATGATCTCCTCCTGAGGCTGCGGTCAGAACGTGCTGGCCCGGCCGCGTTGCCGACCCGGCACCGGCCGGGCACACGCCGATCCTGGCCCACTCCCTCGGTGGACGCCCTCGTTCTGGAAGCGCCATCTGCCGGGTCGTCGACCGGCCCTTCAGGCCAGGGGCTGGACCGCATGTCCCCTGGGCCTCGAGGGGTCGCCACTCAAACGGGCACCGAAGGTCGAATCTCGAGCCTGTGTTGGACCTGCCGGGGGGATGCGGCCCGAGCCAAGGCGCCTGAGCATTGTCGGCGCCGGGAGCCCGGCTCGGACCGATCGAGAGGAGTACGGCGATGGCCCTGCCCGTGAAACGTGACGATCGGATGCCGGCGGAGCGAGGTTGGGATGCGCTGGCCCAGTTCCAGGACATATATGCGCAGATGGGTCGCTTGTTCCGGGACACGGCCGGACAATCCGGTACGGGCTGGGACCCGTGGATGCCCTGGGCACCGGCGATCGACGTGGAAGAGACCGATGATGCCTACCTCGTCGAGGTGGAACTGCCGGGGGTGCGGAAGGACGACGTCGCGATCGACGTGTCCGGGAACGAGGTCCGCGTGTACGGCGAGATCAAGCAACGGGAGCGCAAAGGCATCCTGCGCCGACAGACTCGCAAGGTCGGCCAGTTCGACTACCGTTTCACGCTGCCCGGCGAGGTCGACGCCGACAAGATCACCGCGGAGCTGAGAGCCGGCGTCCTCAACCTTCACGCCCCGAAAGTCGAAGCCGCCAAACCTCGACGGATCAAGGTGACGGGGGAATAGCGGTTGCGCGGGGCAACGACCTACTGAGCGTGATCTGTCAAGGGACCAGAGAGCAACGGCAGGTCCTGGCGGTCACGTCGGTATTTCTCCGGGTCGGCGACGGCCTCGCGTGGCCGACCAGCCGCGCCCGCGCCCGCCTCTGGGCCAGGTGGGTGCGATGTAGTCAGCCGCTGCTGAAGGGGTCGTCGACTGTGAAGGCGAACCCCTGTCCATCCGCGCCCATACTGAATCCCAAGACACACCCGGGGGGCACCCGCGAACGATGATCGGCTAGCTACAGCCCGAGTTGGGTGGCGGCGTTGTCGACCCCGCGTCGCCGACAGCCTGTGGGCTGAACTCCAGCGCGGCTGACCGCGAAAGGTTTCTTGTGACGTGCTGGAGTCGGTGCCGCGGGGTCGCGGGCGAGGCCGGCATGCTCGACCGGTCCCGCGGCCGCGGGACCGGTCGCACGCCACCCGGCACCCGTAGTCCACAGCCAAGATGGGCACCCGGCATTTGTGCGCGTGCTGGATGACCACTCCCCGGTGCTCTTGTACTTCAGCCGCACTTTGTGATCTTCTCCTGCTGGGGTCTCGATCTTGTGATCGTGGAGGAGGACGTTGCGGCGTGGGCAGCTGGGCTGGATGAGCTGTTCGCGGGGATAGCGGCGCGGATTTGTCGGGTTGAGCCGCGTCGGCGGGCTCGAGCGTATGTGCGTGGGGTGTTGGCGCCGTTGGCGGGACTGCCAGCTGGCGTATTTTTGACCTACGCCACCGCCAAGGGACGGACGTTGATCGACCGGGAGCTCTTGCCTGGCGAAGTCCTGGATAGCGTCGGAAGCGCTGCCGGGCGGCGATCGGCGACGAGGTCGAGTTCGCCACCAAGGCGGTGCTGGCCCAAGCCATGCTGGACCGTGCGCTAGTGGCGGCGCGCCGGCCTCGTGGGTGGCCGGGGACGAGGCTTACGGGCAGGACTACGAGTTCCGGACCTGGTGCGAACGTCGCCGGCCAGACCGGTATCAGGCGAGGTCATGCAGTATCAGCGGTAGGACGCTGGCTCACGAACGCTCCGCGCGCCACCCGGCGTGTGGAGCGCAGCCAGCAGCCATGGATAGACTGGAGGCCCGGGGGATTTACTGGAGTCGTACACCCGCTTGCCGCACTGGCCGCACCGTCCAGCGAATTTGGTACGCGGCTAGAAGACGCAGAAACAAATCTGCACACGCCCTCAGGATCGTCCACGATTCTTGCTGGACCGGACGTCCCGGCGGGAAACATTGTTTATACCGCTCGGTCGGCCATTCCAACGGCGTGGCTATCCGGGTCGGCGAGATGCGTGCTCTATCGTGGCTTGACGTTCACGGGGATGGGTATCAGGAACCGGCCTACGACCCGTGATTCGACCTCAGGTAGATGGCCACCGAGGAGCATCTGGTGCATTCAGACGCGGAAATAAGTGCACGGATTCGCCACCTGGCGGATCGGATTACCCACCTGCCCCATGACGCGGCCGCTCGTTTCGAACAGCTCATGGCCATTCATGATGACCTTCAGGAGATTGCCGAGGAGCTCAGCCGCCAAATTGCGGACTCTTCGTAACCCTGCGGACAAAACCCTCACCAATCACTTTCGTCCCAAAGGTCCCTCAAGTCCCAACTTATTGCAAGGTTAATGTTGGTTCCCCCGGGGTACTGTTCTGCCCCGCGGCCGCGGACTCCGGCACGTGTACTGCCTCTTGGGGGTGAACGCCGATCTGTTCTCGACCGCCGCCCGAGGAATGGCGCCGAACTCAACGATTGCTCGCTGCCGCCACCCATGCCCGGCTCAGTCGCGAGTTGGCCGATGACCTGCTCGATGGCGGCACCGACGTGATGTCCGACGAGGATTTGGTGCGTCGGGGGCGCGCCCTGGGCCAGGTCCCAAACAGTCCGTACCGGGCTGTCGCGCTGCGGTGGACTACACAAGCGCTCGATGACAGATTTCTCGACGCCGTCGATGGTGCCACACACGCCCTGCAGATCACCTGCGTGGCTACTCGCCGCGATCACATGGTGATTTTGCTCGCGCAGCGATTGGATATAGACGCATGGGCAGACACCGCTGTGTGGCTGGCGATGCTTGACTTGATCACAAAGGCGCTACCCGGCGGTGCCGGGTCAATGGGCGTCGGCGGCCTGGCCCGGGTGCCTCGCGACATCCCCCGGTCCTACCGCCAAGCTCGACAAGCTCTTGAAATTCGGACCGCTTCCGACGACCGGCACGGCGTCACTAACCACGATGACTTGGGCGTCTATGGCCTGGTGTCGACGCCTGAGGCCGATGACTTTGTTCAGGAATGGTTGGCTCCCCTGCTGGACTACGACCACCTGCACGCCACCGACCTAACCGAAACCCTGGCCTCTTACCTGAAGCACACCGGCCACTACGGCCAAACCGCCGAGGCGCTAGATATCCATCGCAGCACCGTCCGCTACCGCCTCCACCACATCCGTGACCTCCTACATCACGACCTAGGAGCCTCCGACGTCCGCTTCAATCTCCAGATCGCGATACGCATCTGGCAGGGCTCCCATCACACGCGGTGATCGACGGGCGAAGGCTGAAGACTGGCCACTCCGAAATAATCCTGGGCTGGTAGCCGAGATCGTGTTCCCCGACCAGGTCCGCTGCTCGCGGTGCTACTGGCCTCGGCGGCCACTTGTCGGGTTCCAAAAGTCGGCTGACATCTCCCACCTGTGGATATCTGATCTTCGTTCGGTTGCTGAGTTGGTTGGTGCTGCTCGGCCGGTCGTCGGCGTCCAAGGATGTGGAGCTGCTGGTCTTGCGCCACGAGGTGGCTGTGTTGCGAAGAGCCCATCCGAGGCCTCGCTTGGACTGGGCGGATCGCGCTGTGTTTGGCCGCGTTGATCCGAATGCTTCCGAGGGCACTACGTGAGTTGAGGCTGGTGACCCCGGACACGATCTTGCGCTGGCACCGTCGCCTGGTGGCGAAGAAGTGGACTACCCGCACCGACTCGGACGCCCCACTCTTGATGAGGCCATCGCGTTGCTGATCGAGCGGATGGCCAGGGAGAACCCGAACTGGGGATACAAGAGAATCCAGGGCGAATTACTCAAAGTCGGCCATCGCGTGGGAGCCTCAAGCGTCCGCCGTGTCCTGGTCATGGATCTGGGTGACCGCGTCGAAGAGTTCCGGTTCCTTGTACGCGACAGGGCCGGCCAGTTCACCAGATCGTTCGACGCCGTCCTGGCCGACGTGGGCATCGAGGTCGTGAGGATTCCACCCCGTTGTCCAAAGGCGAACTGTTTCGCCGAGAGATTCGCGCTCACGGCCAGAACCGAGCTCACCGACCGCATACTGATCTTCAGCGAGCGACAGCTACAGACCGTGCTGACTGAGTACATGGCGCACTACAACGGCTGCAGACCTCACCGATCCCGCCAACTCCAGCCTCCACAGCCCAACCATCCCGTCGCGGATCTCAATCACCGGCGAACCGCACGTCGACCGATCCTCGGCGGCCTAATCAACGAATACGAGCCCGCAGCATGAACCCACAGCTCAGGGTCGGCGGCCGACTGGTCGAACCCCACAAGTGGTCGGCCTGTTCATCTGGGCGTTCGTCTCAGGTTAGCCGTTCCCGTCCATCGCGGCCGGGCTCGCCGTCGCCGTGGTGAAGGTGAAGCGGCGCGGTAGAACCAGCCCGAGACGAAAGAAGGGCCCCTCCCCCGGGAGCTCGGGAGGGGCCTCTCGCTTGTGTGGGCTAGCTGGTCTTCCGGAGCCGAACCGCGGCGGCGTGGATCAGGTTGAACACCACCGTGGCAACACAAACGGGTTTACGAGGGCTCGGGACCCTCGGCGACTTGGGGCTGAACTTCGTGCCGCGAATCCCGCCGGGCCGCCCCTTGTAGGAGCGGTGCTTACTCAACGCTGGCTGTACCGGCGTGCCAGTACGCGGACATCGCAGCCGCGTAACGGATGCGCTTGCGCTTGTTCTGCGCCTTGACGGCCTCATGCAGGGGCCACCAGACGAACAGGCCCCACACGCCACCCGTAATCACGGTCAGCGCCACGTGCCGGCCAGTGTTCGTGGTCTTGTAGATCGGTGGCTCAGGTGGGTCCGGCAGCGCCCTCGGCTGGCCGGCGCATTGGTGATCATGGTCGTGCATTTCTTCGGGCGGACTCCTTTCCAGTGGTTCCTCAGCGACGAGGGCGAACTCCAAGATAAGCGCGGTTTCGTCCCATGTCCAGTCGGATCAAGATTACTTCGATCCTCTATCAATCTTCCAGGCTAGACATGTAAATCGCCATTTACCACGCGAGTGCTCGCACATGTTGCCGAACTGCTCCGTGACAACCTAGGCGAGCTGAAGCACCACGGCTCTCGCGGCAATAGAAAGGCGGTCAAGGGTGGTCGACCAACCGGGTGGTCAATGTTTTGTTTCCTCTGCGTTGAAAGGTTGCCTGGCCGGCCCACGTATTCGACGGGAAACGTAAGATTGCTGCGGCAGGCAGAACGAATCACCCTTGAAGATCGCCACGGTTCGAATCTGCCTTGCCCACGGATAGACGTCGCTGGAGCTGTGCTGGTGAAAGAGACACAGACGCCGCAGGTCGTAGTTACCGGGAAGCAGACGGCGCCGTAGCTGCGCCAACCGGGAGGCACTGAAGTCCGTCTCGGTCTGCTCCAACAGTGCCGCGTCGGCGACTCCCAGGCGGTTGCGCAGCACCCCAGACCTTGGGCCCCGGTATGGATCCGAACCAGCCAGACGCACCACCCAAGGCAAGAGACCCCAGGAGATCCGACGCTGCCTGAAGCGATACATCGCCCGCCAGCTCTACCGCACCCTGAAACAGCGGGTTCGAAGCTCCATCGGACGAGGCGGCCCAACGCTCCACATTTCAATCGACCAATCGCTGCAAGGACGAGGGCCGCACAGGGACACCCGCTATCCAAAGTGGACAATCTTGTCCATCAACTTGTCCATCAACTCGCGTCCACCGGTGCCTCGACGGACCTATGCCCGCGAACCACCGCCACCGAAAGCCCAGGTGGTGTACTCCTGCAGGGTGAACTTGCCGACTCATAATCCGTCAGGTCGTGGGTTCGAGCCCCACCCGCCCCACTGTTTATGCTGGTAGCGACGTCGTGGAGCGATCTTCAGTGATCGTTTCAAAGGTTCACGATTATGAGTCCGGCTTCCGTTGTCGTGGATGACACGCCAGTTGGCGCCCCTGCGGAGCTCGCCAGATCGCCGGTCGAAGATGGCCACGCACGCGTAGGTGAATCTGGCCTCACCCGCAGGTCGTTGCGGCCGGGTCCGAGGCGCGCGTGCGGCGCGATATCACCAGCGCCGATGCCGTGGCGGCCGCCATGATCGCGGCGCCGACCCAAGCCGCGACGTGCATCCCGGTGAGGAACGCACTCCGGGCGGCGTCGGCGACCGCCGCACCGTCGGGCTGGCCGCGCGCTATGTCCAGCGCGCCACCGAGGGTCCCCCACGCCGAGTCCGCGATACCGGAGGGCACGACCAGCGCATCCCGGTACGCCGCGGCGCCGGCGGCGCCCAGCAGCGCGACGCCGAACGCGATCCCGAGCTCGGAGCTGGTCTCCGACACCGACGAGGCCGCACCGGCCCGCTCCGGCGGCGCGGAACCGACGATCACATCGGTGCTGACGGCCACGACCGCACTGGCCATCGCCATGACGATGGCCGCACCGGTGACCACCACACCGATACCGACCCCGGCGGTTGCGAGCACGACGCAGCCGGCGGCGGACACCGCCAGTACCCCGGCCAGCAGCATCTCCGGTCGTACCCTGCCCACCAGCCTCGGCACCAACGTGGATGTGACGACGCCCGCCGCGACGCCGGGCAAGGTCCACAACCCCGCCACCACCGGGGACAACCCGGCCACGAGCTGCAGGTGCTGGGTGACGAACAGGTAGGTACCAGCCCACGCCGCGTTCACACACAGCTGAGCCACCAGGGCGAGGTCGAACCGCGCCGAGCCGAACAGCGTCAGGTCGATCAGCGGATGGGTGAGGGCACGCTGGCGACGCAGGAAAGCCGCACCCACCGCCAGCCCGGCGAGCACCGCGAGGACCGCCGGCACGTCCGGCCCGTCCACGGCGGTACGTTTGAGCCCGTAGACGATGCCGAGCACGGCTGCCAACGACATCGCCGCGCTGACCAGGTCCAGCCGTCCGGTGTCGGGGTCACGCGACTCAGGGAGCAGCACCGGCTTCGGATCAGTGCCAGCGTCGAAGGCAGCAGGCTGGCGCCGACCATCCCGAGCAGCGCCCTGGCGGCGATGAGCATCGTCGGGTTCACCGAGAACGCCGCC
>DATHIT010000527.1:0-6707 GCA_035489915.1 Pseudonocardia sp. | reverse complement strand
GAACTCCACGGCGTCGGGCAGCCACCACTTGGCCACCCGGGGCCGGAGGTAGTCCAGCACCTCCGCCGAGGTCAGCTTCTCGCCCGGCTTTACCACCACACAGGCGATCGGCCGCTCCACCCACCGCTCGTGCGGGATCGCTATCACCGCCGCCTCGGCGATCTTCGGGTGCGACATGATCTCGTTCTCCAGGTCGACCGAGCTGATCCACTCGCCGCCCGACTTGACCAGGTCCTTGGTCCGGTCGACCAGCCGCACGAACCCGTACCGATCCGCGGCGGCCACGTCCCCGGTGCGCAGCCAACCGTCCTCGGTGAACTGCGCGCCGCCGCCCTCGCCCCGGTAGTACTCCTTCGCGATCCACGGCCCGGCGGCCTGGATCTCGCCGGTGTGCTGGTCGTCCCAGGGCAGCTCGTCGCCGGACTCCGGATCGACCAGCCGCAGCTCGACCAGCGGCACCGCCTGGCCCTGCCGGGCCCGCACGTCGGCGCGCTCCGCCTCGGTCATCGCGTCATGCTGGCTGCGCGGGGTGGACATGGTGGCGATCGGGCTGGTCTCGGTCATCCCCCAGGCGTGCAGCATCGGGATGCCGAGCTTCTCCCGGAAGGCCTCGGACAGCGACTTCGGCACCGCCGACCCCCCGCACAGGATGGTTCGCAGCGCGGACAGGTCGAACTGCTCGAGCATGGGCAGCGCGCCCATCCAGATGGTGGGGACCCCGCCGGTCACCGTCACCCGGTGCTTCGCGAGCAGCTCCAGGATGGCCTTGGGCGTCATGTTCGGGCCGGGGAACACCATGCTCGAGCCGGCCAGCAGGCACCCGTAGGGCAGGCCCCAGGCATTCGCATGGAACATCGGCACGATCGGCATCACCACGTCTCGCTCGGACAGCGCCGCGCCGTCCGCGACCAGCGAGATCAACGAGTGCAGCACCGACGAGCGGTGCGAATACACCACGCCCTTCGGGTTGCCGGTGGTGCCCGAGGTGTAGCACATCGCCGCCGCGCTGTTCTCGTCCTCCACCACGAAGCGACCCTGGTACGGCTCGGACTCGGCGAGCAGCCGCTCGTAGTACAGGACGCGGGGGTCGTCCGGGATGTCCACGTCCGCCCCGTCGTCGATGACCACGAAGTGCTTGACGGTGTCCATCTTGTCGGTCAACGGCCACAGCAACGGCAGCAGCGACCGGTCCACGAAGATGATCTCGTCCTCGGCGTGGTTCACGATGTAGCTGAGCTGCTCGGGGAACAGCCGGATGTTCAACGTGTGCAGCACCCGGCCGGTGCACGGGGCGGCCATGTACAGCTCGAGGTGCGCCGCGTTGTTCCAGGAGAAGGTGGCCACCCGCCCGTCGGCACTGATGCCCAACCTGTCCAGCGCGGTAGCCAGCCGGCGGACCCGCACGGCCCACTCCGCGATGGTGGAGCGTTGCTCGGCGCCGGCCGTGGCGGTGACGATCTCCTTGTGCCCGAACAGCTGCTCGGCCCGGTGGAACACGTGCGGCAGCACAAGCGGACGGTCCTGCATCAGGCCGAGCATCATTGGTCTCCTGTCGCGTCATTGGTCGGCAGCGAGGCGTAAAGGTGCAAGTGCCCGGCACTAGTCAGGCAGACGGTACCCCGGAATGGCAAGACGTTGCGGGGCCAGCTTGCGGGCTGAGGGTGCCATATCCGGCGCATGATCGCCGGGGTGCGCGGCGCGGGCGCCCGGGGGCAAGATGGCGCCATGAACGCGATCCCTGAGGGATACGAGGAACTTCTACTTCAGCCCAACTTCGGGCACCTGGCCACGGTCCGGCCGGACGGCGACCCCGCGGTCACCCCGATGTGGTTCGAGTGGGACGGCGAACTGCTGCGATTCACCCACACCACCCGCCGGGCCAAGCTGCGCAACATCGAGCACAACCCGCACGTCGCGGTCTCGGTGCTGGATGCCGCAAAGCCCTACCAGTACCTGCAGGCCCGGTGCGTACTGGAGAGCGTCACGCCGGACCCGACCGGCGCCTTCTACGTCAAGCTGGCCGAGCGGTACGGGATGGAGAACCCGGCCCCGCCGCCGGACTCGGCGGACCGGGTGATCATCGCGGTCCGCCCGTTCGCCTACTCCAAGCAGTAATCCTCGGGTAGCCGCCGGGCCGCCGGTTCAGCGAGCGAAGGCATCCAGCGCACCGATGATCCGGTCGCGCATCGCGTCGCTGCCGGTGTGCCCGGCGTCCTCGATGATCGACAACTGGGCGTCCGGCCAGGCCCGGGCCAGCTCCCACGCGGTGCCCGCCGGGCCGCTCACGTCCTGCCGGCCATGCACCAGCACACCCGGGATGCCGGCCAGCTTGCCGGCGTCCCGGAGCAAGGTGCCCTCCTCCAGCCAGGCGCCGTGCGAGAAGTAGTGCGCGCAGAGACGCGCGAACGCCATCGCGGCGGCCGGTGGGCGGTCGCTGAGGGGGTTGCGCCGCCCGTTCGGCTCCGCCGAGACCACCGCGTCCTCCCAGGTCAACCAGTCCCGGGCGGCCTGCTCCCGGACGGCGGCGTCGGTGCTGTCCATCAGGCGTGCGTACCCGGCGAGCAGGTCGCCGTCGCGGTCCGCCTCGGGTGCTCCGTCCCGGAACCGTTCCCATGCCTCCGGGAAGAAACGGCCCGCGCCCCGATAGAGCCAGTCGATCTCCGAACGCCGGGTCATGGTGACAGCGGCGATCACGATCTCGGTCACCCGGTGCGGATACCGCTGCGCGTAGGCCAGGATCAGCGTGGAGCCCCAGGAGCCGCCGTGCAGCAGCCAGCGGTCGATGCCGAGGTGCTCGCGCAGCCGCTCCAGGTCAGCGATCAGGTGGTCGGTGGTGTTCACGCTCAGATCCGTGGCCGGGTCGCTGGCGTGCGGGGTGCTGCGCCCACAGCCGCGCTGGTCGAACAGCACCGCGCGGTAGCGCCGAGGGTCGAAGCCGCGGCGGTGCCGCTCCGAGCATCCTGACCCGGGGCCGCCGTGCACCATCACGGCGGGCTTGCCGGCCGGGTTTCCGCAGGTCTCCCAGTAGATGAGCTGACCATCCCCGACGTCCAGCATGCCGTGCTCGTACGGCTCGATCGGCGGGTACAGCTCAGTCATCGTGTCCCTTTCCGTTGGTGGGGCGGGCGCGCACGTGCACGCGCTCACCCTGCGGCCCGAAGATAGTGAGGATCTCTACCGGCTCCGGGCCCGGATTGCTGAACCAGTGCGGGATGTGGCAGTCGAACTCCGCCGCCTCGCCGGACTTGAGGATGAGGTCCTGGTCGCCGAGCTGCAGGCGCAGCCGGCCGGACAGCACGTAGAACCAGTCGTAGCCCTCGTGGACCTTCAGGTCCGGTTCCCGTCCTGGCGGGCCCGGCGGCATGATCTGTTTGAAGGCTTGCAGCCCGCCCGGCCGGCGGGTCAGCGGGATGAACGTGGAGCCGTGGCGGATGATCGGGCGGGAGTGGATCCGCGGGTCCCCGGTGGGCGGGGCGCCGACCAGCTCGTCCAGCTGGACCTGGTGGGCGCGGGCCAGCGGGAGCAGCAGCTCCAGGGTGGGCCGCCGCTGACCGGACTCCAGGCGGGACAGGGTGCTGACCGAGATCCCGGTGCTCGCGGCGAGCTGGGCCAGCGTCGCGCCCCGCCGCCGGCGCAGCGCACGCAGCCGAGGACCCACGGCGAGCAGCACATCGTCCAGGTCGGGCATCTCGCCACTTGCCATAGCAGCAACATTACTTGTCAATCCCGCCAGCGCGCGCAGACAGTGGTCGGCATGAAGGACCACAGCTACGACGTGATCGTGATCGGCGCCGGCGCCGCCGGCCTCAGCGGCGCGCTGACCTTGGCCAGGGCGCGCCGCTCGGTACTGGTGCTGGACGCCGGCCAGCCGCGCAACGCCCCGGCCGCCGGGGTGCACGGCTTCCTCTCCCGGGACGGGCTGGGCCCGACCGAGCTGCTCAGCCTCGGCGCCGAGGAGGTCACCCGCTACGGCGGAACCGTCCGGCGCGGCGTCGCCAGCTCCGCGCGCCGCGACCAGCGGGGTTTCGTGGTGGGCACCGACGACGGCCTGGAGTACACCGCGCGGCGGTTGCTGGTCACCACCGGCCTGGTCGATGAGCTGCCGGAGATCGACGGGCTGCGGGAGCGCTGGGGCCGCGACGTGCTGCACTGCCCCTACTGCCACGGCTGGGAAGTCCGCGACCAGCCGATCGGCGTGCTGGCCACCGGCCCGCACGCCATCCATCAGGCGCTGCTGCTGCACCAGTGGAGCTCCGAGGTGACCCTGTTCGCACACACCGCGCCCGATCCCACCGACGAGCAGTGGGAGCAGCTCGCCGCGCTCGACATCGCCGTGGTCGACGGCGAGGTCACCGGTCTGGAGATCACCGACGACCAGCTCACCGGTGTCCGGCTGGCTTCCGGGCAGGTCGTCCCTCGGCGGGCGCTGGCTTTGATGCCCCGGTTCGTCGCCCGGAGCGAGATCCTCGACGACCTCGGGCTGGTCAGCGCCGAGCACCCGCGAGGTGTCGGCCGCTACATCGAGTCCGACCCGACCGGGCTGACCGCCGCGCCGGGCGTCTGGGTGGCCGGCAACGTCACCGATCTCTTCGCCCCGGTGATCGGGGCCGCCGCCGGCGGGGTCATGGCGGCCTCGGCGATCAACCTCGACCTCGTCACCGAGGACGCCCGCCGGGCCGTCGCACGGCGCGCGGACCCGTTCTCGCCGACGTCCGAGGCAGACAACTGCGAACGCCTACTCGGCGAGCGCCGCCACGGCCTGGACGGCATGACCGCCGCGCGTTCCTGATCAACACACAGAGGGGAGCACCACCATGGACGAACGATTCACCGCCGGGTTCTGGGACGAGCGCTACGGCTCGGCCACCCGGATCTGGAGCGGCGAGCCAAACCCGTGGCTCGTCGCGGAGGCCGGAGACCTGGAACCGGGCAGCGCGCTGGACGCCGGCTGCGGAGAAGGCGCAGACAGCCACTGGTTGGCCAGCCGGGGCTGGCGGGTGAGCGCCGTGGACGTCTCCGCCGTCGCGCTGGAACGCGGCGCCAGCAGCGCCGACCCGGACATCGCCGGCCGGATCACCTGGCAACAGGTGGACCTGCTCACCTGGGTGCCGGAGCCCCGCGCCTACGACCTGGTCAGCGCCCAGTTCATGCACTTCCCACCGGCATTGCGCGACCCGCTGTACGCCCGGCTGGCCAGATCGGTCGCGCCCGCCGGCACGCTGCTCATCGTCGGCCATCATCCGTCCGACATGCACACCACGATGCCCCGGCCGCCGGACCCCGACCTGTTCTTCACCGCCGAGCAGCTGGCCGAGCGGCTCGACCCGGCCCGGTGGGACGTCCTCGTCACGGACACCCGCGCGCGGCCCACCACCGACCCGGACGGCCGGGAGATCACCATCCGGGACGCCGTGCTGCGCGCCCGCAAACGCGCCTGACGACCGAACGTCCGGGACACGCTCTAGTGTCCCTGGCCCGGGCCGGGATGCGTCTGGACCTGCTCCAGTAGGTCGGCGAAGGCCGCCGCGGCGGCATCGCACCGGGCCTGGTCCCGATTCACCAGCCGGTCGAGCAGCAGTCCGTCGATGGTGTCCAGGATGAGATCGGCGAGCGCGGTGACCCGCGCCGAGCTGGCGTTGCTCTGCCTGGCCCTCCCGTTCCGTTCGGCACGGGTGGCTGGGCGCTGCCGAGCTGGCTGGGCGGCTCCGCGCGCGCGCCAGGACGCCTGTGATCAATTCAACGTCAGGGCTGCCAAACCTGTGATCAAAAAGCCGTGGTGTTAATTTTGAGCCATGATGAGAGCGCCCTGATCCGCCGTAACCGGCGCAGCGGGTTGAACACGTCGGCGAGCACGACCAGCACGCTGTAGCCGATGAACAACACCCCGACCACGTAGGCCACCGGCATCAGCTTGGCCAGGTCCACCGGCCCCGGGTCGGCCCGCCCTCGCCACCCGACGACGCCGAGCAGTTGGCCGAGCGGCTCGACCCGGCCCGGTGGGACGTCCTCGTCACAGACACCCGCGCGCGGCCCACCACCGATCCGGACGGCCGGGAGATCACCATCCGGGACGCCGTGCTGCGCGCCCGCAAACGCGCCTGACGCACCCGAGGGCCGGGCATCCGGCCCTCGGGTTCCCCTGGTCTAGCGCGGCCTCACTCGGGCCAGGCGTTGCCCTGGATGACCTCGACGAAGTCGGTGCGGGTGAACCCGGGAGAGAAATGCGCCAGCACGTCCGCGTTCACGGTGCCGAAGGTGGTGTCCGGGCGGTCGGCGAAGCCCTGGGTGAAGGCGGCCAGGATCTGCCGCTTGAAGTCCGGCCTGGGGTGCGCGTCGGTCACCGCGCGGACCGCCGCCGGGTCCAGGTCGAGGTAGCCGATGCCCAGCACGTCGGTCTCCACGCCCGCGGTGACCAGGGCGACCTCGGGCTCCATGAACTCCGGGATGCCTGGGGTGGTGTGTAATGCGATGCCGGTCCAGGCTCGGCGGGCGCCTTCGTCGTCGATGCCGTGCGCGGTGAGGAAGCGACGCGCTTCGTTGGCGCCGTCGATCTCGAAGCGCTGGTCGCTGGTGCGGTATTTCTCGGTCAGCCCCAGGTCGTGGAACATCGCGCCGACGTAGAGCAGCTCCGGGTCCGGGGTCAGGCCGCGCCTGATGCCCTGCAGCATCCCGAACAGGAACACCCGGCGGGAGTGGTGGAACAACAG
>DATHIT010000526.1:0-3806 GCA_035489915.1 Pseudonocardia sp. | reverse complement strand
GGCGAAGGTGGGCTTGCGGCCCAGCACCGGGGTGAGCGCCTCGGCCAGCCGAGGTAGGTCCCGGTCCACCAGCTGGCGTTGCAGGGCAATGGTCGCGGTGGAGATCACCACGGTGGTGTCGTTCGCCATGGCGTGCCGGATCGCCGGCACCAGATAGGCCAGTGACTTGCCGGTGCCGGTGCCGGCCTGCACGGCCAGGTGCGTGCCCTCCTGCAGCGCGGCGCGCACCGCCCGCACCATCCGCTGCTGCCCTTCCCGGGGCTGCCCGCCGACCGCCTCCACGGCGGCGCTGAGCATCTCGTCCACGCCAGGCAGGTCGATCCCGCTGGCGGTGGGTGGAGTCAGCTTGGCGGTCGAGCTCGGCACGCCACGTGACGCTACAGCGTCACCACGTCAAGGCCCGGCACGCCGTCGTAGTCGCGATCCTGTGTCACCAGCGGCAGGCCATGGGCAATCGCCGTGGCCGCGATCCACGCGTCGTTGGCGTCGAGCCGCTGACCGGCGGTCCACAGGGCAACTCGGAGCTCGGCCCAAGCATCCGTGACGTGTTCGTCTATCGGAAGAGGCTCCAGGCCCAGGGCGTCCTGCAATGTGCGTAGCCGCTGTGCTCGAATCGAGGGTGCACGCGCCGCGAGCAGGCCGAACTTCAGCTCGCCGATGGTGACAACGGATACGGTGAGCGCCGGCAGCTTCGCCGGGACCACCCGTCCCTGCTCGAGACCGACGAGCAAGGACGTGTCAGCTAGCGCCCGTAGCGTTCCCATGGGTCCTTCATGTCATCGGTGGTCTCATCGCCGAGGATTTCGCGGAGATCGTCCAGCAGGCCCGGATCGGCGGGATGGGCGAGGAGCACCTCGGCGGGGAGGAACCGAGGGCGTCGAGGCATCGGAACCAGCCGGGCGACCGGGCGGCCGTTGACCGTGACCTCCAGCTCCTCGCCGTCCTCGACCCGGCGCAGCACTTCGCTGGTGTTGTTGCGCAGCTCGCGCAGCGGGATCTCAGCCACACAACGATCGTAGCCGATGTGCTACGCGACGGTGACTCCGGCGGCGCGTAGCTCGTCCAGCGCGGCGGCGGTGCTCTCCGAGGCCACGCCGGCGGTCAGCTCGGTGAGCACGGTGGTGGCGAAGCCGGCGCGCGCGGCGTCCAGCGCGGTGGCTCGCACGCAGTAGTCGGTGGCGATGCCGACCACGTCCACCTCGGTGACCTCGCGGGCGCGCAGCCAGTCGGCCAGGCCGGCCCCGCCGGGTTCGGCACCCTCGAAGCCGGAGTAGGCCGCCGCGTACGCGCCCTTGGCGAACACCGCGCCGATCGGGGCGACGTCCAGCGCCGGGTGGAACGCCGCGCCGGCGGTGCCCGCCACACAGTGCACCGGCCAGCTGCGCCCAAAGTCCGGCTTGTCGCTGAAGTGGTCACCGGGGTCCACGTGGTAGTCCCTGGTGGCCACCACCTGGTCGTACCGGTCGGTTACCGCGTTGATCCGCTCGGCCACCGAGGCACCGCCGGCCACGGCCAGCGAGCCGCCCTCACAGAAGTCGAGCTGGACGTCCACGATGATCAGTGCGCGCATGCTCCAGACCTCTCACTCGAAGACGGTGGGCAGAGCCGGCTCGCCCCGGGACAGTTTGAGCCCCTCCCAGGGCACCGAGACCAGCGCCGCGCGCAGCCGCTCCCGGGACTGCTCCAGGCTCGGCACGTCGTCCACCTGCTCGCCCCGGTACATCAGCGGCATCGGCAGCACCCGGTCGTGCGGACCCGCCGCCACCGGCTTCTCGGCCAGGAACACCACCTCTTCCAGCGCGGTCCCGGTCGGCTTGTAGCGGCGCAGCGCCGACTTGCGCCCGCCCTTGGACTGCTTCGCCGAGCTCCGTTTGGCCACCGGCCGCCCGTCCACCTCGACCAGCTTGTAGACCATCCCGGCGGTCGGCGCCCCGGACCCGGTGACCAGCGAGGTGCCCACCCCGTAGGCGTCCACCGGCTCGGCGCGCAGCGCGGCGATGGCGTACTCGTCCAGGTCGCCGGACAGCACCACCCGGGTGGCCTTGGCGCCCAGCCGGTCCAGCTGCTCACGGGCCTGTCGGGCCAGCTCGCCCAGGTCGCCGGAGTCGATTCGGATCGCGCCCAGCTCCGGGCCGGCCGCCGCGACCGCGCGCTCGATCCCCCGGGTGATGTCGTAGGTGTCCACCAGCAGCGTGGTCTTGGCTCCGCTCGCGGCCACCTGGCTGGCGAACGCCTGCGCTTCGTCGTCGTGCAGCAGGACGAACGCGTGCGCGGCGGTACCGGTGGTCGGGATGCCGTAGCGGCGACCCGCCTCCAGGTTGGACGTGCTGGCGAAGCCGGCCAGGTAGGCGGCCCGGGCGGCGGCCACGGCGGACTCCTCGTGGGTGCGCCGCGAGCCCATCTCGATCAGCGGCCGGTTGCCGGCGGCGGCCACCATCCGGGCGGCCGCCGAGGCGATGGCGCAGTCGTGGTTGAGCACCGAGAGCACCAGCGTCTCCAGCAACACGGCCTCGGCGAACGTGCCGGTCACGCTGAGCACCGGGGAGCCGGGGAAGTACAGCTCGCCTTCCGGGTAGCCGACGACCTCGCCGGTGAACCGGTAGTCGGCCAGCCAGCGCAGCGTGTCCGCATCGACCACCCCGGTCTCGGCCAGCGGTCCCAGCTCGGCTTCGGTGAACCGGAACCGATCGATCGCGTCGAGCAACCGTCCGGTGCCGGCCACCACGCCGAACCGGCGCCCGTCCGGCAGTCGGCGCGCGAAGACCTCGAACGTGCACTGTCGGAACGCCGTACCGTCGGCCAGCGCGGCGGCCAACATGGTCAGCTCGTACCGGTCGGTCAGCAGGGCGGTGCTGCCGGGATGTCTCATGACAGGGCAGCCTACTGTCGCGCGGCCGTAGGCCCGATCGCGTTGTGAGCGACGCCCGGGCGTGCGAGGGGTACCCCCGAGCTGTCACCATGGACCCATGGCCGCACCACTTTCCGCGCCCAAGACGGGAGCCAGCCAGCAGGCGGAGCAGGTCGCGGAGGGCGCCGGCGCCCTCCAGGTCCCCTGGCAGACCATCGTGTGGAACGACCCGGTCAACCTGATGTCCTATGTGACCTACGTCTTCCAGAAACTGTTCGGCTACGACCGGGACAAGGCGACCAGGCTGATGCTCGACGTACACCACAAGGGTCGGGCCACCGTGTCGTCCGGATCCCGGGACAAGGTCGAAGGCGACGTGGCGAAGCTGCACGCCGCCGGGCTGTGGGCCACAATGCAGCGCTCGTGACCGAAGCGCTGGTGCCCGAGGGGCATCCCGCATTGCCGGTGAGAGGACGACGGTGAACGGCTGGCGCAGGACCGGCCGGGGCGCCAAGCTCCGCCTCGTCGGGGTATTCGACCAGCAGGAGGCGGTGCTGCTGCGCGGCCTGATCGGGCAGGTGCGCACGATGCTCGCCGAGCGGGTCTCCGATGTCCCCGCCGACGAGCTGGCCGAACTGACCGGCATTCGCTCCGGGCACACCCGCCCGCCGGAGGACCCGGTGCTGGCCCGGCTGCTGCCCGACTTCCACCGGGACGACACCGAACTGGCCGCGATGCTGCGCGCGGCCCGCGAGCCCGAGCTGCTGAACGCCAAGACCGAGGCGGCCGACGTCGTGCTGGACACCTGCCCGCCGGAGGGCGGCCGGGCCGAGCTCACCGTGGCGCAGGCGGATGCCTGGCTGTCCGCGCTGAACGACGTGCGGCTCGCGCTGGGCACCACGCTCGGCGTCACCGAGGACATGCCGGAAGAGACACCCGACGACGAGACGCTGGCCGC